>NZ_VOSK01000522.1 GCF_009296175.1 Microvirga tunisiensis | reverse complement strand
GTTTTGCTCCACGCTTCCTTCAGACCTCACCTCGCGGCGACGCCCTTGCGCATTGCTAACCCTTCGCCGCCATCAGGCTGGGTAGAGGACTTGCACCTCCAAGCTGTCGAACATGCTCGGCACACTAGAAAAGGGCGGGAAACCCCGCCCTGAAGTGCTGCGTTGGCAATGCTGCTAGAGGTGTCAGTGATAGCTGACCCGTGGCACTGGAGTTCGATGGGCTGATGGCATCAAAGAATCCAGGAGGCGCTTAATTGTGAGCCTCGATGACTGAGGATCGATAGCGAGATCGAAATCGTCCACGTCCAGGAGGGCAGAGAGATCACGGAACACCTTCTCCTCCCGGGCAGCGTAAGAGAGGATCGTGGTGGAGAGGGAAGCTAAGAGTTCTGCCGACACGCCCTCGAGGACACCTTCCAGGCCTCCATGCTCCGTGATCAGTTGGTCGATTTGCTGGAGCTGGCCCTCAACATCGGCTGGATGCGGGGCTGCGAAAAGCTCCTCAAGTTCTTGAAGCGTCTCGAGTACTTCGCGGAAGTTTCGTTCGGGTGACCCGTCGACCATTAAAAGATTCCATAGCAGGTGGTATGCGTTGATCTTACCCGGCTTCGGGGCAGGGCCAGAGCATTTCTTGAACATCGTTCACGGTGGAGGATAGGAGGGCCTATATCGAGCGGATCATTTTCTCGAAGACGTCCTCCTCCTGATAGCCCGAGATGATGTCGAAGCCGGAGAACAGCGTCCACAAGAAGCCCGAGAGGGGCTTGATGGTGTCGTACCCCAACTCGGTCCTTTGGAGCGAGTGACTCGCGATTGATAGGCGTTTTAAGAAGTTGAAGGCATCATCGGTGGGAACATCCGTCGCGCCGAGAGCAAAGTTGATTTCCTCACGGAGAATTTCCATCGATCGGAGGATTTGGCTTAGCTCATTCTCGTCAATATTGTTTAGGAAGACGTCCCAGCGATCCTGGGTCGCGGTGGCCTTTCCCTTGAAATACGACCTGAATGCCTTCTGGTCGAGGAGCTCGTCCGCAAGCCGCGGGTCTATACTGCCGTTCACGGTACCGAGCATCACATACAGGCAGTCTTGCTTAAAGCGCCTGAACTGAACTTCAAGGCTACGCCGGATCCGCCGGCGCTTTGAATTCTCCGGGATCCGAACCAGGAGCAGATAGAAAAGGACGCTGACCAGGCCGCCCATTCCGATGTCATACAAAGCTTTGTAAATAGCCTTTGCATGCCAGGTGGTTTCAGGGAGCACATCACCGAATAGGGCAACGCGCACTCCCGGATCTTCATTGAAAACAACGACAAAGACTAAGAATGCTACCGTAAGCGCTATTAGGCTCAGGTCCAGCGAGCGTTTGGACATAGATGTTGATCCCCCGGACCGACTATAGCGAGCCGCAGCCACCAATGCGATTTCTAAGTCTCTGAACTCGCCGAATTGCTAGTGCTTCGAGGTCTATTGGGCCGAGCGGACGAATGTCTCTATGATTCCATAGCCGGAGTCGATTTGCGGATGCCGGAAAGCGACCGCAACGATAAGGGCCGCAATGGAAATGACGAATAGGACGATCAATGCCAAATGAGCCTGTGGCGGCAGGGACCGGCTCATATTGACCCACGGGTCCATAACTTGGTCTGCGTCAGCGGAAGCCATGGGTTTGCGTAGCTGCATCCGGTCACGCTGCCGACTGTTGAGAGACGGGTTCAGCCTTTGCGAAAGAAGCTGCAGCACTGCGCTCCCGTGTTGCGCGAGCCTCCTTCGCCAGGTCTTTCCCCTTGAGCCGTTCGGCCGCCGCAAGGACTGTTTCCCGGCATAGATACCGAAACAGGTTTGCAGCAAGGCGCTCGTCGGTCTCAGAGCGGCGGACCATGGCCGCTGCCACCTCGTCGCCATCATAATTCTCGAAGCAGGAATCGAAGTTCCTGCTGGTGGCGGCACCTTCTGAGATGACTTGAGCGGCGTAGTCCACGCGGCCTTGAAAATTCTCGGGATCGTTTACTTGCGTCATCGTCTCACCTTCGATCATCGGATTGAGGGGCTGGATCAGGCGGCAAGTTGCTGGGAGTTTGCCGCGGTCTGGGCAAGGCGATCCGCGACGTCATTGCCAGGGGAGATGAACTGGCCGGGCACCCAGTTCCACGTCACGCGATGACGGGAAGTGAGCCTGTCGAGAAGGATCCAGAACTCCGCATTCTTGACGGGCTTGCCATCTGAGGTTCTCCAGGCCTTCTGCTTCCACTTGGCGAGATACTCATTCATCCCATGGATGAGGTACTGGGAATCCGCGTAGACGATGACCTCTGTCCGGCGGTCGAGCCGGCTGAAGAGAGCGATGGCGGCCAGAAGTTCCATCTGGTTGTTCGTAACGGATCCCAGCGCGGTACCGCTCAACTCTTGGAAGGTGCCGTTCTTGGCCAAAGCGGCAATTCCCCAGCCTCCGGGTCCGGGATTGCCGACCGTGTGACCGTTGACATAGGCGACTATAACAGGCTCGGCGTGCTCGTTCGTCATCCGCACCTCGAGCGCCTCGCGGGCGCGGCCTCGGATGATCTGCCCATTTACAGTGGCGTAGGACTCAGCGATGTCAGGTGTCAGTGGATGGAAGATGACGACCAGATCACCTCGGACGCTGAAATCGTCCCCCTCGCTCTCAAAATAGACCGGCTTCGTCCAGGCGTTGCCGGGCGTCGTGTATTCCCAGCCGGAGCCGTCTCGGACCTGATAGCCGAAGTCGAAGGTTGCAAATTCTGCGTTGGCGACTGCCCGACGCTGCGAGGTGAGGAGGCTCATGCATTGCTCCTTTAAGGGGCTTTTGAAGGAAAGGAGTATCAGGAGCAGAAAGCGTCGATGGTGTTGCCGCGCACGCGACGAACAGGTCAGGGGCCAGAGAATAGACGAGCTATCGTCACTTCTGCGCCCAGGGGGTGCCGCCGAAACCAGAGAGAGAGCGTTGGACTGGCAGCGAGGCGATCACCGCCGTGAATTGGGGGACCTCTCTCTTGCAGACCTCACGTTGGCGCCTTAGGGCCCAAAGGAGGGGGGAAACACCGACGACATAGAGGCCGACGTTATTGATCCGGTCTTCATTGTCTTGAGCATGCAGCGTAGCGGACGGACTTGTGGCTGAAATAGCTTCGGACGCGCGCGGGCGATTTCGACAGTCGGCGCATGTGGCGGACAGTTGCCCGCTTGAG
>NZ_VOSK01000521.1 GCF_009296175.1 Microvirga tunisiensis | reverse complement strand
CCCTTAGGGAAAGCTGCCCGGGCAACTCGCACGGTCTCGGCCGGGATCTCACCAATCGGCTCGGGATGAAGACTCATGCCATCCTCCTCTTGCTGAATAGCCAACAGGGAATTCGCCGACAGTATCTCCTGAATATCGGGCTCGATCGATGAGTCAATGGAATGGGCCAGAACCCGGCCGTCGATCCCGCCCTCCACCAGAACCAGGCCGTGGGAGGCAATCTGTTCCGCAAAGCTGCGATGGTGTTCCAGCACCGCCTCACCAGGCGTCATGGTCCTTAGGGCAACCACGGTATCGATGCTTTTGAGGAGCGAGGCGGGGACACCGGCATCAAGGAGTGCCTTGAGACACCGCACATGCAGCCGGTCCGGATCCGCTTCTTCGCGAGCGATCCGGCCGATCTGCTCCTGCGCCACGTCGGTGGTCAGGACGAAAATCGCATCGCCCAGGGAGATCTCCTCGCCACCCTCATCCTCAAGGAAGCCCTGGCTCCAGGCGTTCACGAGGGCCTTGACGAGGCTGGGGCGAGCCTTGTCGATATCCTGCAGTACGAACACGGCGTTGGGATTATCCCTCGCCGATCGCAGCAGAGAGTGGACCCCGGCTCCATCGGCGAGGGATGCAAACATATGGGCCAGATCTTCTCCCTGGCTGGCGCCCAGTTCGTAGCGTCCGCCGCTACTCTTAAAGCAGGCAGCAAGGCCCGTAGGCAGCCCAAGATGCTCGCCGTCGATACTGGGGCCGGCCACAAGGACGATGCCAGGTCTTCGCTGCGCTGAGCCGGCGGCGATGTGCCGGCAGATCTCTGCCGCGAAGGCCATGACCGCGGCCTCATGGCCGATGAGATGCTTACGGATCTGGGTGACGAGTAAGCGCATGGCCTCGTCCTGAGTGAGGAAACGTGTCGACATGACGTGTATCTTTCGGAGGAAGGATTGATGGGAGTGTGGGCTGGCGGCGCTAACGTGAGGGCCAGCCCTTCGTAGAAGGCGACGATGTCAGCCTTGCCCGGAGTCGAAGCGCTCTGCTTCGGCGTTGAGCGAAGCATGAGTTGTCCTTTTTGGGATTTGCCTCGTCTTGACCTTCGGCAGTCTGATCCTCTTCCCATCCCTCTTCCTTGGGATTGTAACTTCTGGGGTCTTCTCCCACGCTCCATGGAAGACATCAGTGCCAGGATTGATGATGGCGCGTTGCGACCTTCAATGAAGGCGTTGGACAAATACCGATTGTTTACCTTGACCAGGGATGATGTGAATCATCGGGCGCGTGGCGTATCAGCCCGTGTCAATGCGGTGTTGCAACCGGCATCGCAGGTGCCCCGGCTGAGACGTCTCTTGGCCGGGGCACGCCATTCTATCGATGGTGTGACGATCGCCCTCGCCTGCCCGGTGCGATCACTGACCATGGGCTCAGGGATGGTTAGCTGACCACCACATCCAACGAAAAGCCGTGGTCGTTTACAGGCCGATCGATCCATGAATAGAATTCGCACTTCAGAATAGAATCCGCCCACCTACAACAGCGAATCTGATAACAACACTTTTGACAAGAAGTCTGCTGTAGACCCCGGAGGATGGCGGCACGAAGTCCTCGTTGTCGTACGGGAACTCAGCATATCGCATCGTCCTCGATTGTGATCTCGTCAAGCCGGGCTTCGCCTTCCTCCAGACTAACCAAGATGTCCCAAGGCTGGAGCCTTCAACGGGGCGGCCGCGACTTCGGCTCCAGAGTGTCGTAGACGTCCCGCAGTCGTATGGACGAGTTTACTTCGGGAAGATCAACGGACTGCTCAACGTCATCGTACTTCTCGGTGGTCCAGAGGCCATGCACGTCGCGCCGGTAGACTTTCACCGAGATGACATCCGGCTCCACAAGCATGATGACCTGGATGTCTTCATGGGCCTGATACTCATCGATCCTATCCGTCAGGTCTATGGCCAAGGTGCCGGGTGAGGACACCTCCACGACAACCGTGGGCCGTGCAGCTTCCTTCGCCGACGGGTCAGGCGGGCCGCAATCGACGACGACATCCGGGTATCGGACCCCATATTGCCCGGTTCTGACCGCCGTATCGCTCGATGTTGCGCGGCAACCCTTCGTCTTTGCCGACAGGACTAGTGCTACCACGATGTTGGTAGTCGCCACGTTGTGGCTCTGTCTGGCCCCCGCCATGATGCTAACAGGCACGCCGTCTATGAGTTCATGCGGCTCGGACTGCCTCTCGATCCAATCGAAAACTCGTCGGCAGTCATCAACGATGCTCAGGTATCTCCACAGACGGACTCCAGCGTCGCGGCACGCCGCCCTTATACCACCATCTCGGTGGTGAGCACATCGTGCGGGTTTCCAAGGGGCAAAAGCCTTCTGCACGCGGATCTAAAGAGGAACTCCGCTGCTAGTGCTGGCTCGTCAATCCTCCGCGCTCATGCGTACACTCCGTGCTCAATCCGTCCAAGCTGCGTGAGGACACGCTCGGCCTTACCTTGGAGCACGAGATCCAAAGGTGTCGTCTGCAGGACCTGATTGTACTCAAGGAGCCACGGCAGACCCTCTTCACCATAAACCTCCCGTGCCCTTCCGATGACCGTGGCGATCTCTGCCCCAGATCCTTTGAGAGACCTGAGCTGCTCGATTTGGCCCTCTAGCCGGGTGATCGCCTTGTCAATGCAGTCGTCGGCGTTTGCCGTCGTATAGGGCTTGAAGTCTCGATCAGGTTCAATGGGCGGCACGTGGTCTCCCCCGCGGAGAAACTTCAGGAGCACGAACTGGCCTGTCTCTGTAGCCATGAGTTCGTTCGGCGAACGCCCGCCGAGCCACTGATGCGGCGTCGTCAGGAAGGCCTCAGGATCATCGTATAGATCCGCAATGAGGGAGCGGATCTCGTCGGCCATCTGTGTCATGGATGAGAGTCTAGCCGTTCCTATTCACCAGAGTTTGTTTCGGGGCCTATTTGGTAGCGCGGGCGTGCCGATCCGCTGCGTTTCTTTCACCGCGGCAAGGTCTGGAACGTGGGGAACGCGTTGGCAGGGACGGGATGGGATGACCGGGGCGATGGCAGCCCCGGCGCTCAGGGCGAGGCCGCCCGGGGCTGGGGTGCCAGAGCGCTCGCAAGACGCCGGACGAGATCCGCTTCCGGACAGCACGAGGCAAAGGCCAGTCGGATGCGGCTGGTGGTTTCCTGCACCCGCACGGCGATCTTGAGCAGGCGCAACCGCAGCGTTGCGAACTCCGCCCGGGCGAGAT
>NZ_VOSK01000520.1 GCF_009296175.1 Microvirga tunisiensis | reverse complement strand
TTGACCTGACGCAACTCCACACACCAGAGCTCGAGCATCTGCTCGATGGCCACACCCGTCATGGCAGCCTCCCGTGTCAGATCAGGAGATTATGGGCCCATGCGCGGCACCTGCAACTGTAGTGCTAGAGCGCGTTGACATTCAGGATTCCCACGGGTTCGCAAATCTGATTCAAGCTCCTTTTGGGAGCGGAGGCTTGGGTGAGCGGAGTTCGTCTGATGTTGAAAGATCACCAGTGGGATCGAATGGCACCGCATTTGCCAGGCAAACGCATGGATCCTGGCAGAACGGCGGTCGATAGCCGGCTGTTCGTGGAAGCCGTGCTCTGGCTGGCCCGAACTGGGGCGCCCTGGCGGGATCTGCCGGCCCTCTTCGGCAACTGGAACAGCGCCTTTGTTCGCTTCTCGCGCTGGTCCAAGAGCGGCGTCTGGGATCGGCTTTTTGCCACCATGGCGGATGAGCCCGACTTCGAATACGTCATGATCGACTCAACCATTGTCCGGGCGCACCAGCATGCGGCGGGCAAAAAGGGGGGCCTGAAGCTCGTGCGATTGGACGCTCCCGCGGCGGGCTGACGACCAAGATCCATGCCGTCGTCGATGCTTTGGGCAATCCGCTCCGCTTCATCCTGACGCCAGGACAGGCGAGCGATTTCACTCAGGCTGAAGCCTTGATCGCCGATCTTCCCGCCGACCATGTCTTGGGGGACAAGGGCTACGATGCCAAGCCATTGCGGGACGTCATCGAAGGCCAGGATGCCGTGCCGGTCATCCCGCCCAGAACAACATCGCCGCAAGTCCCCTGCGACTACGCCCTCTACTGCGAGCGCAACCTCGTCGAGCGGTTCTTCCTGAAAATCAAGCACTTCAGACGCATCGCTACCCGCTACGACCAGACCCCACGGGCGTTCATGGCAATCCTTTGCCTCGTCAGCGCGTTCATCTGGACCAAGTGAATGTCAACGCGCTCTAAATGTGCTCGTCACCAGCGGCGGGCGTTCTGGTTGCCGTCGATGTAAGATGCGATACGCCTGCGTTTACGCATACACTGTAAACGGCTTACCTTCGGCACGTCCGATTGTCGTGTGGGCGATTCCTGAATAGCCGAAAACGGACGGTGCACCGTCCCGGAATTCGGGGTGCCCTTGATCTACGTCAAGGATTACTCCTTCCAATCCAGTAGCCTCTCCTCTGGGTTCATGGAGATATCCCATGCACAGACTCAACGGGTTATCGGCGGTTGCGCTGCGCTTCTGCTCTGACGAGCGAGCCGCGCTTTGGCGAGTCCCTGGGACCGGTGACGGCATACGCGGACTACGCGCACCACCTTCGTTTACGGCGGTAAGTGAGCCAACTGGAGAAATCCGACGAGCCGCTAAAGGGTCGAGAGGAGATCAGTTTGAGCTTTCTTGAAACGAGTTTGCAGCTATTTCAGCACAAATATGCGCCTGATTTAGGTCCTGAACAATACGCTCACCACACCGGATTCGACCGGGATGGCAATCCAATGAGTGGCGCGTTGTTATGGGCTAAGGCTGAAGCTCAGAGGATCAGTAATGCGCTCGTCACTGGCACAACCAATATGGTGGATGCGGAACTCAAGTTGACCCAAAAACTTCACGAGAGAGTGAGAGATTATGTTCAATGGTATCATCAGGACGAACGATGTCGTAAAGGGGTGTCGGTTCTGGAGTATGGGCCCGGAACATTGCGAGCCTTCCAACAGAAAACGCTTCCCCTTATAACATGTCTGCGCGGCGAAACGTCACGTTGCACGCTCGTAGACCGGTCAAAAGAGTTCCTCGGGGACATAGCGCAAATGTCGTCCGCTTTGGGGTTGAAAATCGAGTTCATACGCGACGATATATTCTCTGGGCGACGCTATTTCTGCGACGACGAAGCGGCATTTGTTGTCATGTATGGCCGGACATTTGGAAATCTTGCCACCCCAATAAATGATACGCCCCCCATGGAGGCGGTCGTCGAGACGCTGAAGAAGATAGCGAATAGTGCGAAGAGGTGCTGGGTTGCGATCTCAATTGGCTCAGATCTGAGGAGGGATGTGGCGAAGTCCTACTATGAAACGCATCCTGAATTTCAGCTAAACGTGTTCTATAGAATGAAGGCAGAACTGCCGGTCGACGCTAATTTTGATCCAGAGGCATTTGAATATGAGTCGGATGTAAGAGGTGAAGACCAATACATGCAAGTCATACACACTGCGGTGGTCAAAAGGGATCTGGACTTTTGCCTTGGTGGTAAAGAGATTATACTGTTAAGTGGTGATCGACTGCATCTAAAGAACTCGTTTTCGTTTTCTGAGTTGTTTCTCAAAAAATGTGCACACCGAGCGGGCTTTGTGTCAATCGATGTGCTCTCAGACAACACCGGCTCAGACATTCACGTGTTAGAGAAGGTGAATTAAACCGAACAAAAAATGACCAGGAGGCGTCAAGTCTCGGTCGCGACCATGCTGAAACGCTCGAAGGGCGGCCAGTTCGCGCTGTATGCCAAGGCTTTGCCCGGCAATCCCTATGACGGCCACACGCTGGCGACCGTCATTCCCGACATCGAGAAATCCATCGGCAATGAGATCGAGCGCATGCTCGCCGACGCCGGCTACCGCGGCCACAATGCCCCCGAAAGCCACCGGTTCCGGGTCTTCACCAGCGGCCAGAAGCGCCGCGTCACGCCGGCGACCAAGCGCGAGATGCGGCGCCGCTCCGCCATCGAGCCGGTCATCGGCCATGTCAAGGCGGAGCACCGCATGGGCCGCAACTATCTCGCCGGCGAACACGGCAATGCCATCAATGCCGTCCCGGCTGCTGCAGGCTACAACTTCTCGCTCCTCCTCAACTGGCTGAGGATGCTTTTGTGGCTGCTGCTGGCCTGCCTCCACGGCAGAGCGAAACCGCGCGCCGCCTAGCGCCGATCATTGTTCACGGTCGACAAACCGAGAAACGGTCGCGATCGTCCGCCACTCGTTGTTCGGCGAAGGCGCTCGCATCATCGCAGCTGTACCGACAGCGTTATTCATACAGGCGGGTCCGACCACGCTCAGTGCCTTTGAGCGATATCCGACAATTCTGTCGGCTTTGCCGATTTACATACGGCGCCTTGGCCGGCATCGCCAGATGCTAGTGTTGTGACTCTAACGCTTGTTTCGCACGGGCGACCTTTTCCAGGATAGCTGAGGCCGAGGCGGTCCAGACAAAGGGTCTCGGGTCGGCATTGTGGTGCTCCAGGTAGTCCATGATCGCGCTT
>NZ_VOSK01000519.1 GCF_009296175.1 Microvirga tunisiensis | reverse complement strand
ACGAGACCCTGAGCGGCGACGAAATCCGCCATCTCCTCGACGGACAGCCTCCGGTGCGCGATACCGGCGAGGCGATCAGCCCCAGCCGCGGCTCCGCCGTGCCCACCGCCGGCCGTGGCCGCCCGCGGGAGAGCGACGGAGGACTGGTTCCTCAGCCGCAGAGCTAAACCGACCGTGAGAAGGCGAGTGCTTCGACAGCCCTCGCCTTCTCACTCGCAGTAAGGTGACGGGCAGAAAATTCCATCCCTGCCGGATTACTTCTGCGATCGGCTCCGTATACGGGTCATGAACGACGCCAAGCGCATGGATGTCATTGGACTGCTCGGGCCCTTGCGGCGCTATGCTCGCTCGCTGGCACGGGACGAGAGCCAGGCTGAAGACCTGGTGCAGGACACCCTTGTCCGCGCCTATGAAGGGCGAAGCTCGTTTCGCCCGGGCGGCAACCTGCGCGGTTGGCTACTCTCGATTCTGCACAACACCTTCATCGATCACCGGCGGCGTCACGTGGCGGAGTTGCGCCGGCTGGAGCAGGCGGCTGCTGTTGCCGAGACAGCGGCTCCACCCGACCAGGAAAGCCGGGTACGGCTTCAGCAGGTCCAAGCCGCCTTCATGAGCCTGCCAGACGAGCAACGCGCCGCCCTGCATCTCGTGGCTATCGAGGGGCTGCCCTACCAGGAAGCAGCCAATGCCCTCAGGATCCCGATCGGAACTCTCATGTCCCGCCTCGGCCGGGCCCGCGTCACCCTGCGGGGCTTCGAGGCTGGAGCCGAACTTGCACAGCCTTCCGAAGCCAAGCGTCCAAGCCTGCGTATCGTAGGAGGATCCGGTGTCTGACCCCATCACCGAAGTGGACCTTCTGGCCTATGTGGATGATCAGCTTGATCCCGCGCGGCGCATTGAGGTTGAGGAGCATCTTGCCCACGATCCGGAAGCCGCAGTGCGGATCATGGCCGATCTGAAGGACCGGGATGCCCTCCGGCTGCTCAACGCCGCTCCTCTGCCCCGCGCTCCGGAGACCACGCTTGGAGCGGCGTCGCGACTTGAGCGCGCTCTTGCCTGGCACGAGTTCGGCCTAAAGCTGCGCCGGGTTGCCGCCATGGTGGCGCTGATCGGGTTTGGCTGGGTTGCCCATGGGCAGGTCGGGCTGGGCATCACCCACAGCGAGGCGTCCCCCAAGCCTCCTGCCTTTGTCGAGGACGCCCTGCATTCCCACGAGACCGGACTTCTCCGCGCCCGCATGATCTCACAGCCTGAAGTCGAGGCCTATGACCCGGCCGAGATCCTGGCCGAGACTGGGATCCAACTCCCAGCTTTGCCGACAGATTGGCAGATTCGGGATGCACAGGTTTTCCCGTCCAGGCATGGGCACAGCGTCGAACTCATCATTGATGGAAGTGATCTGGGCCGGGTGTCCCTTTTTGCCGCTCAGGCTCCGGCCTTCGATGTGATCGCCCCAACCCTGGCCCGCTTCGACAAGGCGAAGGCTATCTATTGGCAGACGGGGCCCCTTGCCTACGCGCTGACTGGGATCGCCGGCGACAAAGCCTTTGAACGGGCAGCCCAGCGGCTGTCACGCCAGCTTCCGTAAACCTCAGGAGAATGCATCCATGAACACTCCCTATGCCTGGCAGACAACAACCGCCCGCCCGAGTGGCGCCATCTTCGATGAAGGCCTGCGCCAGCACATGCTGCGGGTCTACAACTACATGGGCATCGGCCTTGTGGTGACGGGGCTCGTGGCCTTCTTCGTGGCCTCGACGCCTGCCCTCTACGTGCCGATCTTCCAGACGCCACTGAAGTGGGTCGTGATGCTGGCGCCGCTGGCCTTCGTGTTCTTCTTCTCGTTCCGCCTGCATGCGATGTCCGCCGCAACAGCCCAAATGGCGTTCTGGGCCTTCTGCGCCGTGATGGGCCTGTCGCTGGCCTCCGTCTTCCTGGTTTTCCCCGGTGCAAGCATCGCCCGCACATTCTTCATCACCGCCACCATGTTCGGCACGACCAGCCTTTACGGCTACACGACGAAGCGAGACCTCTCGAAGTTCGGCTCGTTCCTGATCATGGGCCTGATCGGCATCATCATCGCCTCGCTCGTGAACATCTTCCTTGGCTCCAGCCTGCTGCAGTTCGCGATCTCGATCATCGGCGTGCTCGTGTTCACGGGCCTGACCGCCTACGACACGCAGTCCATCAAGGAACAGTACGCGGAGGGCTATGGCCAGGAGGCCAACAACAAGATGGCCGTGTTCGGCGCGCTCTCGCTCTACCTGAACTTCATCAACATCTTCCAGCTGCTGCTGAGCCTCACCGGGCAGCGGGAAGAGTAATCTCCGTCCATTGTTAAAAGGATCAATTTACATGGACCACCAGGACCGTCAGGCCATCGAGCAGCTGTTCGGCAAGATCGCGCAGTTCGAGGGCCAGTCCACGCGCCCGGACACGCAGGCGGCGGAGTTCATCCGCTCGCAGGTCGCGCGGCAGCCGAACGCCCCCTACTACATGGCCCAGACTATCGTGATGCAGGAGCAGGCGCTGAGCGCCGCCCAGGGCCGCATCCAGCAGTTGGAGCACGAACTCGCCAGCCGCCCGGCGAGCGGAGGCGGATTACTCTCGGGCCTCTTCGGTGGCGGGCAGTCCCGGCCGCAGCCTTACCAGCCTCAGCCGATGCAGAGTATGCCCCCGCATATGGCGCCCGGCATGGGTAGGATGGCTCCCGGTCGCGGGGGTGGTGGCTTCCTGGCTGGGCAGCCCAGACTGCGATGGGCGTCGCCGGCGGCGTGCTGCTCGGCAACATGATCTCAGGTGCCTTCTCCGGCGGTGATGAGGCGAAAGCCGCCGATGCCGGCCAAGCCGAGCCGCAGCAGGCGGCGGCGGCCGAAGACAGTGGTGATGGCGGCGAGGACTTCGGCTTCGATGAAGCTTAAGCTCTGACCGCAAGCCAGGTGGCGGGGCTCAGGGCTGAGTTCCGCTGCCACTATTGCTAGCAGCACCTTGAAGACTGCGATCCCGGTGGAGAACGTCGCAGTGCAGGGCGAGAAGGTGGCTCTGCGCAACATGGACGTGGCGCAGCTCGTTGGGAGGGCGGAGTTCACCAACAACAACGCTTTCCGTGAGCTCGACGATAGCTAAAGCGCTTTTGATCTGGGCTTGAATCCATTCGGGTGGGCTGCGCGTTGACTGGGATATGGCCCGGGAGGCGAGCCATGCCCCAGCCTTATTCCGCTGATCTGCGTGAGCGTGTTCTGGTCGCCTGCGAGCGGGGCGACCTTCCTCAG
>NZ_VOSK01000051.1 GCF_009296175.1 Microvirga tunisiensis | reverse complement strand
CTGAAAGCGCCTCCTGGAAGTCTCCGGTGGAGAGCCCGCGCAGATAGAGGATCGGCAGCAGCGCATCCAGGCTCTTGGTCCGCCGCGCCCATTTCGGCAGGATCGCTGAGGAAAAGCGGATGCGGTCCTCTCCCTCATCGCCGCGATCGCGGATCTTGACCCGGCTGACGGCCACCGGACCGATGCCGGTCTGGATCGTGCGCTCGGGGCCATGGCCGTGCCGGACCAAACGCTCACGGCCATCCGGCAGCTTGAGATCGCGCATGCTGGCGAGAAAGGCCTCAGCCTCGATCTCAATAGCCTGGGCCAGCAGCTTGCGAGCGCCAGTCCGCAGAATATCGGTCAGGGGATCGTCAATCGTGTCGGGCTGACGAAAGCGGACAATGTTGGTAGTCTCGTTCATGGCGTATCGCTCTCTCGAAGAGGTTCTGGCAGGCTCGACACCCGCCTCGATACGCCGCCCTTCTCACACCGTCATCACCCAGTTTCCGCCATAGCTCACCATTCGTCAATCCTCTCGTTGACCGACGAGATTGGGCTTCACTACGTTAGCGGCGTGGATGGCACCCAGCCCTACTCAAGCCCCAGCTGTGAGAGCCCCGCCCGGCTTTTGCGCTGGGGCGTTTCCTTTTGGCTCAGTGAGTCCCTAGCCAATGAATAGACCCTGCTGAATCTCCGGCAGAGAAACTCTCAGGACGTACTTGAGCCGCTCATCAATCACCTCAATGATGATCTCAGCTCGAGCATCAGGCGGCATCTCAGCCCACCGCTCCACAAGTCGATGCCCGACTTTGAGGACCTCAGCACGAGCAGCCGCTAGGTCGGGTAGGTCCACGCCATCGCAGTCCTCATCGACGCCGAACCTACTCCGAACATCTATGTAATAGAGGGGCATGGCTGCCGCAGTTCCTATTCCCTGAGTCCGCCCCTTGTTGGTCTGGGTACGATTGCACCAACTCAATGAACCGCTCAGGAACAGGGAGCCCCAGCAGACCCAGGTAGGTGTCACGAACACTCGAGTCCACATGGGACGCTGTTGTGGGGGGATGCCGTTGAGAGACAACTTGGTCGGAACGTACGATGAGCATCGAGAGACCCTGAGCAACCTTTAATCGGCACTGGAGCGGATTAACTTATGTTAGCGCCAACCCCTGGCCCATGAGCAGAGTTCCACTTTGCCAGTTCAAACAGCCCTAAGACCTTAGTTGGTCCTCTGCCTAGCTTCATATTGCGTTGATTAAGCCCTTCAGCGTGGCAAGCTACTAGGAGAGTTTTGCTTCGGAGAGACCTGTTGCCAATGGATTTTTCCGCGACCATGCTGCTGGCCTGTCTCGGTGCCGCTGCCATCTTCCTCGTGCCCTTCTGGGTCAGCCGCAGAACCACAGACCCCGCGATCACCAGCTCTGTTGATCCGATCGTAGGAGCAAAGGACCACGCATTTATTCACGACCTTGATACCTCGTTCATCCCCATGCCGGACTATCTCAGGGCTAGGGATGAGATGGACACTTGGATGGTCCGCGATCTGCCAAGGCTTACCTCACGGCTCCATGACGGCAGAATGGAATAAAGGCTTCCGACATACGTTATGATGGTTCTTAAGGAGCCTGATCGAAGGGATAGCCAAGCCTTGTCTAAGGTGGAGCTTCGTCACGAGTATTACGATCTCGAACGTCAGCTATGGGCACTAGATCATCGCTTAGCGGATGCTTTGAACAGGATCAAACACGCCTCATCCAGCGCCGATTTGGAACAAGCTCGCCAAGACGAGAAGGCAGTCCTCACTCAACTGGATCGGCTAATGACGAGAATGAGGGCGATAGAGGGTCAGCTTCTACAGATCGCCAAGAGCGAACGGCATCATTGAGATACACCTTCAGGGGAATATCAGTGCCGAGACCAACACACTTGCTATGAACGCCAACAGGACTAAGAGCAGCACCAGCACTGAGGCTAATACAATCAGCAATAAGAACAGACTGAGGCGTCGCATGGCGAGGCTCCCGCGCATCAACGGGTAAAGCCCACGGCAAATCTTGGCCCTAAAGAGGCACAACCTCGGCTAAACAAAAGAGGCCCGTAATTGGGACCTCAGTTTCTATTGGGAGTGACCGATGCTCTCAGTCGGGATAAGTCTCGACCTGTCCCTCAAGTCGGTCGATTCAAGTATCCTTACTCATTATGAATGGGCTTGACTTAGTCACACTGAAGTCTCACACATTGAGACACCAGACACTCGCTAAGTTATTGTTTCAGATAGGCTATAGCCATTGGGAGGAGTTTTCGATCCTCTCCACCGGCACCATTCCTCCGATGGGAGGGACCTCCTCCCGCCGGACCATTCGTGAAAACTCCATTGGCACCCGCTTCATGCCCCGTGTGGGAAGCGTTCACTGACCGCCGCCAGTGCCTCCGCTCCCGCTGGATCCGCCGTTGCCCTGCCCTCCGGAACCGCCCGAATTCTGTCCGCCCTGCGAGCTGCCGCCACCGGTGCTGCCAGTGCTGCCGGGATTTCCTGAATCCATACCACCGCTGCTCGACCGACCGGGCGATCTGGTCAGCGGCTGGCAGGTTCCTCCGATTTCCTGCTCGCCCTGCATGCAGGCTCGCGTCGCGGGATCCCCCTGGGCCATCGCAGCACCCTGCGAGGCCAGGAACAGCACGGTTAGCAATGGCGCCGTAATCGCTTTCATCATTCTGTCCTCGTTTCTCCAGGTTTCCTGTCGACGGATGAGCGGCTCGAATGTTTCCGCGCCGCCGCCTGCCCAGGGGCACATTCGACGGAAGACGGGTCACATCATCGAGAGCGAACAGGATCGGCGCCCTACCCAATCGTCGACGGCAGATTGCCCGCCGAGGTAGTCCCGCTGCCCATGCAGAGTTTCCAGGCACGAGGCTTAGGCTGCACGCTCCATGTCGTGGTGGAGGCACATGTGGATGTTCTCTTATTGAATGTGATGGGTTCAGCCGCCATAGCCTCCGCGGTCGTGGCCGCGGTCATGGCGACCCGGCTGTCGAGAGAGCTCGCCGGATTGGCGCGTGACGAGCCGGCCTCCGGCTCATGGCCCGGCCATTGAGCCTTCATCACCGACAGGCATAGGGCCTGCTTATCGTGAACCGGCCTTCGAGCGGTTCTCATCTCCGCTGCGGCGCCATCCGCGTCAGATCCGCGTCTTCCTAACGAATGCGCTCCTTGCCCCAGTTTTCGTGAGCGGCCTGATCGGACACCTTCTGCTCGGTTCGCGTCAATCTACGGCGCCGTCTGCTGTAAACGGCCATGAAGATGCCGATCAGCAAAGGCCCGCCGATAATCACGAGGGCCCAAACCCAACCGTCGGCTATATCCCAATCCATCGATCGTCTCCCTGCAAAGGACCGCGCCCGGCAGTCCCAGCGTTCTCAAGGGGCTAACCGGAATGCCAAGTCGTTGTTCCCGGAGATGCCCTGCATAGGCAAAGGCGCTTTCCGGCATTAGCCAGACGAGAATATCCAGGTCGGCTCCAGCTCGTAGAGACCCTATGCCCCTCGCCATCTCAGACCCCGACGACCCTCGGATCGAGCCGTACCGTGCCGTCCGGGAGCGCGATCTCGTCGGGCGGCAGCATCGCTTCGTCGCGGAAGGCGAAGTCGTCCTGAGGCTTCTCCTGAAGCAGTCCCGCTTCAGGATCGAGTCGCTCCTGCTGGCGGAGAGCCGGCTGGGGACCTTGGGCGACGCACTGGATCTGCTGTCTCCCGAGGTTCCGATCTACACGGCGAACCGGACAGTGATGGATGCCATCGTGGGCTTTCCGATCCACAGAGGCATCCTGGCCATCGCCCATCGGGCTCCCCTGCCGCCGGTCGAGGAATTGCTCTCGCAGATGCCCGGGAATGCGCTGGTGGTCGGCCTGATCGGCTTGGCGAACCATGACAATGTCGGCGGGATCTTCCGCAATGCGGCGGCCTTCGGAGTCGGGGCGGTTCTGCTCGACCAGGAGACCTGCGATCCGCTCTATCGCAAGGCCGTCCGTGTGTCGGTCGGAGGGGCTCTGGTGGTGCCTTTCACCAGGGTCGCCTCGGCGGAGGCGATGGTGCAGGGCCTGCAGGCAGCGTCCTTCGACGTGATTGCCTTGTCCCCGTCAGGCAATGAGATCCTCTCGCGAGTCAAACCGTTCCCGCGAACTGCCCTGCTCCTCGGAGCCGAAGGACCTGGGCTGCCTCCGGAACTGCTGGCCCGGACCAGAACCGTATCCATCCCGATGAGCGGCGGCTTCGATTCCCTGAATGTGGCAACCACGAGCGGAATTGCCATGCATCATCTCTCCGGAGATGACTGACATGGCAATTCCGCTCGCTGACTTGTGAAAAGCGGCTCTCTTGTCTCCAAGCGTAGCCGTTCTAGGCTTCTGCTCCCACGCCTGGAGACACTCATGACAATCACACGCCGCACCGTTCTTGCCAGCACCGCCCTCGCTGCCACCCCCCTCGGAGGTCCCGCCTTGGCCCAGACCGCCACCTCGAATCCGGCTCCGACGCAGGGATCCGGCACCCGCCAGGCGCCTGGCTTCTATCGCTACAGGGTCGGCGATATCGAGGTGACGGCCATCAATGACGGCTCTGCCCCGCGTGCTCTCGAGGGCTTCATCCGCAACGCGGAACTCTCGGCCGTCCAGCAGGCGGCCCGCGAGGCATTCATGCCCCAGGACACCATTCAAAACTCCTTCACCACGCTCGTTCTCAATCAAGGTGGCCGAGTGACATTGATCGACACGGGCAATGGAGATTCGGGCGCTCCCACGACGGGCCGGTGGCTGGACAACTTCCGCGCGGCCGGCTTCGACCCGTCGCAGGTCAACACCGTGGTCATCAGCCACTTCCATGGCGACCACATCAACGGCCTTCGTCGCAAGGACGGCACAGCCGTGTTTCCGAATGCCGAGGTCCTGGTGCCGGCGACCGAATGGGCCTTCTGGATGGACGATACCCGCATGAACCAAGCTCCTGAGGCTGCAAGAGGTGGTTTCCAGGGCGCCCGCCGCGTGTTCGGTCCCATCGCAAAGGACGTGAAGCACTACGAGATGGACAAGGAGATCGTGCCGGGTCTGACGAGCATCGCCGCGCCGGGCCATACGCCAGGACACACGGCCTACATGCTCTCGTCGGGCTCGGGACGCCTGCTGATCCTCTCGGATACGGCGAACCATCCTGCCCTTTTCGTCCGCAATCCTGACTGGTCGGCCGTTTTCGACATGGATGCCGACCAGGCCCGGGCCACCCGCTACAAGATGCTGGACTTGGCCGCCTCCGAGCGGGCACAGGTCGCCTTCTATCATGCGCCCTTCCCGGCGACCGGCCATATTGCGAAGGACGGCAGCGGGTTCCGCTTCGTGCCGGTGCAATGGAGCCCGGCTGTCTAGGGCGTCGGCTGGCTTCCAGCCGTTTCCGTGAGAAGCCACTCCAGGGTGGCCGCATCCGCGCCGGTCGGCTCGATGAAGAGAATGACCGGCGTCTCATAAGGATGCCTCTCCTTGATCGCCCGGTGCACCTGATCCTGAAGGCCCGTGCGGGTCTTCAGGATGGCGACCGCCTCCTGTCCCTGCTCGATGCTGCCCTTCCAGGCATAGACGGACCGCATGCCCGGCAGCACGTTGATGCAGGCGATCAGCCGGTCCCGGACAAGTCCCTCCCCGATCGACAGGGCGATGTCCACATCGGGAAAGGTCGTATAGACGAGAAGTGGGCGATCCATGCTATGCCTTTCCTCCGCATGCGGTCGGACTCAACGAGGGTAACTGGGCATGGCCCGCCGTTTCAACAATGTCGCATTCGTCGCCAGCGCCGCGCCCGACGCCCAGGGCGCCCTGAAGACCTTGCAGAGCCGCTATCCCCATGTTGTTCCCGAGGAGGCCAATGCCATCGTGGCGCTCGGCGGCGACGGTCTGATGCTGCAGAGCCTCCACAGGTTCATGGGCACGGCCAAGCCCATTTACGGCATGAACAAGGGCACGGTCGGCTTCCTGATGAACGATTACCGGGAAGAAGACCTGTTCGAGCGGCTGGAAGCGGCCGAGCGCGGCGTCGTTCACCCTCTGCTGATGGTGGCCTGGGACGTGCACGGCGTGGCGCATACGGCGCGGGCGATCAATGAAGTCTCCATGCTGCGGCAGACTTACCAGGCCGGAAAGTTGCGCGTGAGCGTCGATTCGCACGTGCGGATCCCCGAGCTCATCGCCGACGGCATCCTGGTTTCGACGCCGGCCGGATCGACCGCCTACAATCTCTCCGTCGGCGGGACGATCCTGCCGCTCAATGCGCCCCTGCTCGCCCTGACGCCGATCTCCGCCTTCCGTCCCCGCCGCTGGCGCGGGGCGCTTCTGCCGGATTACGCCAAGATTCAGATCGAAGTCCTAGAAGCCGAGAACCGCCCGGTCAGCGCGGTGGCGGACCACACAGAATTCCGCAACGTCTCCCACGTGCATGTTTCAATGGACCGCAGCGTCGATCTCGTGATGCTGCACGATCCCGGCCACAGCCTTGACGAACGAATCCTACGGGAACAATTCGGCTATTGATGGCAGCAAAGGCATGGGCTCCAACATGCCGGTCCAAACGATGAGGCAACGACATGAACGATGAGAACAGGCACCCGAGGGGCGGCCTCTATTTCGAGGATTTCGTCGTCGGCACGACCATCGAGCACCGCCTGACCCGGACGGTGACGCAGATGGACAACATGCTGTTCTCCAACATGACGCTGAACCCGCAGCCGCTCCACATCGATGCGCATTTCTGCGCCACCGAAACGGAATGGGGCAAGCCGCTCATGAATTCCCTGTTCACGCTCGGCCTCATGATCGGCATCTCCGTCAACGACACCACGGTGGGCACGACCATCGCCAATCTCGGCATGACGGATGTGAAGTTTCCCGCGCCTCTCTTTGAGGGTGACACGATCAATGCGACGACGGAGATCGTCGCCAAGCGCGAGTCCAAGTCCCGACCCGATGCCGGCATCGTCGACTTCATCCACCGCGCCTACAAGCAGGACGGCACGCTCGTGGCGGAATGCCGTCGGCAGGCCCTCATGCGCAAGAGGAGCCCCTGATGCGGTCATTGCTTTTCGTGCCGGGCGACAGCCCGAAGAAGCTCGAGAAAGGCATGAATTCGGGAGCCGACGTGCTCCTCATCGATCTCGAGGACTCGGTCGCACTCGACGCCAGGGAAGAGGCCCGGCGCATCACCGCGGCGTTTCTCTCCGAGCAGAGCAAGGACGCTGAACGTCCCCGTCTCTTCGTTCGCGTCAACGGACTGACGACAGGCCTCATCGATGCGGATCTCGACGGCGTGATGCGGTCTGCTCCGGACGGGATCGTGCTGCCCAAGACGGTCGGCGGAGCGGACGTGGCCCATCTTGGCGCCAAGCTGGCGGTGCGCGAGGCGGAATTCGGCTTGGCGGATGGCGCTACCCGGATCCTCGCCATCGGCACGGAGAATGCCGCCGGCGTGTTCGCGCTGGGTACGTTCGCAGGCGCGAGCCACCGTCTCATGGGCCTGACCTGGGGCGGCGAGGACCTGTCCGCCGATCTCGGCGCCGAGGCCAATCGTGGAGAGGACGGCGCCTATACGGATCCGTACCGGCTCGCCCGCTCCCTCGCCCTTCTGGGCGCCGCGGCGGCGAGCGTCGATGCAATCGATTCCGTCTTCACGAACTTCCGCGACATGGCCGGCCTCGAAGCCGAGTGCCGGGCGGCGCGGCGCGATGGTTTCGTCGCCAAGATGGCGATCCATCCGGCTCAGGTGCCGGTGATCAACGAGGCCTTCACTCCGTCCCCTGAAGCTGTCGAGCGAGCACAGGCCGTGATCGAGGCCTTCAAGGCCCATCCCGGAGCGGGCGTCGTCGGCGTCAACGGCGAAATGCTCGACCGCCCGCACCTGCTGCGGGCCGAGCGGCTCCTGAGGCGCGCTGGCCGGCTCTAGAGCGGCAAATTCCTCGCGCCAGACCGGAAGTGCCTCAGCCGCCAGGACGTGTGATCGAGAACTTGGTCTCGGGCGTCGCCACGAAGTAATCCCGGTAGCCTGAGCGAGCGATGGGGCGCATGGCGGCGGTGTCGACGAGGCCGTTCACGATGTAGCGGTCGTCGATATGGATGCCGACCACCTGTCCGATCACGAGGTAATAGGACGGATCGCCTCCGCCCAAAGGGCTGAGCGGCACGGTCTGCAGCCATTTGCATTCGAGCGCGGCGAGGGCATCCGCCACCCGGGGCGGCTTCACGAGGCGAGAGGGCGCGGGTGTCAGCCCAGCATGCGCCATCTCGTTCTCACCGCGCGGCAGAACGGCCGATGTGGCGTTCATCTGCTCGCGCAGGTCGTAGGTCGCCAGGTTGCAGACGAACTCCCCCGTCTCCTCGATGAAGGTGAGCGCATCCTTCTTGCCCGCCGAGGAAAACGCCACCATGGGCGGGCGCTCGGAGATGGCGTTGAAGAAGGAGTAGGGGGAAAGGTTCACCTCCCCTTGCGCACTCATAGCGGTGATCCAGCCGATGGGCCGAGGCGTGACGATGGCCTTGAACGGGTCGTGCGGGAGGCCGTGGGCGTTGGTCGAGGTTTCGTAGAACATGATGGGGCAATTATCCGGCGAAGGGGGTACCGGTTCGCCGCGAGACAATGCGACGAACGAACGTATCAGAACCGCGTCACGATATCTGCGAGATCAGGCCTGTCCCGATCGGCAGGCACTTCCTTGGCCGTACCAATGTGTACGAAGCCGGCCACTCTTTCATCGGGCTTCAGCCCCAGAGCATCGAGCACCCGCCGGTCGAAAGCGGCCCAGCCCGTGAGCCAGGACGCGCCATAGCCGAGCGTGGTCGCTCCCGTGAGAAGGTTCATGCAGACCGCGCCTGCCGAGAGAACCTGCTCCCAGTCCGGGATCTTCACATGCGGGACCACGCGGGACACCACCGCGATGATGAGAGGTGCCTGCGTGAAGCGCTCCCGCTCGACGGCGACCTGCTCCGCGCCGGCACCTGGATTGTCCGCCTGGAAGGCTGCGGCCAGCGTCTCCCCGAGGCGTTGACGCCCCTCGCCCTGGATCAGGATGAAGCGCCAGGGAACCAGCTTGCCATGATCCGGCACCCGGGACGCGATCTTCAGGAGATTTTCGACCTCCTGGTCGCTCGGGCCCGGCTCGCCCAGCCAGCGCGGAGGAACGGAGCGGCGCTGCAGAAGGCGGGAGAGGCACTCATTCATGGGATCTTCATCCGGCTCGAATAATGTGAAACAATATAGACGGATGCTCTCGAAGGCTGCGAGCCAAGCAAGCCCCGGCTTGCCATCGTCTCGCCGTCTTGCTGCGCTTGAGGGAGCACGGGCATCCCAAAGACGCGCCGCTGCACAAAAGAAACAGCAGCGGATGTATAGGGGGAGTGCGGTCAGACGCCAAGCAGGTTTCAACCCGTGGCAGACCCGGCGGCATGCTTAAGGCAGGCCGAACGGTGGTCCCATGGGAAGAGGTTAAGTTGGTGGGACGCCGCTTGAGAGCAATGCAGACATCGATTCCCGGACTGGACAGTCCCGCTTCCCTGACAGCCTGGCCGCAGCGCCAGGCGCTGATGGCCTTTGCCCTCATCCTCGTAGCCTGGGCTTTGGCCGCCTCCACATGGCCCCTGACCGGAACCGTCGTTCCCTGGGACTCGAAGAACCAGTTCTATCCGACCCTGCGCTACCTGGGCAGCGCCCTGGCCCATGGCGAGCTCCCTCTCTGGAACCCCTACCATTTCGGCGGACACCCCTCGGCCGCAGACCCCCAATCCCTGCTGTTCACGCCCACCATGCTGCTGTTCGGATGGCTCGTCCCCGAGCCGTCCATGCAGCTCTTCGACGGCGTCGTGTTCGCCCATTTTCTCCCCGGAGCGCTCGCTTTCGTGCCCCTGTTCCGCCGGAGAGGATGGCATCCGGCGGGCGCCGTGGTGGCCGCGCTCATCTTCATGCTCGGCGGCTCGGCCACGGCCCGGCTCCAGCACACGGGCATGATCTTCAGCTACGGCTTGTTCCCGCTCGCCTTCTGGCTTCTGGAGGAAGCGCTGGACCGCCGCTCGTACCTTTACAGCCTGCTCTTCGCCGTCAGCGCCGCCATGATGGTCATCGGGCGGGATCAGGTCGCCTTTCTCTGCGCCCTGACGCTCGTCGCGTTGGCCGTGCAGCGGATCTGGATGGCACCCCGGTCCTTCGCCTATCTCAAGTCCCGCCTCGGGCTCCTGGTCTTCATGGGGCTGGTCGGCGGCGCACTTCTCGCCGTGCCGATCGTGCTGACGATGCAGTTCCTCGCCACCTCGACGCGCCCCTCCTTCGGCTTCGGAGTGGCCGCCATGGGGTCCCTGCCCCCGGAGAGCCTGGCGACGATCCTGTTCGGCAATGTCTTCGGCTCCCTGCGCTGGACATACGATTACTGGGGACCTGACTGGCACAGCCTGTCCGAGGGAACCTGGACCGACAGGGCGACCAACTACCTGTTCATCGGCACGATCCCGGCTGTCCTCCTCCTGTGGCACGGCATCGCAGGCGGGCGCCTGTTCGCGCGCGAGTTCCGGTTCTTCCTCGTCGTCGGCATAGTCGCCCTTCTTTATGCCCTTGGGCGCTATACGCCCGGCTTCGAAGTCATCTTCGATCATATCCCGGGCGTGAACCTCTACCGCAGGCCGGCCGACGCGACCTTCCTCATCAACATCGCCCTGGCCTTTGCCGCAGGCTACCTTGTCCATCGCTATGCGACGGAAGGGCTGCCAAAGTGGAACAGGGCCTCGCTCGGGCGGCTCTGGGCCGCTCTGCCCCTGCTCGCGCTGGGCCTCCTGGTCGCGGCCATTGCCAGCGCCCTCGCCTTCGCCATCGAGGGGGGCCATGTCACCCCTGCCCTGATTGAGATCGGCATAAGCCTCGCCGTGGCAACCCTGGCCATCGCCGTGATCACCAGGATGAGCGGCGCATCGCGCTGGCGCGAGGCTATGGCCCTCGTGCTCGTGACCCTGACAGGTGCGGAGCTGATCGGCCGCCATGCGGCTTCCGCGTTGAATGCGGAACCTGCCGAGCGTTACACCGTCTTCACGAAACTGCCGCCCGAGCAGCTGCAGGGCCTTCAGATCCTGAAGAGGGAGCTCGCCGAACGCAATGCGCGGGGCGAATATCCCCGCGTCGAGATCCTTGGCCTGAAGGGCGCTTGGCAGAACGCGTCGATGGTCCTCGGGATCGAGGACATCATCGGCTACAACCCCTTGCGTCTGGCCGATTACGAACGTGCCATCGGCCCCGGCGAGAATGCGGAAGATCCCAATCTGCGCCGGTTCCCGACGAGCTTCCGGGGCTATAAGTGCGAGCTCGCGAGCCTTCTCGGGCTGGACTACATCGTGCTCGACCGGCCCGTGGAGAAGCTGCCGCGCCATTTCCCGCGCCTGACCGATGCCGAGATCGTCTATGGGACCGGGCGGATGTGGATCTACCGCCTGAATACCTCCGTCCCGCGCGCCTACGTGGCGCATCATGTGACACCCGTGGATTCCGAGGCCGTGCTGGGTCTCGAGGAATTGCCGGAGTTCAACCGCGAGACGGAAGCTCTCATCGACGATGAAAGCATGTCGCTGCTCGAGGCTTCCTACACGCCAGCGGGCGCCGCCCGCGACAAGGCCAAGGGAGAAGCGCGCATCGTCAGCTATCAGCGGAATTCGGTCACGCTGGAGGTCGAGAACAGCGAGAACGGGGTGCTGGTGCTGCACGACATCCATTATCCCGGCTGGGAGGCATGGGTCGATGGCGAGCGCCGGCCGATCCTGCGCACCAATCTCCTGTTCCGCGGCGTCGAAATCGGCCCAGGACGCCACCGGGTCGAGTTCCATTTTCGCCCGATGTCGCTCGAAAATCTGATTGCAGCCGCCTCCGATCTCGTGAAAAGCGAGGAGAGGCCGATTCAGACCGCGATTGCCTCCCCGCTCCAATGAGAGCCGATTTTCAATCGGTGACCCTATTTGTGAAACATCCCTTTCCCATTCTCTGCCTGCTCGGCCTCGTCGTAGCCAACCCCGCCTCGGCTCAGTCGCCGGCCATGCCGTCCTTGTCGCAGAGCCCTCCCCCGATCTCGATCGGGCAGGTGACGCTGAATGCCGGTGCGAACTTTGCCGGAAGCAACGAGCCGATCCGCTCGGGGCTGGTCTGGCGGATCTATGAGGATCGGGGCGACGCATCCCAGCCCAATATCGTGGCCCGCTCCACGAGCCCCATGCCGAGCTTCACCCTCTCCCCGGGCAACTACATCATCCACGTGGCTTATGGCTTTGCGAGCGCCTCGAAACGCATCAGCGTGCAGCGGGGCAATCTCAACGAGCGGCTCGCCATCAATGCCGGCGCCCTCCAGCTCAAGGGTGCCGTGGGCGGAAATCCCATTGCCGTCAACCGCCTTTCCTTTTCCGTCTACGTGCCGGAGGCCCAGAATTCCGAAGGCCGGCTCGTGATCGCCGATGCCAAGGCGAACGATATGATCCGCCTGCCCGAGGGCACCTATCACGTGGTCTCCACCTATGGCGATGCCAACGCCATCATGCGGAGCGACCTGAAGGTGGAATCGGGGCGCGTCACCGAAGCGACCCTCAATCACCGCGCGGCAACCGTGACCCTCAAGCTGGTCGGATCGGCCGGTGGCGAAGCCTTTGCCGGCACGGCCTTCAGCGTGCTCACCCCTGGCGGCGACGTGATCCGCGAAGCCATTGGGGCCTTTCCGTCCGTCACGTTGGCCGAGGGTGAATACGTCCTGATCGCGCGCCACGAGGGCAAGGTCTATACCCGCGAGTTCAAGATCGAGAGCGGACTCGATCGGGACATCGAGATCATCGCCACCCCGTAAAACCGCTGAACCTTTCCGTCTCGGCGGCATTGACCGATGGCCAATCACCGGTCACGCCGCGCATGAGCCTGAACTCCCAAGGCGTGACCTTGCTGGAGAGAAAGCTCATGAAAATCGCAGAGATCATGACCCGCAATGTGCGCGTGGTGAGTCCGGACCGGACCATCCAGGAAGCGGCGCGCCTCATGGACGAGATGAATGTCGGCGTCCTGCCCGTCTGCGACGGACGCCGCCTGCGCGGCATGGTGACGGACCGGGACATTACCGTCCGGGCGACAGCGGCAGGCCTCCCTCCCGACACGACTCGCGTGCGGGATATCATGTCCGACAATGTGTGGTGGTGCTTCGACGACGACGACGTCAACCACATTGTCGAGTTGATGAGCGATCATCAGATCCGCCGCCTGCCGGTGGTCGATCACGACAAGCACCTGGTCGGCATCGTGGCGCTCGGCGATCTCGCGACCGACAGCGAGGGCGAAGCATCCCGCGCGCTGCATCGCATCTCCACGCCTTCGGAACCCGACCTCACCGGGACGCCGACGTCGTCTCGGGCCGACCAGACCCGAGGCGGTGGACAAACCCGCCTGACCGGTGACGAGCGCCGTGAGCTCGATCGGCGATTGAGGAGCGACGATGACGACTGGCGCCATCGCCCGCACGACTATCACGACGATCGGCGCGGCCAGGACGACCGCTCGCGCAGTCGTGGCCGCGAGCAATTCCGTTTCCGCGACGAGGACGACGTGCGCGCGGCCTTCGGCAGCTTCGGCTATCCCGGCGAGGAGGGAGCGCGCAATGCGCGCATGCGCGGCGGCTTCGGCGGCGACGGCTACCAAAGCTACGGCGACGAGTATGCCGGCCGCGGCTCCGCCGGCAGAGGCTATCATCCGAAGCGCTATGGCGCCTCCACCATCACCGGCGAGCGCGCGCGTCCCGGCGATGACAGCAACGAGAACGACCGCCGCATGCAGGATCGCGAGCGCACCTGGAGCCTCGTGAACGAGCGCCGGGATCACAGCAATTACGGCATGGGTCCCGGGAACACCCGCTTCGGCAACGACGCGACCGCCAGCCGCGGCGAGGTGCGCCGGAGCGAGCATCAGGGGCGCGGTCCCAAGGGCTACCAGCGCTCGGACGACCGCATCCGCGAGGACATCAACGAGCGCCTGACCGACGATGCCATGATCGACGCGTCGGAGATCGACGTCCAGGTTCAGAACCGGGAAGTGACCCTCACGGGCACGGTTCGCGACCGCAACGAGAAGCGGCGCGCAGAGGATGTGGCGGAATCCGTGTCGGGCGTAAGCCACGTGCAGAACAATCTGCGCGTCGGGCAGAGCCAGGGAACTCATGCCACCGGCACGGAAGCGGGCGACGCAGGTGCCGCGACAGGCAATCCGGGAGTCGGCACCGCTGGAACGACTGCCGGCACTGCCCCCGGTGGCCGTACCACAGGTCGCCAGCGGCAGACGACCTGAGGCGGCAGATTATCGCCTTCGTCATCACCGGCCTTGTGCCGGTGATCCCGATCGGAAAGGCACCATCAGGTGTCATTCCCGGCCGGAGCGAAGCGGAGGGGAAGGGAATCCACTCACAGGCTCCGAACCATGGATCCCTTTCCCGAGCCTTCGGCTCGCCGGGGATGACACGGGGCGTGTGCTTCGGCGCGGCGGCGCTTCATAGAATCGGGATGGCCGGCACAAGGCCGGCCATGACGTGAAGGGGTCGAATGAACGCAAAGGACGGCGCCTCTTTTCAGGAGCGCCGCCTTCGTCATTGAATCCATAAGTCCCTAAGCGATCGTCCGCTCGACCACGTGATGCCCGTCGAGCGTCACGTGCCCTTCCGGCTCCGACACCGCCTTCGCCGCGCGCCTGCCGTCCGGGGTGACGGCCTCGGCGGCGAGAGCCTTCAGAGCCTCGTTGAGGGTCATGCTCTGCTGGTTCGGGCTTCCCAGGCGGCGGATGGACACGGTCCGCTCGGCGGCCTCCTTCCGACCCACCACGAGAAGCACCGGCACCTTCACGAGCGAGTGCTCGCGGACCTTGTAGTTGATCTTCTCGTTTCGCAGATCCGCCTCGACGCGAAGCCCAGCGGCTTCGGCAGCGCGCACCACCTCCATGGCGTATTCATCGCCTTCGGACGTGATGGTGGCGACCACCGCCTGCACCGGCGCGAGCCAGAGCGGAAAGTGCCCGGCGAAGTGCTCGATCAGAATGCCGGTGAAGCGCTCCATGGAGCCGCAGATCGCGCGGTGCACCATGACGGGTGTCTTCTTCTGGCCGTCCTGGTCGACATAGAACGCGCCGAAGCGCTCCGGCAGATTGAAGTCCACCTGCGTGGTGCCGCATTGCCAGTCGCGGCCGATGGCATCGCGCAGCACGTACTCGAACTTCGGCCCGTAGAACGCGCCCTCGCCCGGGTTGATCGCCGTCTTGATGCGTCCGCCGGACTGATCCTCGATCTGCTTCAGGACGCGGGTCATCACGTCTTCCGCATGATCCCACATCTCGTCCGTGCCGACGCGCTTCTCGGGACGAGTGGAGAGCTTCACGACGATCTCGTCGAAGCCGAAATCGGCGTAGGTCGAGAGGATCAGATCGTTGATCTTCAGGCACTCGGCCGCCAGCTGCTCTTCCGTGCAGAAGATGTGCGCGTCGTCCTGCGTAAAGCCGCGCACGCGCATGAGGCCATGCAGCGCGCCCGAGGGCTCGTAGCGATGCACATTGCCGAATTCGGCAAGACGCAGCGGCAGATCACGGTAGGACTTCAGACCGTGCTTGAAGATCTGCACATGGCCCGGGCAGTTCATCGGCTTGATGGCGAAGATGCGATCGTCCTCGGTCTGCGTCGCGAACATGTTCTCGCGATACCAACCCCAGTGGCCGGAGGTCTCCCACAGGGCCTTGTCGAGGATCTGCGGCGCGTTCACCTCCTGATAGGTGCCCTTCAGGCGGCGACGCATGTAGGAGATCAGCTCCTGGAACACCGTCCAGCCCTTCGGATGCCAGAAGACGACGCCCGGCCCCTCCTCCTGGAAGTGGAACAGGTCCATTTCGCGGCCCAGGCGGCGGTGATCGCGCTTCTCGGCTTCCTCGAGCTGGCGGATGTAGTTGTCGAGGTCTTCCTGGTTCGCCCAGGCGGTCGCGTAGATGCGGGTGAGCATCGCGTTCTTCGAGTCGCCGCGCCAATAAGCCCCCGCCACCTTCATGAGCTTGAAGGCGTTGCCGATCTTGCCCGTCGAGGTCATATGCGGGCCGCGGCAGAGATCGAACCAGTCGCCCTGCGAGTAGATCTTGAGATCCTGTCCTTCCGGGATCGCGTCCACGAGCTCGACCTTGTAGGCCTCGCCCTTCTCCTTGAAGACCTGCTTGGCCTTGTCGCGGCTCCAGACCTCCTTGGTGAAGGGTTTGTCCCGCGCGACGATCTCGCGCATCTTCGCTTCGATGGCCGGGAAGTCTTCAGGCGTGAAGGGCTCGTTGCGGGCGAAGTCGTAGTAGAAGCCGTTCTCGATCACCGGACCGATGGTGACCTGGGTTCCGGGGAACAGCTCCTGCACCGCTTCCGCGAGCACGTGCGCGGCATCGTGCCGGATCAGCTCCAGCGCGCGCGGATCCTCGCGGTTCAGGAATTCGATCTTGGCGTCCTTGGTGATCGGATCGGCGAGATCGGCGACCGTGCCGTCGAGAGCCATGGCGACGGTGCGCTTGGCCAGCGACTTGGCAATGCCTTCCACGATATCGCGTCCGGTGATGCCGGATTCGTACTGGCGCTGGGCGCCATCGGGGAATGTCAGGGTAATCATCAAATGTTTCTCCTGGCTCACTCCTGCCAACGGAGCAGGTAAGCGGGGGCCGACGGTTCGTTGAGATGTGAGCGAACTCAGTCGCCGTCAGGTTCGACTGCCTCGCAGGTGATCGGGGGAGCGTTGACGCCCCGCCAGCGACCATAGGCCCAGGGCTTATACCAGGCCGAGCCGTCGGGCAATGTTTCAGGCACCCAATCGATGCCGTGAGTGCCGAACGGGCCGCAGCGGCAGATGCGGGCGAGCCCCATCCACCCTCCTGGCCAGAAGCCGTGCCGCTGGATCGCCTCGTCCGTGTATTCGGAGCAGGACGGCAGATGGCGGCACTGGCGGCCGACAAGACCGGAGAGGCTCAGCTGGTAGCCGCGGATCGCCATGTGGGCGATCCGACGGGGGAAATGCCTCGTTGTTGTCCCCTGGGGTCTGTTTCTCAGTTTCAATCCTCGATCGATCGGCATGTCACGTAAGGTTGCGACAGCATGAAAGCACTCACGACTCTACGGCATTCCCCTGGTGACACAACCTAAGATGTATTCGTTATATCGTATATAACTGTGCAAGACTCAACCACCACATAGTGGCGCGCTTAGATTTTTACACGATACTTCATTTCATTGTTGTTTCGCCCGCTGAGTCGCGAAGCGGCATTTGGAGCAAGAATAATGACCGTAAAAATCAGCAAATTCATCTGGGATATTACCTACTCCTGTCCTTTGAGGTGCGGGCATTGCTATTCGGAATCGGGACGCCGGTCCGCTCGCACATTGGACCGGGCCACAGCGATGCGTGTCGTCGACGTGATGCTCGCGGCGCAGGCGAAAAACGTGATGTTCAGCGGTGGCGAACCGATGTCGGTCCGTTGGGCCGTCGAGGCCATGAAGCGTCTGCATGACGCGGGCATCGAGGTCACGGTGTTCACGACCGGCTGGTCGATCCAGGACAGGATGGCCGCCGCCCTCGCGGATGCGGTCTCGGGCGTGGCTGTCAGCATCGATGGCGCCGACGCCGATATCCACGATGCCGTCCGCGGGCGCGCCGGCGCATTCGAGCGCGGGATGAGAGCGCTGGACGCCCTGCACCGGGTGAAAGACGAGCGCCGGGCAGCCGGACAGACATGCTTCACGTTGGGGATCGATTACACGCTGACTCGTCCAGGTGCGAAGGAAGCGGACTTGGAGCGATTCGTCGAGGCGGCCATCGAACGGTTCCCGAGGCTCGACTTCATCCGCTTCGGCGCGGTCGTTCCGTCCGGCCTGGGGGCCGAGCGGGAGTTCGAGACAACCGGACTTCTCACGATCGAGGAATTGGTCGATCTGATCGACGTCGGTCGGCGCATTGCCGCTCGTCACGAAAACGGTCCCAAGATCACCGTGACCGATGTCAGGTATTTCCTGCCTCGACCAGGGGCGAGCCTAGTCGATCTCGACATCCTGCAGATCGAGCCCGATGGAGCGCTTCGCGCGTTTCCGATCTACGAAGCGAAGGTTGGGAATGTTCTCCATGAGCCTCTGGACGTTCTTTGGCCGCGGGCGCAGGCATGGCGCTCCGACCCCTTCGTCGCCGAGCAGATGGAAACGGTTCGGACCATGTCCGACTGGGCGAACACGAGCCGCATTCTGGACCGGCGCTACGGCTCCCCTGACGATCAAGAGCGAATCGCGCGTCGCGGGCTAGGGGTGCAGGTTCCTGCCTGAAGAGCGGCCCGCGCCGAACGCCAAGGCTTCACGCCTCGCAAGCCCTGACAGTCTCAGCTGATTGCCCCGGATGGCCCAATGGGCCATCCGCTGGGCAGGGCTAGGCATTTATCCACCGCTCGCAATTCGCCGGGACTCGACTTGGTCGAGCGCATCCACGACGGCATCGAAGGTGAGAAGGATCGAGGCATGGCGCGCCTTGTAATCCCTTAATGGTTCCAAGACCTTAAGGTCTCCCCACTTCCCCTGAGGGGGATCTCCATCGGCTCTGAGCAGACGACTTGCCGCATCGCGGACCTCGCGGAGCTCCGCTATGGTCGCGCCGATTATATTCCGCCCCATGATCGACGATGAGGCTTGGCCCAGAGCGCACGCCTTCACCTCATGAGCAAAGGCCGTCACGACGTTGCCTTCGAGCTTCACATAGACTGTAACAGTCGAGCCGCAGAGCTTGGACCGAGCCGTCGCGGATGCATCTGCGTCGGACAGCTGTCCTAGGTGCGGAATGTCGGCGGCAAGCTCGAGAATGCGTCGGCTGTAGATGTCGTTCAGCATATCGGCCTATGACATGACGGTTGGGAATGTGCTCATATACCTATATAAGCGCTGTGAATGAGTTCTGCGACAGCGGTCTTCATACCGCTGTCTGGAAAGAAAATAGAAACTGCCGGGCAGCCAAGCTTCCTCGGTCCAAAAGTTGAGAAAGAGGGTCCACGTGAGTGATGTGGTGAAGTCCCTGTCTGCGCGTCTGACTACAGCCGCCGACAAGCCAGTTGCATCCCCCACCCGGGAAGAGGCCGAGGCGGCAGTTCGTACCCTGATCCGTTGGGCAGGCGACGATCCGACCCGCGAAGGTCTGCAGGACACGCCCAAGCGTGTCGCCAAGGCCTTCAGGGAGTTCTACTCCGGCTATGGCGAAGATCCATCGGAAATCCTCGACAAGATCTTCGCAGAGGTCGAAGGCTACGACGACATCGTGCTCGTGCGTGATATTCCCTTCCACTCCCATTGCGAACATCACATGGTGCCGTTCTTTGGCGTGGCGCATGTGGCTTATTACCCCACCAAGGGCGTCGTCGGCCTGTCCAAGCTCGCCCGCCTCGTGGATGCCTATGCCCACCGATTGCAGACGCAGGAGACCATGACCTCTCAGATTGCCAGGGCCATGGTCAAAGCGCTCGATCCACGCGGCGTGGCGGTCATGATCGAGGCCGAGCATATGTGCATGTCCATGCGCGGCATCCAGAAGGCGGGCGCCCTGACGCTGACCACCCAGTTCACGGGCATCTTCAAGGAAGAGCCGGCCGAGCAGGTGCGCTTCCTTACGCTCGTGCGGAACAGCAGAGGCTGAGGCCGTCCATGAGCGCGACAAGCTCCAATTCCTTTCCGGCGCCCGGCTCCAAAGCCGAGCTCGAGGAGGGAACCGTCCTGTCGCCTCGCTTCGGGGCAGACGGGTTGATCACCTGCGTCACGACGGATTTCGCGACCGGTGAGATCCTCATGGTCGCGCACATGAATGCCGAATCTTTGGCCAGGACGATCGAAACCGGCGAAGCTTGGTACTGGTCGCGCTCGCGCGGCGAACTCTGGCACAAGGGTGCGACGAGCGGGCAGATCCAGACCGTCAAGGAAATGCGCGTCGATTGCGATCAGGACGCCCTGCTGCTGAAGGTCCAGGTGGCAGGCGATGGCGGCTGCTGCCACACCGGGCGGCGCTCCTGCTTCTACCGGAAGGTCGAGACCTCCGGCAGCGAACCTCGCCTCGTGATCGACTGAGACCGGCAGCCCTCCGGGAATGCAGGGCTGCCATCGTCCAGGAAACGGGTGCAGTTTTCGGAGGTCCGGGTTAGGAAGACCCGATGACACGACGTGACCTTCTCCCCGCGCGGGTGGCCGCCAGCGCCATCTTCTTCGGCAACGGCTTCGGCATCGGCACCTGGGCAGCCCAGCTTCCCCGGTTCAAGGAGTCGCTCGGCCTGTCCGATGGTCAGCTCAGCCTCGGTCTTCTGGCCTTCTCTCTCGGCGCGGTGGCGCTGATGCCAATCATCGGCTGGGCCGTGGCGGTGGTCGGCAGTCGCACCACGACCCTGATCGCCGCCTTCTCCTTCGCGCCGGCCCTGCTTCTTCCGGGCCTTGCGCCGAACCTCAGCCTTTTTGTCGTGGCCGCCCTCCTGGCAGGGGCCTGCAACGGCACCATGGACATCGCCATGAACACCAACGCCACAGTGGTCGAGAAGGCCTGGGGTTCGGCCATCATGTCGTCCTTCCACGCCTTCTTCAGCTTGGGTGGCTTGGCGGGAGCCGGAGCCTCCGGCCTCCTCATCGCCCTCGACGTGGGAATTGTCCCGACGCTGCTGATCTCCTGCCTCGGGATGGGCCTTCTCTTCCTGCTGGCTGCCTTCTGGATGCTCGGAGAAAAGGAGCGGGCAATCGACGGGCATGGCTTCGCCTGGCCGCGGGGGAGCGTCATTATCCTGGCCGTGCTTGCCATGTTCTGCTTCATCGTCGAGGGCGCCATTGTCGACTGGTCTGCGATCTATCTTCAGACCGTCGCCGGGGCGAGCCTCGAGGCTGCCGTGACGGGCTTTGCCGCCTTTTCCCTCACCATGACGGTCTGCCGCTTCATGGGTGACTTCGTCGTCCGGCATCTCGGCCGCGTGCGCACCCTGCAGCTCGGAGGGTTGCTCTCGGCCTTCGGCCTTGCCCTGGCGATGCTCCTCCCACACCCCCTGCCCGCCTCCATCGGCTTCGCCCTCGTCGGAATCGGCCTGGCCAATACGGTGCCGGTCCTGTTCAGCACGGCGGGACAGATGAAGGATTTTCCGCCGAGCATGGGCGTCGCCATGGTGGCAACTTTAGGCTATGGCGGCTTGCTTCTCGGTCCCCCGCTGATCGGATTCGGCGGAGAAATCCTCAGCCTTCGCGCGATGCTGGGCCTGCTCATCGTCTTCGCCTTCGTCATCATCATTTTGTCGCAGCGGGCTCTGCAGCGCTCCACTGTTCAGTTTTCCTGAACCAGTCCTAATTGAAACTTGAGGGCATCGTTCACGCGGCTTTCACGGAATGCCGGCATGAATGGGACAGGATGCCTTGGAGTTCGCCATGTTGTGGGACAATATCGCCCGACGCAACGCCGGATCTGGGGGCGGTGGGGGAGTGACGGAGATCAAGGCACCTGTCGAGCGTACACCTCGCACGAGGGCGCGCATCGGCCTGGCATTGGGCGGCGGCGCTGCCCGCGGCTGGTCCCATATCGGCGTGCTGCGCGTCCTCACGGAAGCCGGCATTGTTCCGGATGTGATTGCCGGCTCCTCCATCGGCGCCGTGGTCGGCGGCTGCTACGCGGCCGGCAAGCTCGACGCACTGGAGGCCTTCGCCCTGTCCCTGACCAAGCGGCGCGTCATGGGGCTTCTCGATTTCCATTTCAGCGGCGCGGGCCTCATCGCCGGCGGGCGCCTGCAGCGCCTGCTCGATCAGGACCTGACGAACCAACGGGTAGAAACGCTCCCCGTCAAATTCTGCACCATCGCGACCGAACTCGTAAGCGGCCATGAGATCTGGCTCACGCGCGGCCCCCTCGTCCAGGCCATGCGGGCGTCCTACGCCCTTCCGGGCGTGTTCGATCCCGTCATGATCGGTGGGCGCTGGCTCATGGACGGCGCCCTCGTCAATCCGATCCCGATCACCGCCGCCCGGGCGCTCGGCGCCGACATCGTCATCTGCGTGAACCTCAACGGCGAGGTCCGGGTGCGCGGCACCGTCATCCAATCCTACGATGCCGGGACGAGCGACGAGCAGGAGATCGAGGAGGCCATCGACGATGCGCCCCGGCGTTGGGGCATCTTCCCCGGCTCCCGAGCGGACAAGCCGCGCAAGCCGAATGCGCCAGGGCTTGCCACGGTGATGGTCGATGCCTTCAACATCACCCAGGATCGCATCGCCCGCTCGAGGCTTGCCGGAGACCCGCCCGACATCATGGTGGCGCCAAAGCTCGCCAAGATGGGCCTGTTCGAGTTCCACAGGGCCCAGGAATGCATCACCTTGGGCCGGCAGGCCACGGAACGCGCCCTGCCGGATATTCTCGAACTGCTGCAGGAAACGCAGACGAATTGACGAGCGCATCGTGCGAAAAAGCGGACCCGGCTTTACGCTTTGGACGATGCGCCAGCCAAGAGAAGGAGCATCGGATGGATCCTAAAAGTGGTTTCCACTTGCAGGTCCGATGCTCTAGGCCGTCGCGATATATTCCTTGATCGCCTGAGTTTCCGCCTCGACCTCCTCAAGACGCAGTTTCACCACGTCTCCGATGGAGACGATGCCGGAGAGACGCCCGCTTTCGACGACGGGGATGTGCCGGAATTTCTGCTGGGTCATGAGCTCCATCACATCGTTGATGGACGTCTCGCCCGTGCAGGTGACCACTTTCTCGGTCATGAAACGGGAGACCGGCTCATCCAGCGCTTTGGCACCGTGCATGGCGACGGCGCGCACGATGTCGCGCTCCGAGATGATCCCGGTGACCGGCCGGTCACCGTCCACGATAAGAAGGGCACCTATTCTGCGCTCCGCGAGAACCCTGGCGGCTTCGCTCAAAAATCGGCTCGGCTCGATGGTGGCGACCTCGCGGCCTTTGAGCGAAAGGATTCGATTGACGATCATTTATTCCCTCCCGTTGTGCGCACGGCGAGGACCGTCAGTGCCTCCCGCCCGCAAGGCCGAAGCTGGGTTTCGCTCCCCATGACATTGGGGTGAGAACCCTACGTCAGCCTAAGGATGATTGGGGCAAACCGTGTCGGTTTCAAGCCGAGATGCGGCTTGGCCTTGCGGGAAGCGGGTCCAGCACCGGGAAAATGACAAGACCGGCCAGGAAGCCGCCGATATGGGCCTCCCAGGCGATGCTCGCATCCATGAGCCCCAGGGGCTGGACGAAGGCGAACACGTAGTTCGCGGCAAACCAGATCCCGAGGAAGATCAGAACCTGCCGGTTGCGCACCATGTGTCCCAGGGTTTCGCGAGGCCTCTCGTGCGGCTGCGTCAGGCGCCCTTCCCAATGCCACGAGGCCGGAGCGAACATGAACCAGGAGGCTGCCGCCATCAGGCCGGAAACGGCCCCGGACGCGCCGATCATGGGAAGGACCTGGAAGGGGTTCATGAATGCGTAGAAAACGGCTCCGCACACGGCGGAGATTGCCGACAGGATGAGAAATCGCCCGGCGCCGCAGCGCCTGACGATGGGCGTGCCGAACGCGGCCAGCCAGACGCTGTTGATCAGCACATGCGCCCAGGAGCCATGGAGGAAGGCATAGGTCAGCACGGTCCAGGGCCGCCCCTCCTGGGAGGCCAGCACGTATTGGGCCAATGCCATCATCGGCGTGACCGTGTCCTCCGGCACGCCCTCTCGCAGGGACCTCATGATCTCATCGACCTGAACGCCCCCGAAGGCCACGACCCAACGCGCGGGAATCACGGCCCAGTCGATGATCAGCGTAAAATCCGTTTCATCGGACAGGAACATCCGAATGGCGTGGATGCCGATCAGCACGGCCAGGCACACGCTGATGGCCGCCGGCAGGTTGAGGATCGGCTCACGAAGGCGGGGCGGTTGTGGAGACATGAATAACTTTTTGTCTGGAAGACGGCTTAAATCGTTACGCCGGCTGCGTTTGGTTCATTCTCTCAGCTAGCCTCAATCAGGCCCGCAGTCGAGAAAAACCAACAGGTTAGCAACGGCCAAGCTTGCCCTAGAGGAAAACTTTCCATTCTCCTTTTGGGCCCTCGAACTTTTTGTTAACCATAATGGAACCGGTCGAGGCGCGACGCGTTAACCCACCTTTTACTTTCCTCTTGAGCCTGAAATGCAACCATGTCAGTTTGGTTAAAAGAACGTTAACCGGCTGGTGGGGCATGCGGCAGGATTATTTCAAGAACGGCCTTTTCTGTGGCGCAAATGAGAAGCCTGCCATTTTCGGCAAGTTCATCAAAACAGCTCTTCTAGGCCTGTCTCTCCTGTTTTTCGGCACAGCCGCTCAGGCTCAAACCCTGGCCGCCCTGCCCATTTCCACCGCTCCGATCACGAGCGTCGGCACGGCCAAGCCGCTTCTGGGCTGGTCGCAGTTCTGCGAGAACTATCGGTCCGAATGCACCGTGAATGTGGCGGAACCCGATACGATCGACCTAACCGCCCAGGCCTGGAAGACGATCGTCTCAGTGAATCAGCGCGTGAATTCCAGCATCAAGGCCGTGACGGATGCCGATCACTGGGGCGTCGTCGATGTCTGGGGCTTCCCCGAGGACGGCCGCGGCGATTGCGAGGATTTTCAGCTCCTGAAGCGCAAGCTCCTTGCCGAAGCTGGCCTGCCTCGCCGCGCCATGCGCATGACGGTCGTGATCGACGAGCTTGGCGAAGGTCACGCCGTCCTGATGGTCCGCACCAACCGGGGCGATTTCGTCCTCGACAACAAGACCTCTTCGGTTCTCCCCTGGCACCGCACCGGCTACGTCTACATCAAGCGCGAGAGCCAGGACACGGTCGGCTGGGTGTCGCTCGGCGGCATCGTCTCGTCGCCGACCACCACCGCGAACCGCTAGAAACCAAACCGGCGCTGGCGCATCGGGCGGAACCGGAGGTTCGCGTCAGCGAAAAGTGGCCCCGGTTTTCTGCTCTCGACGATGCGCTAATTCAGGAATGAGGCGGATCAGTCGATCCGCCTCATTCCTTTTGCGAAACGCTGCCAATTGTCCACATAGTTCCTGGCAGACCAGCGAAGCCGCTCGATCGTATCCTCATCGAGCACGCGGATGGCCTTGGCCGGCGCGCCGACGATCAGCGAATTGTCCGGAAATGCCTTGCCCTCGGTGACCAGCGCGTTGGCCCCCACCAAGCAGTTCGCACCGATGCGCGCATAGTTGAGGACGGTGGCTCCCATGCCGATCAGGGAGTTCTCGCCGATCGTGCAGCCATGCAGGATAGCCTTGTGCCCGATGGTGCACCCTGCTCCGACGGTGAGCGGCGCGCCCATATCCGTGTGGAGCAAAGCCCCTTCCTGGATATTGGTGGCCTCACCGATATCGATCAGTTCGTTGTCGCCGCGCAACACGGCCCCGAACCAGATTCCCACATCCAGCCCCAAGCGCACCCTGCCGATCACATGGGCGTCCGGAGCGATCCAGAAGCGGCCGGGTTCGGGAAGGATCGGAGCGGTGTCGTCGAGGCGGTAGATCGGCATCGATGATCCCAAAGGAAAAAGCAGCAGAACCCGGGACAGGTCCTGCTGCGAAAAACCGCCTAATCCTCGAGATCCGTATCGAGGATGGCCATGGTGAAGTTGAACGAGCGGTCACCGTCCTCATCATCGAGGAACAGGACGCCGACGAATTCCTCACCGATGTAAACTTCCGCCGAATCAGCCTTTTTCGGGCGACCGACGACGCGGATCGAGTGGTTCGCAAAGGTCTGGCGCAGGTAGCGCTCGACTTTAGCCATCTCGGGTTTGTCCACTACAGGTCCTTTCTTGATTTCACGGATGCTGCACTTGCCATGCCCGGCAAACGCGAGCAAGCGGGGTTAGGTCCCGAAGGGAGCCCTCCCCTCAGATTCCGTCCATCTCCGAGAAGCAATGGTCCATGGAGCGGGCAGGCTCCTCGCATCCGGCCGTGCCGATGACCTTCGCCGGGACGCCGGCCACCGTGGCATTATGGGGCACGGGCTTGAGAACCACGGATCCGGCGGCGATCCTGGCGCAATGGCCGACCTCGATATTGCCGAGAATCTTGGCGCCGGCTCCGATGAGAACGCCGTGACGGATCTTGGGATGCCGATCTCCGCGCTCCTTGCCGGTCCCGCCGAGGGTCACGTCCTGAAGCATGGAGACGTTGTCCTCGATGACGGCGGTGGCGCCCACCACGAGGCCCGTGGCATGATCGAGGAAGATGCCCCGGCCGATGCGGGCAGCCGGGTGGATGTCGGTCTGGAACGTGTCGGAGGAGCGGCTCTGAAGATAGAGCGCGAAATCCTGCCGTCCCCTCTTCCAGAGCCAGTGGGCCAGGCGGTGAGTCTGAATGGCGTGGAAGCCCTTGAAGTAGAGCACGGGTTCGATGGCCCGGGTCACGACCGGGTCCCGGTCGATCACGGCGCTGATATCCGCCCGCATGGCTGCCCCGATGGTGGGATCGTGCTCCACTGCTTCGAGGAAGATCTGTTCGATGATGTCGGCCGGAACCGCCGCATGGCCGAGGCGGGAGGCGACCCGATGGATGACCGCGGCTTCCAGGCTCGGCTGATGCAGGACGGCGCTGAGCACGAAGCCGGCGATAGACGGTTCCGCCTGAACGATGGCTTCGGCCTCCGAGCGCAGGCGGTTCCAGACCGGATCGACCTTTCCGGCCACGGCATCTGGGGCTCCCGCCTTCAGGCGCGTCTGTGTCATGATAGTCTCCTTGCCGGCTTCACTATCGCCTCAGCATAGATAAGAAGCGCGAGCCCCTTACCATAGATCCAAGCGACCCATGACCTACTCTTTTTCACCGTCGACGTCCAAGCTTGTCGTTTCGCTTTCCGACGGCATTGCAACGCTGGCGATCGACAATCCATCCAAGCACAACGCGCTGGACCTGGAGATGTGGAAAGCATTTCCCGACATCATGGTTGCACTCGATCGGGACCCGCAGGTGCGCGTGATTGTCCTAAGGGGTGCCGGGCGGGAATCCTTCGCCTCCGGGGCCGATATCGGCGAGTTCGCGACGTTGCGCGCCGATGCCGAAGGCGGGAGGCTGTATGAGGCCACCAACGAGGCCGCCTTCTGGGCGGTCGCCCATTGCTCCAAGCCGGTGATCGCCATGATCCGCGGCTTCTGCCTGGGAGGCGGCTTCGGCCTGGCTCTCTCCTGCGACCTGCGCGTGGCCTCCGAGAGCGCCGTCTTCGGCATTCCGGCGGCGCGGCTCGGGATCGGTTATCCACCCGGAGCCATGAAGCTCGTGACGGCAGCCGTCGGCGCCGCGGCCGCGAAGGATTTGTTCTTCACCGCAAGGCGGATCGATGCGCAGGAAGCCGCATGCCTGGGCGTCGTGCGTCAGGTGGTGGCCGAGGAGCAGCTGGAACCGGCCGTCCTGGCTCTGGCCCAGGCGATTGCGATGAACGCGCCCCTGACGATCAAGGCCGCCAAGGCGGCCATCGACGAAGCGGCCGGCGTCCTGCACCCCGGTGTCGATCCGGTCGCGCTCGCCGACCGGTGCTTCGACAGCGCCGATGCCATCGAGGGACGCAATGCCTTCCTGCAGAAGCGCAATCCGGTCTTCACCGGCCGCTGAACTCAGGCAGCGCGGCGGTACACGAAATAGCGCCCTTCCGGCACCTTCGTCTCGGCCGAAATATCCCGGCACGACGGCATGTCGAAGGCCCGGTCCCCCAGCAGGATTCCGCCCGGCTGTAGCAGGGCTTCGAGCAAGGGGGACAGCCGCCGGGCGAGGCTGCGGTTCGCCTCCTCGTCGCCCGATCCGATATCGATATGGATCAGGGCGGCCGAGCCCCGTCCGTGCCGCTCGATGAACGGCGGCAGGGTGTCGAAGAGGTCGCCGACGATCAGGTAGCCCTCCGGCGGATAGCAGTCGGGATGGGCGGCGGGCGAGCGCTCGAAGACATGGATCTCGCGTCCCGGCAGCTTGGCGCGCAGGTGATCGTAGGTCCGACCGTTGCCGAGGCCGATTTCCAGCACGAGTCCGGCGGGGCCGACGTTCTGCGCGGCCCAGTCGAGAAGATCGCGCTGGGCCGTCAGCCGGCGGATGGCACTGTCGAGCCGGGTCATGCGCGTCTCCTGCCCGGATCCATCATGGCCGTCCGGCCAGAAAGTCCAGCACGCCCTGCTTGTGCGCTTTGTCGCCGACCGCAAGGTTGTGATCGCGCCCGGGAATGTCGAGCGCGGTCGCATTGGGCATCAGCGCGGCCAGTTCGGGACCCGAGCCCGACACGTCGTCGGCGGTGCCGACGGAGATCAGGGTGGGCAGCGTGATGGACGCGACCTCGGCCTTCGACAGCACCTGCCGCGAACCGCGGATGCAGGCGGCGAGCGCTTTCAGATCGCTTCCGTTCTGCTCGGCGAAGGCGCGGAACATGCGCTGCATGGGATCGGTCAGGTCACCGAGCGAGCGCACCTCCATGGCATCGGCGATGCCGAGCGGCAGGCCGACGCCCTCGACGAGATGGATGCCGAGCCCCCCGAGCAGCATGGAGCGCATGCGGTCCGGCGAGGCGAGCGCCATATGGGCGGCAATCCGCGCCCCCATGGAATAGCCCATCACGTCGGCGCGCTCGATGCCGAGATGATCGAGGAGCCGGCGCCCGTCCTCGGCCATGCGGTAGGAATCGTAGGCCACGGGATCGTAGAGCTTCTCGCTCTGCCCGTGGCCGCGATTGTCGAACGCGATCACCCGGTATCCGGCCCGCGTCAGGGTCTTGACCCACAACGTATTGACCCAGTTCACCGCGTGGGTCGACGCGAAGCCGTGGATGAGGAGGATCGGGTCGCCCTGACCCTCGTGGGGCGGGACATCGATATAGGCGATGCTCACGCCGTCGGAATTGAAATAGCGCATGGGACCAAACGGAGGTTGCCGGATGCGGCGCACCCTAGCGCATCGTGCGGAAAAGTGGACCCGGTTTTTCCGCGCCCCACGATGCGTTGCGTGGGGAACAGGGCGTGTCCCGGCCATCCCGATGGCGTGAAGCGCGGCGCCGAGGGAAGCGCTCCGCTGTCGTCCCCGGCGGTCCGCGGGACCGGGAAGGGGATCCATCGCACCGAGTGTGCAAGTGGATCCCCTTCCCTCGCTTCGCTCGCCGGGGATGACACGGCTCAGCGGGCCTGGCGGAGTGCTGCTCTAGGAGCGGCCGGAACGAGGGCTCATCCGCGAGGCCGTGGCTTCCCCTCCTCCACGTCATGCCTTCCGGCCATGACACCCTCCCCGTCAGCCCGGGGCCGCTTCAGCGGAGCCCGGGATCCATATCCGCTGACGATGCCGACGGAGGTGTCACGCTGCTCGCCCATTCCCGAGACGTCGCGGCTCTGGATCCCCGCCTGCGCGGGGATGATAGCGTCGGCGCGGGGGGTGACAACGTCGCGGGTCCCGCATCCGGTTCTGCCGCCGATCCCGGACCGGCTGCTCCGTCCAGGATGACGAGCGGCGACGGCGGACCGGGTCCCTTCCCCGGGCGCCGAAAAAGGCTCTAGGCGCATGGCCGATCGGCCACTATGGTGCGCGCAAATTTCATCGCTCGAGAGCAACGGCCATGGCTGACAAAGGCACCCCCCACTTCCACAACGATCCGGGCGTTCCCGTCATTCACGTGGGCTCGAAGGAGTTCATGTGCATCGGAGCGACTCCGCCCTTCGATCACCCGCACATCTTCATCGACATGGGCTACGACAGCGAGACCGTCTGCTCCTATTGCTCGACCCTGTTCAAGTACGATCCGTCCCTGAAGGCCGACGAGGCCCGCCCGGCCGAGTGCGTGTGGGAGCCCGATTTCGCCACCGATCCCGCCTCGCGCTAACGCACCATGCGAACGGACGGCCCCGGTTATTCCGATCCAGCGATGCGCTCCTCGAGAAAGCGGGCGCCGGATGGATCCCGGAAACGGGCTCCAGTTCCGGCCCCGAGGCTCTAAGTGTCCAGACTCTCGATTGCGGTCGTCGGCGCAGGCATCGGCGGTCTGACGGCGGCCCTGGCGCTGGCCCGGCAGGGCCATGCGGTCACCCTCGTCGAGCGCCGGACCGGCTTTTCCGAGGTCGGCGCCGGTCTCCAGCTGTCGCCCAATGCCAGCCGGATCCTGATCGGGCTCGGGCTCGGCGCCGCCCTGCGCCGCGTCGTGACGGAGCCGCAGCGGGTCGTCGTGCGCGCCATTGGCTCGGGCAAGCCCATCGGACAGGTGGCCCTCGGGGCCTTCATGCGCGAGCGCTTCGAAGCGCCCTACTGGGTCGTGCATCGGGCCGATCTCCAGACGATTCTCCTCGACGCCGTCCGCTCCGAACCGGCGATCCGGCTCGTCATGGGCCGGACCGTCGAGGAGGTGGAGAACGGGCCTCAGAAAGCCAGACTCACCTGGATCTCCGCCGGCGGCGCACGGGAGACGATCGAGGCCGACATGATCGTCGGAGCCGACGGCGTCTGGTCGAAGGTCCGCCAGGCCCTCGGCGGCGGGAAGCCCCCGGCCTTTCGCGGCACCATCGCCTGGCGCTCCAACTTCGAGCGGAACGCGGCGCCTCCGGAACTTGCAGGCAACGAGACCGGCCTGTGGCTCGGCCCGAAGGGGCACGTGGTGCATTATCCGATCGCCGGCGGCCGGCTCGTCAACGTGGTGGCCATCGAGAGAAGCCCGACGCCCGTGGAAGGCTGGGCCGCGCCGGGCCATCGGGACGAGCTGCTTGCCCGTTATGCCTCGGCCGCCCCTGCCCTGCGCACGCTCCTGTCGCAACCGCGGGAATGGCTGCGCTGGTCGCTGTTCGACCACCCGGCCGAGCGCCTCGCCAAGGGCCGTGTCGCCCTTCTCGGAGACGCCGCCCATCCCGTTCTGCCCTTCCTGGCGCAAGGCGCGGCTCTTGCCGTCGAGGATGCGGCGACGCTTGCGTTTCTCCTGGGCCGGCACCGGCAGGACATTCCTCAAGCCCTTTCCGCCTATGAGAAGCTGCGTATCGGGCGCGCAAGCCGCGTGCAGAATGAAGCCCGCAAGAACGGGCGCATCTATCATGCCGGGGGCCTGGTGGGCTTCGGGCGCAATCAGGTCATGCGCCATCTCGGACCGGAGGGCATGACCCGGCGCTACGACTGGCTTTACGGTTTCCGCACCCCTGAGTGACGGCGGGAGAGAATAACTCTTGGCCCTTGCACACTTGGCCTTGGCCCGATAACCCTCATTCCAACGCGGACGTGGCGAAACTGGTAGACGCAAGGGACTTAAAATCCCTCGGGCTTTGCCCGTGCGGGTTCGACCCCCGCCGTCCGCACCACTGCGACCGAAGACGCGCGGCTCCACGAAGGTTGGCTTGGAAAAGCAAGGAGCGCTCGGAAGCCCAAACAAGAGTCCGGGCCGCATCCTACGCCAAAGGGAATCGCACGCTCTCGCTGTCCCCAAAGCCAGCGACCCGATCCGGAAGCCCTCGCGAGCAACCGGAAGGGTCACCATCGTCAATCCTTCTCGCTAGACCGACGCGAAGTCGAGGTCACGGGTCACCGCGTTGAAGGTGAGCTGATATTCACTCACTCCGCTCATGGGAAAACCCGTATCGAGGGGAACATCGTCCGCCTCACCAAAATCAATGGCGTCGTTCAACGCATTCAATGCTACGAACTCGATGAACTCCTGTTTGAGAGACGTGGTCGTAACCTCGAAGTCGAACGCGAACTCGCCTTGTTCGGAGGTTGGCTCGAACAGGATACCGAGTGCTGTCACGAGTTCCTGCTGAGGCAGGTTCTCGAGAGCATATTCGAGGTCGCCAACAGCATCCTGCGTTGCAGCGACCAATGCCTCCGGCGGAAGGACGTCAAGTTGGTCGTTAAGGGCAAGCCGGCCGATCATCCCGAAGGTTGCGCCAGCAGCATATAAACTGGCTTCAGGGTCATAACTCGCGTCCAGGTCGATCAACTGACCGATCAGGGCCGCGTCAGCTTTCGCCTGTTCCGAGTCATAGGCCTCGCCAACATCGTTCGATGCTAGTGGACGGAATCTAACACTTGGTGCCCTCGCCGGACGGCAGCGATGATCTCATCTGGGTTGGCCGTCCAGGTGAAGGGCTTGGGACGTGCATTGGTTTCAGCCACGTAGCGGTTGATGGCCTCC
>NZ_VOSK01000518.1 GCF_009296175.1 Microvirga tunisiensis | reverse complement strand
ATGTGAGCTTGAGCGCGCAGTGCAAAAACGTGCTTGAAGGACGGGCTCGGACCTGTGATCCGGAAACCGGAATGGAGAACTACATGAACTGAAGCATTTCGACCTTGATCCGATGCTCCTCATGTGAACCTTTCCTCAAGCGCGGCAAGAACGATGCCGCTGATGCCGAGGCGATTTGCGAGGCGATGAGCCGGCCGACCATGCGCTTCGTGCCGGTCAAGAGCGCAGACCAGCAGGCCGCCCTGATGCTGATAGGCTTGCGCGACCGGCTGATCCGCCAGCGCACCCAACTCGCCAATGCCATCCGCGGCTATGCGGCGGAGTTCGGCCTAGTGGCCGCCAAGGGGATCTGCCGGATCGAGCCGCTGCTGGAGCGGATCAAAGCGGACGATACGCTGCCAGCCTTAGCGCGGGAGCTCTTCGTGATCCACGAGACGGAATACGCGCAGCTGCAGGCGCAGTTGGAGGAGGTCGAAGACAAGCTGATGGCCTGGCATCGGGCCGATGAGTGCAGCCGACGTCTGGCCAAGATCCCGGGCATCGGGCCGATCGGCGCCTCCATGCTGGTGATGAAGGCGCCGGCCCCCGAGATCTTCCGATCGGCCCGCCACTTCGCCGCCTGGCTTGGCCTGACACCCAAGGATCACTCCACCGCCGGCAAGGTCCGGCTGGGCGTGATCACCCGCGCCGGGGACGAGGCCTTGCGCAGCGTGCTCGTGGTCGGCGCCACCGCTGTCATCCGGCATGCGCGGCGGAGACACGGCAGGGCGTCGCCCTGGCTGATCGCGTTGCTCAAGCGCAAGCCGCCGAAGCTGGTTGCGGTGGCGCTGGCCAACAAGATCGCCCGGATTGCCTGGAAGCTGATGGTGTCGGGTGAATGCTATCGCGCGCAAGCAGCATCGACCGAGGTGGCGTGCGCAGGATAGAGATCAGTCGGACACGGGAACAACCCGCAACTCTCCCGTGCTGATCTGATGCCGGACTTGCAAGAACACGAGCAGATGGTGTGATCGATCGATCCAAGACACGCGAAACTCCGCATCGCCCCACGGCAGTGACAGGCCGCCAGTTTGTTTGGAACGCGTGTCGCGGAAGCCATCTTGGCCGCGGTCAGGTGCGACCGCAACAACAGGCCGGACATATGACCGCAAACGATCCGATCCAAAATTCTGTTCAACACCCTTGCAAGCAGGGGGCCGTCCACATATGGGGCGATCGACTTGCAAAGCGCGCGCCGGGTGGTGCTGATCTGCTCCCACGCCGGTCAGGCCGATGCCCAGGCGTTCCTGCGTGCGCTGCGGCGCCGCTACCGCGGCGCCGGCTGGCTCTGGCTGCTGACTGATCGGGCGAGCGCCCACACCGCGCCGCAGACCCAGGCGACCCGGTTGCGCATCCGGTTCGTGTGGTTGCCCCGGCAGACGCCCGAACTGAGCGCGATGGATCAGCTTTGGCGCGACCTCAAGCGGCTGATTGCAGCCAATCGGCAGGCGGCCTCAATCGATGCCCTCGCCGCCAATGCCGCAGCCTGGGTGCTGACGCTGACGCCGCAACAAGCACGTCGCAAGGCCGGCATGGCATCCAAACACTTCTGGCTCAGAAAGCTGTTGCAGAACTTTTGGCGACCTACTTAGATGACGAAGAAGTCGCTCACCGTGATGCTGGTCTTGTTGGTCAGGGTCGCAAACAGCGTCTGATTGTCTCTTGCGCCACCATCGGCATCGAAGAACAGGTTGCCTGTCCCTTGATCGTAGATGACCCGGTCGTCAGCTTCAGCCTTCGCGCTCGCGAGCGCGAAGGCGCCTGCATTCAGAGCTCCGTCCGTCAGTCCCATGAACACAGCGTTGTCCAGCTGAAGCGTGTCATCACTCGCACGGAAGTCTCGGATCCTATCGACATTGCTTGCGAAGGCTGCGTTGAAGATGAACGTATCGTCGCCGGATCCTCCTGTGAGCACGTCGTTGCCCGCGCCGGCGATGAACCGGTCATTACCACCCCGCCCATCCATCGTGTCGGTGCCCGCACCGCCCACCAGAAAGTCGCTGTCACGCCCTCCTGTTACCCGGTCGTTGCCCATCCCGGCATTGAAGTAATACGCATCACCCGATCGAACGGCCGTGAGAGTGTCGGCGGCTTTCGTGCCGAGGCTGACCACCTCGAACTGGTCGCCACGGGCAGTTCCCGAGACCAGGTCTCGCACGTCGAAGGTGAGGCCCGGCCTTGCGGCAACAAACGTGATGCCCTCATCGTCGAAGCGACTGATCTCGCCGGTGAGATCACCTACGCTGGTCTCGGATTGAAGGCGTACGGCCAGCCCGCCATCCTGGTTGGTCATCGTACCGGCATCTGTTGCCGTTCCATTGCCAACCTCCGCGCTGGTAAAGGTCAGGTGGATCTGCCGGGACGTTGCCGCACTGACACTGACGATGTCGGACCCCGCGCCAAGATTGACGATGTCCGAACCGTCCGTCGAGACATTGAAGAACGCCCGGTCGTTGCCTGAGCCACCGTAGAGGTGATCATGACCGGAACCGCCGGTCAGCTCATCGCTGCCGGATCCACCGAAAAGATGATCCTCGCCTGAGTGGCCGAACAGCCGGTCGTTGTCGCGGCCACCATCGAGATAGTCGTCACCGGACCCGCCAGAAAGTACATCCCGGCCTGAGCCACCATTCAGGTAGTCGTCGCCGGCCCGGCCCGAAAGATCATCGCGGCCACCGCCACCATTGAGGTTGTCGTCAGCACCCGTGCCGCGCAGAACGTCGTTCCCTCCATCCCCCACAACAGCTGCGCGAAGCTTGACCGAGAGCGCTGCCTGGAAGGACGCAAGGGCGTTCTTATAGGACAGCTCCCGGATCTCGCCGGAAGCGATCGGCAGCACGAGCTTGTAGCCTGCCGTGCCATCCACCTCGCCCACAGTGCCCTGGCCATGGCCTTCGAGGACGGACTTGCCGTGCTGGACGATCTCGCGCCGGCTGAGCGACACGTCATCCAACAGCTTGGCAAGCTCGCCATTGCTGGGGTCGGACAGATCGTAGGTCTGCGAGAACAAGAACGAAGCGCCCGTCGGGTTCGGGAAGCCCGCAAGCCCGGCCTCGGGAGAAGTGGTCAGGTTGAGCAGGATTGGACCATAAGTATCCAAGCCCTCGGCTAGATCCTCGACACAGTGATTTTGACCGGTTGGCCTGCCGTCTCTTGTGACGGCACTTCGAAGCGGTGCGGGATCTGCAAGTGGATTGATCCCCATTGGACGGGGCCTCGGTACCAGATGCGAAGT
>NZ_VOSK01000517.1 GCF_009296175.1 Microvirga tunisiensis | reverse complement strand
TTGATTCGCGAGGATGGCGAACGGCCTGATTAGTTCTCACCAAGCTTGCCGACAAACCTGAACCGGTCGAGCCCCAGAGCTGGTGCCTGGCTTTGCGATCATCCCGCGATCAATGGCCTGCTCCAACTCGGCGAGCTCACGATAGCTGATCCCATACTTGCAGTACAAGCGCACGCACAGCAGGATGATCGCCTCCGGAAAGCGGCAGCGCTTGAACAGAGACAACAGGACGGCTCCTCGACTGGCCGCTCTGGATTACACTGCCGAGGTTAACGCAACAGTGTCGTTGCCGGCCGACCGTATCGGGAAATGCGTGGCAAGCAAGCAGCTGTGCGCAATCCGGAATGCGTGTCGGACATCCGACACGTGTCGCAAAGGCAACAGGCGAGATTCGAAAAACGCAGCAATATCAGCCAGAGCCGGCTGGCATGCGATTTGCCGTCATGGTTCGACGGGCCTGGGCAAAGGAAGGAAAGCCATGACCAAGTCAGCTGACAGCGAAGTACCTCAAGGCCGCGCGGACGATGTGCTGCGCATGAATTCCCCGGCTCCGCCGATCGAAGTGGAGAGCTGGCTGCGTGGCCAGCCTCTCGCGAGTTTCGAGCCCGGGACAGTGTACATCGTCGAATTCTGGGCAACGTGGTGCGGACCCTGTGTGGCGGCAATGCCCCATCTGGTGCAGCTGCAAGAGACATACAGAGACAGCGGCCTTGAGATCGTCGGCGTCGCAGCCAGCGAGCACGCTCCCACGGCGGACGAGGCCCGAACCACGTTGGAGGCGTGGCTGGCCGACAAGTTCCCGAATCTGAACTTTCGGATCGCGTTCGACCACACAGGCGAAATGAAGGAGCTTTGGATGGAGGCCAGTCTTGCGTTCGGGATTCCGACCGCGTTCGTGGTCGATCGGGACGGCCACATCGCCTTTATCGGGCATCCGATGCAACTCGATGACGTCTTGCCGAAGGTTCTCAACGGCAGCTGGCGGACCAGCGATGACGCGAAAGCCGCCGATCTGGAGCGGATTGCCGAAGGCCAACGCGAAGCACGCAAATCAGCGCTGGTCAAGCCGATCCTTGCCAAACTTCGGCCGGCGATGCAGGCCGAGGATTGGACGACCGCGCTTGCGGCCGTCGAAGAAGGCGTTGCCGTGGTGCCAGACAATCCGAACTTCCGCAGGGCCCATGCGGATCTGTTGCTCCACAAAATGCGCGACATGCGGACCGGCTTGCCGGTGATGCGCCAATTGGTTCGGGACGCGATTGGGACAAAGTCCGAGCCTTGGATGGCTATGGCGATGGAACTGCTTTTTGATCCCGCGAAGGACAACTGCCACCTCCCGCAGGCTGAGCGCTTTGCGATGGGCAAGGAGTTGGCCGAACAGATCCTGGTGCTGAATCCGCCGCACGGCAACGGCCCAAAATACGCGTCTTATGGGGCGGTGGCTCAGTATTACTGCGAGAGCGGCAACACGGAGCACGCGATCGAGTTGGTCGAGCTGGGGCTGAATTCGGTGGGCCATCCGGAGCCGATGCCGGACGACCTGAAACCGTTCTACGTGCCGCGGCTGCTCCAGGCCCTGGCTAATTGCACGGGTGAGAAGGCTTGTTACGGGGATTTTTGCGTGGCTCCGCAAGCCAAGTTTGCTGAAAGTGTCGAAGCGCAGCCGCCGGAGGAGGAAACATGAAAGAGACATGAGACTCGGAGTTTGTTGCCTAGCCAATGCGTCGATGTCTCTGGCGTGGCGGTCGCAAGTAGGGTCCATGCGGCACATTTCGAGCCGCGTGGGCCTGTCGCTCAAGGGTGAGAGCGGGCCGCTCATAACAGCCTGGTTGGGGGTTCAAGTCCCCCCAGGCCCACCCCAGACTGGCCCATCCCAGCAGATGGGCGCGACGATCGCCTTGTGCGTCTCCCGTAGAGCCAACACCTGCCATCACGACCATGACTGATCCTGATCACCTTCAACAAACTGACCTCGTGGAGCACAACGGCTACCAGATCCGCCTCAGCCAGAACGGCTTGGACTGGATGGCGTTCGTGGCCCTGCCCAAGCAGCGCCCGACCCTGATGTTGGCTCCGGATCGAGAGGCTGTCCTCGCCAAGGCCTATGAATGGATTGAGCTGCAGCTCAGGTCCGCTAATGATCCTCACGAAAGCGGTGTAACATAGGGCGGTGTTGGTCATCGTGAGGAGGTGCGCGATGGAGGAAAAGGTCTGGCGGCCGGCCCATCTGACACCGGAGTGCCGCGCGACAATCGGGGTGAGACGCCGCATTGCGTCGCCTGAATTGCTCCCTGATTTTGGATCGTTGCCTCATCTGATTTGCTCTCGAGCTCAGGCGAGCTCCGGGGGCGATGATGAGGCAGGTGAGCATGACAACACGCAATGAGCTGATCCGAGCAATTTCAGCGCGCTACCGGCAGAGTGATCGCCCCGACAAGGGCCGCATTCTCGATGAGTTCATGGCTGTAACAGGCTATTCCCGCAAGCATGCCATGCGCGCCCTTCGGCAGGGCTTGCCAGACAAGACAGATGCGACGCGGCCCAGGCGCCGGATCTACGACGATGCGGTTCATGAGGCTCTCGTCGTGATCTAAGTGGTGTATCCGGCAGGTTGCGGGGTATAATGGCAGACCCTTCTGACCTACTGGCGGAGGCGACCCATGACACCGGTCTGCTTACGGGACATGACGGCTGCTGAGCATGCGGTGGTCCAAAAGTTGGCCCACTCCCACACCGCTCCGGCCCAACGCGTGCAACGCGCCCAGATCATCTGGCGCGCCCGTTGCGGCGAGAGTGCATCGGCCATTGCAGCCTGGGTCGGCCTGGATGGCGAGACCGTGCGCAAGCGCATCCGCCGCTTCAACGTGGAAGGCTTGGAAGCCCTCAAGGATTGGCCCCGTTCGGGCCGCCGGCCGACGTATTCGCCCGAGCAAACCGCCACCGTGATCGCGAGTGCGCTGACCAAGCCGCAGACACTCGGGTTGCCCTTTGCCGCCTGGACGCTCGACCGATTAGCGGCCTACCTGCACGAGCACAAAGGGATTGCGATGCAGCGCAGCCGCATCGACGAGATCCTGCTCCACGAAGGCCTGCGCTGGCGCAAGCACGAGACCTGGTTCGGTGAGCGGGTTGATCCGGCGTTCGCCGAAAAAAGATCTCATGGGCCAGTGACCGCCGGATTGGTGAGGTAAGGCGGTCACCTCACCCCGGAGGCCGCTCATGCTCTACTCGCCCTCAGCAGACGCTTCATTCTCGCACAGCACCCACACGATCTA
>NZ_VOSK01000516.1 GCF_009296175.1 Microvirga tunisiensis | reverse complement strand
GCCGACCGGATATGAGGTGATGTGGACTTTTGCTCCACAGCTGACCGCGAGGCCAATCCTGATGTCGTCTGCAAGCGATCCCGTCGCTGCGCACCACCCTTGACGCGATAGGCCTCATATGAGGGGGGAGGCCTATCGATCCGATCGGCTATGACGCGGCCAAGAAAGTCAAGGGCAAGACGCGTCACCTCATCGTCGACACGCTGGGCCTGATGCTTGGGCTGAATGTGACACCCGCCGATGTGCAGGACCGGGATGGATTTCTGCCGCTTCTGAAGAGTGTGCCGCGCGTGTTCGTGTTCCTGGAGCGCCTGTTTGCCGATGGCGCCTACAGCGGCGCAGCAACAGCCGCGGCCGCGAAACGGACCGGCAAGGTGGTTCTGGAGATTGTCAAACGTTCGGAGGCCGCCAAAGGCTTCGTGGTGGTCGCGAAGCGGTGGATTGTCGAGAGAACCTTCGGGTGGCTCGGTCGCTGCCGCCGGCTGGTCAAGGACTTTGAGAATCTCACGCGCACGCAGCTGGCGTTCGTGCAACTCGCCATGATCCGGCTCATGACCCGCAGGATCGCAAGGCTTTGTCAAAGCTCATGAATCGCTCGGACCGACTCTAAGTAATCTATCTCTTCGTGGCACTATCACGTTTGCCCATGTTCGTTGCGGCCATAGTAATTCTTTCCTTGGAGTCGCTACTATCCGTTCAGTCTGAAATCCACATCCTCAGGTCGTATTTCCACTCTTGCTGCGCTTGTCTCAATGCTGGGAACAAGAGCTTGAGCACACTTCCCCGGTGGGAAAGCACCCGCCAAACTCCCCCGCCTAGGGCAGCTTGGCATTGAGCAAGTGAATTGGTCGGCCCTGAATAATGCGGTTGCACGCGGCTGGCGCTGGATTTCAGGCAACCTGAGAAGCATCCGGTTACACGAATGAACCCATCAGAGCTGCCATGAGCCAAGCGACAAAAGGCTTGAGCCGGTTCAGGATCAGCCGCAGATTGTGTCCGGCGGCCACCAGCAGCGCATTCATGGCATCGCTCGCAACTCCGAGCAGGTGATTCCGTCCAAGCTCCCCATCTGCCTTCATGTGCCCGACCATTGGCTCGATCGCCGACCGGCATCGCAGCTCGCGCTTGATCGTCGGCGTCAGACCCTGCGCTGTCGCGTGATGAACACGCGCTCCTTGTGCCCATAGTCGTGCCCGCGATAGCCCTGGTCGACGTCAATGCGCGCGGGCTCCACGTCCGTCGTGGCGATCACCTGGGGACAATTCAATCGGCAGGTCTGGGGAGTTTCACTCCGATATCAACAGCGTTGAGGATCTTGCACAGGTCGTCCTTGGGTTTGCGCCCGCGCCGGCCAGGTTGGGGCAGAATGGGTCTGATCCGCTCCCATTCCTCATCAGTCAGATCGGCGGGGCAGCGCTGTCGCTCAAAGGCTTACTGGCGCTCGCGATGCTCGTTCGTCCACATCCGGCTCATGTGGACTCGGGACTATCCCAATCCGACCCACTGCGACATTCTCAAACAGGCACTCAGACCTCTGGAATGGCAAAGAATACATTCATCGCCGTCCAGTTATGCCGCTCAGTGGTTTCTTCCTTGCGATTCACTGTAGTGGCCCAACGCAACTTTCCCGACGGCTTTCTAGCCAGCACTTGTCCGCAGGACCACACCAAATTTGGAGGGCGATTTCTCGGAATATCTATCAATGGCAGACCACCGGAGGTCGGAATGAATCCTACCTGATCTGAGGTGTTCGTCCAATACATTGAAACGTATAAGGTTGGATTGACGGTACTCGGCATCTTTGAAGTTCATACTAAGCAGTCCGTCGCGAATGTCTCTAATCGCTTCTCCGAGAGAAACCCGCGGTTGATGATTAGGTGCAATAGATTTGTAACGCGAAAAGTCTACGCGGTAGGATCGCTTATCAGGTTGCGCGTCTTTGTTAATTTCTATCGTAGTTCCAGGAATATGTGAGCGGACAGCCGCGGCTAGATCGGCAACCTGATAGTTCCACTCATCGCTCCCGACATTGACCGGGAGGAAGCATTCGTTGGCGGGCAATGGCCGAACGATCGCCCATTCTATGGCACGGGCCATATCGTTCAGGTGAATAAGTGGGCGCCAAGGAGTTCCATCGCTCAGAACGCTGATGCGCCCCGTCGAGAGAGCAGATGCTACGAAATCGTTCAGTACGAGATCAAGTCTAGTCCGGCCGGAGAAGCCGCATGCTGTGGCGAATCGCAAGGCACACACATGCATCTCGCTGTCGACTGCAATCTGATGAAGACCAACCTCCGCCCCGACCTTAGATTGTGCATAGGCGGTCAATGGGTTTAGCGCGTCACCCTCTGAACGGGCAGCACCGTCTGCGAAACCATATATCGAGCAACTCGATGCAAAAACAAAACGTTTTATCTCATTGCGGGCTGCAAGCTCAGCGATTCGAATGCTGGCCGACTGGTTCACTTCCTTTGTAACATCCCCAAAGCGTAGCCCCATCGGATCGTTCGAGATTGCAGCAAGGTGAACAACCACGTCAGCACCAGAGAGAACATCTTCTATCGGATCACGGACGTCCCGAAAGACCTGAACGTCAAGTTTGCGCTCCGGGGTCATATACTGGGTCAGGCAGTGCCCAAATAGAGCACTATCAACTCCCACGATGGTTGCATCCGGCAGGGCTCCGCGGAGATGCGACACGACGGAGGACCCAACATAGCCCATGTTTCCCGTGATTATAATCTTCATTTTATTCTCTCATCTTACAGAACTACCTTACGCTCAATTTTTGAGCTTCTGCAATGTAGTAGCTGGGGAGCATAGAAGGGAACTAAGCATTAGTCCTAAAGCGGCAATCAGATGAAGGATGTACCCGCTGAGTTTGTGACCTTTTGTGATAATATTCAGATTTGGATGATCCTGTCCCGTCAGACTGGCCATGTGGAGGACACCTTTCTGGGCATTTGGATCTGAGCTCATTCATCACCCGCCGCCAAAACTTGGCGACCTCGCTCTGCTAGTTTCCTAGCTCTAGGATCTCCTCAGCACCTTCCCGCCGCACGCCAAGCGCCCGGGAAGACAGCCTTGTTGCGCACCTGACTCGATTGACATCGAAGAAGTCTAAGAGTCTGACTCAGAAAGACCGGTCTGAGAGGCTGGTGAGCAATTTTATTACTCGCTTCAAGTGCTTGATTTGGAATAGCTTTCGTGAAGATTGATGAGGCGGATGCGGGGTGTGCAACGGTTGAGGAGCCCCGCTATGGATACTTGTCTCTAT
>NZ_VOSK01000515.1 GCF_009296175.1 Microvirga tunisiensis | reverse complement strand
GTGCGGGAGAGCCGCGTTGGTGGACACGTGGTTAGTTCATTTTCCGCTCGGCCTGTCTGGGGGTGAGATACCCGATAGCCGAGTGAATGCGCTGCCGATTGTAGTAGCTCTCGATATAGACGAACAGATCTCGTCGTGCCTCCTCGCGGGTCGTCCAACGATGCTGATGAACCAACTCGACCTTCAAGGAATGGAAGAATGACTCCATCGGGGCGTTGTCATAGCAGCAGCCCGTCCGGCTCATCGATGACTTGGCGCCCATGAGAGCCAGTTGCTGGGCATACGCCTCAGCCGCGTATTGGACGGATTCAAACGGTCGTCGCAACACCCTGAAGGAGGAGGTTGCGATGAGCATTCGAAAGCGCCGGTCGGATCGGTCTGGACGAGCGCCGTTGCCGTCACCGGGTCGGCCCCCTGTGGCGGGACGTGATGAAGGGCGCCGGTTCTGGTCAGCAATCGCAGCTGGAATGAGCAGCGAGGATGCTGCGGTCGAGGCCGGTGTGTCGCAACCTGTAGGAACCAGATGGTTCCGAAAGGCAGGCGGCATGCCCCCAGCGATGTTCAGATCTTCAGCCAAGCCGCTCTCCGGGCGCTACCTGTCGCTGCTGGAGCGAGAGGAGATTGCGCTTCTGCGGGTCCAGAGCCATTCCATGCAGGAGATCGGGCGCCGGCTCGGGCGATCCGCCTCGACGATCTCCCGGGAGCTGCGGCGCAACGCAGCCACCCGCAGCGGTGGCTTGAATCCGTCTTGAACCCCTCTGTCGGAATGGTGGATGAGGCTGGCGCGCCGCAGAGGCTGCCGCTCGTGGAGAGCCTGCTCCAGGGCATCGAGCACGAACTCGGCCCGGGCCGAGCGCGACACCCGCCAACCCACGATCCGGCGGGCGAAGGCATCGATCACGAAGGCCACATAGACGAAGCCCGACCAGGTCGCCACATAGGTGAAGTCGCTGACCCACAAGGCGTTCGGCCGCGGCGCCGTGAACTGCCGGTTGACCCGGTCACGTGGACAAGGGGCCGCGGCATCACTGACCGTCGTCCTGATGCTTCTGCCGCGAACCACACCCTTCAGGCTCATCTGCCGCATCAGCCGGGCGACCGTGCAGCGCGCAACATCGACCCCCTCGCGTTGCAACTGGCGCCAGACCTTGCGCACCCCATAGACGCCGAAGTTTTCCGCAAAGACCCGGCGGATCTCCTGGCTGAGGTCGTCGTCCCGGCGCTCGCGGGCCGGTCTGCGGTCGGGATTGGCCTTGCGGGCGGCATGCTCGTAGTAGGTTGACGGGGCGATCAGCAGCACACGGCAGATCGGCTCGACCCCGTAGACCTCACGATGCTCGTCGATGAACGCCTTCATGGCTTGAAGCGGCGGTCGAGCTCCGCCTGGGCAAAATACGCGCTGGCCTTGCGCAGGATCTCGTTGGCCTGGCGCAGCTCCCGCACCTCACGCTCGAGTGCCTTGATCTTCTCCTGCTCCGCGCCCGTCGGCCCAGCCCGAAGGCCCTGGTCGCGTTCCGCATGCCGCACCCAGTGGCGCAGCGTCTCGCGCGAGCAGCCGATCTTGGCCGCAATCGACAGGATCGCCTCATACTGGGAGGTGTACTCGTCCCGATGCTCGAAAACCATCCGGACCGCGCGCTCGCGGACCTCTGGTGAATAGGGGGGTGTTCTCTTGGTCATAGCTCCATCCTCTCAGGAGTTGGAGCCTCCGGGAATCCCGGCGCGGTTCAAGGCGATGAGCCGGCCAACCATGCGCTTCGTGCCAGTCAAGAGCGCCGAGCAGCAGGCGGCCCTGATGCTGGTGGGCTTGCGCGACCGGCTGATCCGCCAGCGCACCCAGCTCGCCAATGCGATCCGCGGCTATGCGGCCGAGTTTGGGCTGATTGCCGCCAAGGGGCTGGGGAAGATCGAGCCGTTGCTGGAGCGGATCAGAGAGGATGACACGCTGCCGCCTCTGGCGCGCGAGTTGTTTGCGATGCAGGCCAAGGACTACACCCAGTTGCAGGCCCGGCTCGAGGAGGTCGACGACAAGCTGATGGCCTGGCATCGCGCCGATGCGTGCAGCCGGCGTCTGGCCAAGATCCCCGGGGTGGGGCCGATCGGCGCCTCGATGCTGGTGATGAAGACACCCACTCCAGAGAGCTTCCGCTCGGCTCGCCACTTTGCCGCCTGGCTCGGCCTGACCCCAAAGGATCATTCCACCGCCGGCAAGGTTCGGCTGGGGGTGATTACGCGAGCGGGTGATGAGGCCTTGTGCAGCGTGCTGGTGGTCGGCGCCACCACCGTCATACAGCAGGTTCGTCGCGGCCGCGGGTCCGCCTTGCCGTGGCTGGTGGCGTTGCTCAAGCGCAAGCCGCCGAAGCTGGCCGCGGTGGCGCTGGCCAACAAGATCGCCCGGATCGCCTGGAAGCTGATGGTGACGGGTGAGGTCTATCAACCTCAATCTGCCCCGCCGGCACGGGCGCACGCCGTTTAGAGATCAGCCCAAGACGGGAGCCGCCCATCCCGCTCCCGGGCTGAGGTCGGGCCTTGCAAGGAAACGAGGAGATGGTGTGATCGATCGATCCAAGACACGAGAGATTCCGTGCTGGCCAATGGCCTTGACAGGTCGCCGTCTTGTTTGGACCTCGTGTCGCGGAAACCATTTTGGCCAACGGTCATGTGCGACTGCACCAACAGGCCGGACATATGACCGCAAGCGATCCGATCAAACGCTGTTCAACGCTCTTGCGAGTCGGGGGCCGTCCACATATGCGGCAGATGAGCCGCCCGCGCGACATAGACATAGCGCGGCCGCTTCCAGCGATAGCCCGCCTCGTGCAGCCGGCGCCGCAGCGTCCGGGGGCTGACCATGATCCCCTTCGCGGCCAGGTCGTGCGCCAGCAGCGGCACCGTCCAGCTCGTGGCCTGGTAGCCGCAGCGGCGCGGATCGCGCGCCAGGGCTGCCGCCAGCCGCCGCGGCGTAAGGGTGCGATGGAGGCGAGGACGCCCGCTGCGCGGCCGGTCGCGGAGCGCGGTGACTTCATGTTCGGCCCGGTACTGGACTGGCCAGCGGTGCACGCTGGAGCGGTTGACCCGGCAGCGGCGGGCCGCCTCGGCCACAGAATGCCCCTCAGCCACCAGCAGCAGCGCCTCAAGGCGGGGATACACGCGGGCCTCACGGGCGCCAGCAAGCGCGGCGGCCAGCCGCTTGCGATCCGCCTCGTCGAGTTGCATCTCAGGAAAGGGATCATGTCGTCGCATACTCCCCAGGGAACACCCGCAGCTCTCGCGTTGCAAGACTCATGGCGACCTACTTAGA
>NZ_VOSK01000514.1 GCF_009296175.1 Microvirga tunisiensis | reverse complement strand
AGCCTTGACCGGAGCACGCCCGATCAGGCCTACTTCAACCCGCTTCCGCAACGCGCGGCAGCGTAACCCCGGCAGACGCTCCACTTAGCGAACCGAAAACGCTGTTCAACCAAACCGAGCCACCTCAGTTCTGCAAAGGGTGAAACGACTATTCACTACCACAGCGAATTAGTGCCTCGCCCATTTTACCTCTGTCGACTGACAAGGATGCAAACTAGCTTGTCACCCTCATCTTTGTTGTCCCTGCGCGAGCTGGATATCCATGAGGGAAGACATCAGCGCTCGCCACAGTCGGCAAGCATAAGGTCATAACGGCCACGTAAGATTCCCGTTGAACACACACCGAAGCTATTGCGCTAAAAGCAGAAAATTCCTATCTCTCGACGAGGAGAGCGCTGGGTGGATGGGAATGGGCGTATCTGACGAATTCTACAACTTCCGGAATAATTACAATATCGGAAGCGACCTGATCAGCTCGATCGGACAACGGTACCGACGCATCACCACGCGCCTCAATACAGACTTTTGGAACACCGATTCCAATTCCGCCCACAGTCTCTATGTCGGCTCTTACGGTCGGGATACCGCCGCGCGCGGAATCAGCGACCTCGATATCGGCTTCCAGCTCCCTTATGCGGAATACGTCAAATACAACGCGTATCAGGGCAACGGTCAGTCCGCGCTTCTTCAGGCGGTGAAAAACTCCCTCCTACAAACCTACCACTCCAGCAAGGTCGGCGGCGACGGTCAGGTTGTCGTGATCTCCTTCACCGACGGCATCACATTCGAAATCCTCCCCTATTTCAGCAACACGGACGGTTCCTGGACTTTTGCCGATTCCAACGGGGGAGGTACCTGGCGGCAGTGCAATCCCCGGGCAGAGATGAATGCCGTCCAGACCCGCAATACGGCCGTCAACGGCAACCTCAAAGCCCTCTGCCGCATGATGCGAGTGTGGAAAGACCATAATAGCGTTCCGATGACTGGAGCTCTGATCGACGCGCTCGCCTACCAGTTTATCGAGACGTGGGGGTGGCGAGATAACTCCTACGGCTATCATGACTACATGGCGCGGGACTTCTTGAAGTATCTCTACGACCTCGACCGAGAGAAAACTTACTGGCGTATGCCGGGGAGCGGTTCCTATGTCTACAAGACGGGGGTGTTCTGGTTGAAGTCGCTCGCGGACTACAATATCGCGGTTGAGGCCTGCAACATGCAGACCGACGATAAGGCCGCACAGCGCCGCGCGAAATGGAGGACCGTCTTTGGTACAACCTTCCCACTCTGATCCGCGGTACCAACTCGAGAGCCAAGTGTGCGAGTGTTACGGCCGTTGCGCCTACACCCATAAGATCCACGAAAAGATGGCCGAGCGGCTTGCCGACCATCAATGGTATGCGAAGTGGTTCAACATCATCCTGTCTGCGCTCATCGCCGGCGGTGCGGTGACGACGGTTTTCAGGGCGGAGGCGGGGCTTCTGCAATATGCGGAGTACGCGACCGTCGTGCTTGCCATTCTTAGCCTGATCTACAACGCCTACCAGAAGGACCTGGACCCAGGTGCACTCGCGCAGCGACACAGGGAAACAGCGTCCGACATCTGGAATGTGCGAGAATCTTACCTCAGCCTTATAACCGACGCGCTCAATTCGGCGGTGCCAATTGACGACCTTCGGACGAAGCGCGACGAGATGCAGACCACCCTTCACGAAATCTATCGGGCGGCACCTTTCACAGACGGGAAGGCCTACAAGAAGGCACAGGATTCTTTGAAGGACAATGAGGAGCTTATGTTCTCCGACAAAGAAATCGACGACATGCTCCCCACTGCATTAAGGCGGTCGAGCAGGAATTAGCCTCTTCCTCCGACTCTCCTGACATATCGAGCTCATCCTATCCGAAGGTCAGGGCCAGAGCGATAATCAGGAAGACCAGAGCGGAAATTGAGGCCTGATCGCGATATCATATAAGACGGCTTACGCCTTCCGTGTAGCACATCAACGTCATCCAATCCTGCGGGGTTAGCAGGCGCGTCAATTTGTTATAAGTCACCTTGCCCGTCTCGATGTCCCTGTTCCTTGATATGAGGGCATTCTGCTTGGGGTCATCACGGATCGTCGACGCATAGCCAGAGTCTGGCGAGAGTCCCGGCGGACGCGTCACACCTTCCTTCCTTTTGAAGAACCAACCGTAGATCTTGTCAATTATGTTGGCGCCGTTTCAAAGAATTCCAGCAATTGCCGAGGCTTCCACGAGCGTAATCACTTCACGTTTTCCTCTCTTCGAGACAAGTGATCATGCCAAAGGCGCAATGCAGACACCAGTGCCCAAAGTGGATGCCGTAACTCAGAGCTCAATGAAGGATCTTCGAATGCTCGGCCAGATTTGACCGCCCTCAGAGTGGCCGAGGATCGCTCATGGAGGCAGCGACGTGAAGGTATCCAACCTGCTCTTGAGGATATCTTGGCGTCAAACTGTTTTGGCGGTTCAATCTGCATCTCGAGTCGCAGTTCGATTCTGGCGGACAGCAACGGGATCTAGGTGTTGAAGGGGAAAAGGACAGCAGGAGCACGAGGACGCCGTAGGCCGCCCCGAACCGGACCACGCAGGGCAATAGATGCTGGTGCCGTCGAGCGAGTGTGCACGCTCATCCGGTCGTGGCCAGCTCCCTTGACTTGGGAAATTCTGGTGGAAGTCATTGCCCGGCGCGAGAACGGCGGTTGGAGCCGTCAGGCGCTGTCCGGTAACAGCCGGATCGCAGAGACGTACAAGCAGCGCAAGGTCGATCTCCGCAAAGGCAAATCCAGGAAATCTCCTGATCCGGCCTTGGACGTTGTGCAGCGACAACTGAAGGACCGCGAAGCGCAGATCACCGACTTGAAGGTTAAGCTGGTACAGTACGAGGAACGCTTCATCACTATGATCCGAAATGCTGCTGTGCATGGGCTAACACAGCACGAGCTTGAGGAGCCGCTGCCGGACATTGATCGCAAGGGTTCTAAGTCATGACCGAGCCACTCTCCGGAGTCGCTGCGGGCGCCGAGAACGTCCGCCGCCTACAAGAGTACATCGACGCGCTGGCCCTGGAGTGCCGGCCGTTGCCAATGCGGAATGGCCAGGTGAATGTCTCGGCCATTGCACTCGCCTGCGGCTTCGACCGACAGGTTCTCTATAAGAATCCTGGTGCGAAGGAGGTACTTGCCAAGGCCGTAGAGCGCCTGGGACTAGATCCTCGGCCCAGAGGATTTGACGAGTTGGGGATGGCGGAGGAGGGGCAGGCCTTCAGGGGCGACCAACACCTCGATGCTTCGCGCCACTCCGGGCTGACGGCGGATCAAGCCGGCGCGTTCC
>NZ_VOSK01000513.1 GCF_009296175.1 Microvirga tunisiensis | reverse complement strand
ACCAGGAGGCCGATGAGCAAGTCCGTTCGCTGCACCTCGTCGTCGGGAAACTCGACCTGTTTGCCGCGATGGTGCACGATCGGCTCGCGGCTGCGGATTGGGCGACGAAGCGGGACATCATCTGTACCCTCGTCAAGCGCATCGAGGTTGCCGATGATGTTGTCCGGGTGATCTTCCGGGTTGAGCCCGGCTTCTCAGGTCCACCTGAGACAGGTCGAACTTTGCACCATTGTCCAACACGTCGTGGATATGTGGCGCGCCACATATCCGTTCATAGGGGAAGTCCTTGCCTTCGACCTTCAAGAGGGCAAGATCAGTCTTGGGATCGGTGCCGATCACCTTGGCGTCGAGGGTCTTGCCGTCGTCCAGGGTGATCTCGACCGCGGACCAGTTCTCGATGACGTGGTTGTTCGTCACCACGTAGCCATCAGCCGAGACGAAGAAGCCGGAGCCCATCGACTGGCCGAACTGCCTCTGTTGCTGGCCCGGGCCCTGCTGTCCATCGCGGAAGAAGCGCTGCAGGGGATGACCTTTGGGCAGGTCGGGGCTCGAGAGGCCGGGATCGTCTTGGTCGCCGTCGCGGCTGGCCACGTTCTGGACCTTCACCTTGATGGACACGACGGCGGGCTTGACCCGCTCGATCACGTCGGCAAAGGACGGAGCACCCTGCACGGGCTGGGCCATGGACCGCAGTTCCGCATGAGCCTCGTTCGGAGCGATGAGCCCGGTCTGGACCGCGCCGCCGGCCATGAGGGCCGCCACGGCAACAGCACCGAGCCACCTGGTGGTGCGCATGGGGGCGCGATTGGAATTCACGTTCAGCATTTGGTCTTCCTCCCTGAACCTCTCGGGTTCGTCATGAGACCTGGATGCCAGTGCCGCCGTTACGTCATCCTGACGGGGACATGAAGACTTCGTAAGCTTGGAAGAGTGTCGCCCGAGTAGTGCGCTGTCTTGCGGTTCGGCCGTTGGGACAATGCCCAAAAACGGGCGGGCTGCGCAAAGGCCTGTCGAACACGAAAGCCACCGACTTCGCTTCGTTTGTCGATGCCTGTCTCGATATGTCAAGCCGATGGCTTGGAAGGTCAAGCGGATGATGCAGGCTTGTGTAGTCTCGACCTCATGCGACCGTACCGTGGGCACGTTGATCGTCGAGTGAGCCGCGTCGAGTAGAGCAGTCCGTGACGATAGCGAAATCCGCAAGAACCGCCCCCTTTACCGTCGACGACCAACCCGTGAACATGGAACGCCTGTCATGAGCATTGCCAACAAACTGAACATTGCAGCCCTTGCCCTGAGTGCCGCTCTCCTCGCGTCGGCGGCACCCGCTCTTGCGCAATCCTCCGTCAGGGTCGGGACACTCTCCTGCGACGTCTCGGCCGGCATCGGCCTGTTCGTCGTCCAGAAACAGACCCTTCGCTGCACCTTCACGCCGAACGGAGGCGGACGCGTCGATGCTTATACCGGCAAGATCGATGAATTCGGTGTTGCGCTCGGTGAAGTCGCGGCGGGACATCTCGTCTGGGGCGTCATCGCCGCGGCGCCAGGGTTGCCGAGGGGTGCGCTGGCGGGAACCTATGCCGGGGCCGGCGCCGAGGCCACGCTTGGCGTCGGACTCGGCGCTAATGTACTCACCGGCGGCACGGGGCGTGCGTTCTCGCTACAGCCCATTTCGGTCGAGGGGCAGGTTGGTCTCAACATCGCCGGTGGTGTGACGACCGTAACGCTCGTGGAGGCCAATTCGTAAATTGGTGCGGACGGCCCACGTGCGCGTCTCGCGGCTGCTCGCAAGCCTGCCTCCCGATGAGTTAGTCCGGCTTCACGCTCCATCCGGCAGGCCAGCCCGCATGAGCAAAGATCCGGGGCGGAAAGCGGCGGTGCTTATGGCTGACTTCATCAGGCCCACGCTTCCGCGACACCGATCGCCTTGGCACGCCATCATTCGTTCTGGTTCTGAGAATCTGCAAAGGAGAAGTCGATGCTCGTGAGATTGCCATTGTTCCTGATCCTGTCGGCCCTGGTCTCCGGTTGCGTGTCGGGCCCTTCAGGCGGACAGCCGCCAAACTACGTCGAGACCGAGCTCACCCAGAGCCCGATCCCGCGAGGATCAATGGTCGCGTCGCCGGATCTCCCCGGTGACATCGGCGGTCCCGAATAGGCTGCCTCTTCCATAGGGGCGCCTCTCCGAGACCCTGCATCAGCCCGCGGTCGCGCGCATGACTATGTTGGGATGCCGGTGACCAAGGATTGCTCGGCCACTCACAGCATCGCAGGCCACATCCGGTGCGTCACGGCACGTACGCGCTTGGCTCGTTGCCGCCGCATGGATCCGCGGCTCCCGTGATGCCTTGAGCGACGAGATGCTGACCACGCTGCGAGAAGTCTGGGGAGCCATCCCGATCAAGCCTGAAAGCGATACGAATGGCTGGTTTGGCACGTTCCGGAAAGGGGGCGAACTTCCGCTTTGGACAGGAACATCGGACGTTCCTATCAGTGAACGAATTTCACTACCTGACCCGCAGCAGACGATTTATTGCCGCCGTCGCGGTGCATGACCTCGAATGACCGGTCTACAGCAGGCAAAGTTCGGGACGCTTGCGCTTTCTGCGCGAGCAGGTTAGAAACTGAACTATATGGTTCAGTATGTAGATAATCATCTCGATCTCTCGTTTGCGGCGCTGTCCGATGCGACACGCCGGGGGATCATCGATCAGCTTGGGCAAGCGGACGCGTCGATCACCAACCTGGCGGAAAAGTTCCAGCTGACGCTGACCGGCATGAAGAAGCATGTCCAGGTTCTCGAGCGGGCGGGGCTCGTCGTCACGCAGAAGGTCGGACGGGTGAGAACCTGCAAGCTCGGGACAAACGGCCTCAAGGCGGAGGCCGAGTGGATCGAGGCGCACCGCAAGCTCTTTGAGGCCCGCTTCGAAGCACTGGACGAAATCATCGGAGAACTGAAACAGGAGGGAAGCGATGAACCGGCAAGCTAGCAGCGTAGGTGATGTGCAGAACCGCACGTCGGTCGAGCGCAGAGGGGATCGCGAACTCGTCGTGACGCGGATATTCGATGCACCGCCGAGTACGGTTTACAGGGCGTGGAGCCAGCCGGAGCTGTTCCGGCGCTGGTGGATGCCAAAGTCGGTATCCGGCGTTTCGCTCCTATCGTGCGATATCGATGTCCGCACCGGTGGCAAATATCGGCTGGAATTCGGCGCCGGCGGTTCGGACACCATGGCCTTCTACGGCAAGTATCGTACGCATCCGAGGTGGGCCGCCTTGTAGGAATTGTCGGATTTGGCACTGACTGTCCTTATTGACGTCAAAAAGGACAGTGCGGCTATGGATCGAGTTGAGATTGTCGATACGGGTCGGCGTCGTCG
>NZ_VOSK01000512.1 GCF_009296175.1 Microvirga tunisiensis | reverse complement strand
ATACCCAGGGTGGCAATGGCGGCAGAGAAAGAAGACCGTGACATGAGACGTGCTCCTTGCGTGGCTCGAAGCCCCACAGCTTACGAACAAGCGGGGCAGAAGCACGGCCGGACCATCCCATTAGCAGCCTTTGACGAATTCGGGGCCGGGTAGATCGCCCCTCTGTCCTGTCTTTGGTGCACGGTGAACCTTCGTCCATCGTCGCTGGCGAGGTGAAGATGAAGAATGGCCGCCATTGGACGGAGGCTGGGTTCAGAACGGATTGACGTAGTTCAGGGTCGCCCTCTGCCGCAGCACGACCTTGCGGATGACATGGCTCGCCTTGACATGCTCGGTGAAGATCGCCGCGAGACCCGTGCTCCCGGCTGGCAGGCGGCGCGCCACTTCCGGGTCGTCGAGCGTGATCCGGACGATGAACGGCGCCGCCTGGACCTCCGTCGGCATGACGGCCAGGCCGCCGGGCTGCGACTGTCCGGTGGCGATCGCCTGCAAGACCGTCTCCACCTTTCCGGGGTAGACTTCTCCCGGCAGGGTCTTGAACGTGATCTCCACGGGCTGCCCGAGCTCGACATAGCGTGCGCTGATCTGCGGGATCTCCACCCCGAAGATGGTCTCCGAGGTGTCGATGAAGGCCATCACCGGGGATTGTCCAGTGACGCGGGCGCCCTTGCGCAGCGCGAGGTTGGTTACGTAGCCGGCGCCCGCACGGTGGTCCGGTCGAGATTCCACCGGGCGCCGTCGAGCTGGGCGCGCAGCTGCGCGACTTCGGACTCGCGCTCCTACACGTCGAAGGCCCGGCCGGTGTCCCGGCGCGGCAGCTCGGAGAACTGGCCGAGGCGCAGCTCGGCGAATTTGAGCTGCGCCTCGATGGCCTGGACCAGGCCTGATAGGTGGTCGGATCGATCCGGAACAGGACGTCGCCTTCATTGACCGGGGTATTCGCCGCGACGGGCACGTCGATGACCTCCCCGGCGACGGAGGGGACGATCTGCACCGAGTTGCGGATCACCGCCGCCGGCCACGGATGCCCGCGTTTCCTCGCGATGCGGCCCGGCATCGTCCCGAGCGCCACGAAGACCGCCATCAGCGTTCCCACAAGCACGACAAGCACGATCCAGGCGAAAATGTCGATGACGTTCATCGTGCCCTCAACCGCGTCGCTTACGTCCTAAGATCGTCGGGAACCTTACCGCCGCTCGCCGCGAGCTTGCTCATGACCTGCTTGTGCAGCCAGACGTTCATGGATGCGGAATCGGATGTGTCGCCGGTATAGTTCAGCTCATTCGCGAGTTCCTTGCGCGCGGCGAGGCTGCTGTCGAGATCGAGCAGCTTCATCAGGTCGACGATCGACTTGCGCCAGTCGAGTTGCTGCCCCTTCCGGGCGGCGAGGTTCGTCAGCACCGCCTCGACGTCGACCTGCGCCATCGGTGCGGCCGTGCCCGCAGCCGACGCGGTCGCCGGGGCCGAGGCGGCAGCCTCCTGCACGGGCGGTGCTGCGGCGGCTGGTGTCGGCGAAGACTCCGTCGCCGACTCCTTCGCGACCGCGGAGCCGAAGATCGCGGACTTGATCCGGCCGAAGATGCTCATCGTGTCCTCCTGTTAAACCTGCATTCCGATGGCCACCCGGGAAGGGAAGCCGGTCCCGTGCCGGGCGATGACGCCCGTTCGATCAGGGCCATGGCGGCGAATCCCGCTACTCGGCGGGCGTCGCCGGGGTCACTCCCGTGACGAGCGCCGACGGCTCCTCGCTGAGCCAGCGATAGAGGATCCCACCCAGCGCACCGCCGATGAGCGGCGCGACCCAGAACAGCCAGAGCTGCGCCAGCGCCCAGCCGCCGACGAACAGGGCCGGCCCTGTGCTGCGGGCCGGGTTCACCGAGGTGTTGGTGATCGGAATGCCGACCAGGTGGATCAGCGTCAGGCCCAGACCGATCGCGAGGGGGGCGAACCCGACCGGGGCCTTGCCGTGGGTGGCGCCCATGATGATGAACAGGAACATCATCGTCAGCACGACCTCGGCCACGAGGCCGGAGAGCAGGCTGTAGCTGCCTGGCGAATGCGCGCCGTAGCCGTTGGCCGCGAAGCCCTTGGCGAGATCGAATCCCGGCGCCCCGACGGCGATGGTGTACAGAACCGCGGCTGCCACGATGGCGCCCATGACCTGCGCCACGATGTAGGGCACGATGTCCTGCCTCGGGAAGCGGCCTCCGGCAGCCAGCCCTACTGTGACGGCCGGGTTGAGATGGCAGCCCGAGATGTGCCCGATGGCATAGGCCATGGTCACGACCGACAGGCCGAAGGCGAGCGAGACGCCGAGCAGCCCGATGCCGACCTCGGGAAAGCCCGCGGCGATCACGGCGCTGCCGCAGCCGGCGAAGGTGAGCCAGAAGGTGCCGATCCCCTCGGCGACGCATCGGTGGATGTTGTGACTGTTGTGGAGGTCCATGACCTGCTCCTGGGCGGCGGAACGGCATCCCGATGAGGCGGTCCGGTCATGAGGCATGCCCGGATGACGGCGCATCGAGATCCGGATCGTGCATGCTCGTGGATCGGTCGCGACCGCCTGGACCGTAGTTTCCTCCCATTCCGGAACGTTGACCACTGGGGAAACACCTGAACCAGGGCGGGATGATTCCCGAGAGATGTCGCTGCGAGGAACGTCGAAGGGCGAGAAAGAAAGCCGGATCGGTCAGGCATTCCCTACCGGAATTTCGGGGAAACCGCCGATTTAGTCCCGCGCAGGCGCCTGCTAGGCTGGATCCGCATTCTGGGCACTCCACTCCGGAATCGCCTGATCGAGATGCGAGCGGACTCCACTCCTTGCGACGACGGACCGATGCGACGGAGAATGGACATGGGGCGATAGCCGAACTCGTCTGCCTGCCGGCGCTTGCCGAGACCCTCGGGGAACTCGAACGGGTCCAGCGCGACTGCAAGGCAGCGAGGAACAGGTTGATGACGATCCGGGAGAGGCTGGACGGCGTTCTCGACGACGCCTTCCGGCGCCAGTCCTTCCGTCCGCTCGAGCATCTCTTCCGCGAGGAGGAGGCCGCCCTGAAGGCATACAAGCACTCGGCCACGAGGCTTGCCGCCGCGGAGGAGCGCTGGCTCGCTGTCCAGGCGGCATTGGCCTACGAGCGCAGGATGATGTCGGGTTCGGTCCCGCGCCACCGACTGAACTGACCTCACCCATCACAGGCATGAGAGGCGTGGCGGAACGCTTCCTCAAGGCATCGCGGCTTTCGTTCAGTGTTTTCCTGATCGCCCCTCAGCTCGAGTTTAGCCCATCACACGGCATGGCAGAGTGCGTATACCAAGCATCGCTGAAGCGCCTGTGAGGGTTTTGGCGTTTTGTGCCGGCGCCGGGATGTGAGTAAACCCGTTTCGCGCCAGATAG
>NZ_VOSK01000511.1 GCF_009296175.1 Microvirga tunisiensis | reverse complement strand
TCACCGGCAAGCCCAAGGCCAACGTCGGCATCAAGCTCGATGTCAAGGAGTTCGCCCGAGGCATCAAAGCCCGCTCGATCCCCGACACGTCTGACGGCATCAAGTACGCCTACGTCGTGGTCGATCCCTCGATGTTTATCGAGAGCGGCGGCCCATCGCTGGCCGAGCGGATGGTCGTCAACGGCATCCGCAACATCCGCCGGGGCGATAACAGCCGTGTCGCCACCAAGGGCGCGATGGGCGGCTGGGATCAACTGAGATCGAGGTTGCGCGGTGAAGGCTGGACCGAGGCTGGGCCAGGACCGGATTGGACCCCGGCGTTTTACGTGTTCGAAACCTGCGTTCATTTCATCCGCACCGTGCCCGTGTTGCAGCACGATCCTGATCGACCGGAGGATTTGAACAGCGATGGAGAGGATCATTGCGCAGATGAAGTGAGATATAGTTGCATGTCTCGCCCCTATGCTTTCAGGCCGGTCGAAGAGAAGAAGCCGGTCGCGCAGGAGCTGACCTACGAGGCCGTGCAGCAACCGGACGGCACGGTCAGCGTCCGGTCAAACATGAACGTCATGGAATGGGCCGAGCGCAAGGCGGCGAAGAAGAAGAGGCGGGGCCGCTGATCAGCGTGTGTGCCGCAACGGTGCGGCCCTCAGGCCCATGGACGGGCGAGACGGAACCGCTGATATTAGAACAAACAGAGTGCAGAGACAGGGGCTTGCGATGCGTGACCCAGACCCGAGGCGGATTGCCATCTTACGCGACCTGCTGCTCGATTATCCCTACGAGAAAGCCTCGAACCACGGCGAACCTCCGGCTGGCCTGACCGAAGACGAGCAGGACGCTTGGGTCGACGACTACATGATGCGCTACGGCTCGCCAGCGCCGCTGGAAGGCCGCTACGACGGCGAGTTCGGGCGGCCTGATGGCGTCGAGTTCTCGCCGACCAGCCGCGATGTGGTCGACCACATCCAGGGCATGCGCGATTACTTCGATGAGGTGATGCCGAAGGCCGGTCAGATTGCGCCGGTTCCCGACGATCCCGACCAGATCCCATCGCGTCAACAGGCGTTGGCGCAACGCCTGCGGAGGAGCTGAACATGGGCACCGACGATAAATACGACCGCTCCGGCCAGTACTCCGGCGGCGACACCGGCCCCAAGGTCGAGGGCTTTGGCGCAACCGGCGCGTTCGGGATGGATGCCGACCGGCGCGATGTCGCCATTGGCACGATGATGGGCGAGGGCGGCCCCAGGGAAAACCGCCAGGGCTATGGCGCGGTGCTCGACAGCATCGAAAACCGGATCTCGGCCATCGGCAAGGGGGTGAACTACAACCAGAAACGCGACAGCACCCTCCAGGGCGTCGCCATGGCCCGCAAAGGCGGAGAGTACAACGCCTGGAGCCCGAAGGAGAGTGCCGCCTACGGCCATGCCAAGGCCGGTGCAACCGGCAAGCCGCAGGGCCAGACGCAGACCGGAATGTACGACCAAGCGCGGCAGGTTTACGACGACTATTACGACAATGGCACGTTCCAGGGCACTGCCATGGGCGGCACGTTCTATCAGAACGACGCTCTGCTCAGGGGCAGCAAGGCGGGCGCGTATCAGCGCGACTTGCAGAAGAAGCACGGCTCGATGCCGGTCGGCAAGGCGGGCCACGTCATGACGGGACCCAACTACTACGGTCCCGGCTCGCCTGCGGGGCGAGATCAAAGCTTCGGCTATGAACCTTTTGACCCCTCGATCACTGGTAACTTTGGCGCGAACGATCCTTCGTCGTCGTTCTCGGACCCGCTGCTGAGCGACATCACCGATCAGCAGATCCAGGGCGCTTACGGCACCAACAGCTTTGCGGGCAAGAACCGCGACGCCTTGGGCTACTTCGATGAGACCGCGCCGATCCCGCCGCAGCGTCCCGGCAAGATTGGCATGCGCAATCCGAATGTCGGCCCGATCCCGCCGCAGCGTCCGTTAAGCGGCATCGGGACCATGATCAAGGGCAATGTCGGCAGGAACAACCTGCTCGGCGGCATGATGGCTCCCGGCGTGCCGCAACGGGCCGTGCCGCAACGCACCGCGCCCATGGTCCGCGAGGACTTCTGGACGCCGGGGCCGGTTGCCAGGGCTGCGGGCTCGAATGCCACGGGCCGGGAGACCACCCGCACCCGCGACGGCGTCATCCACGACAATGCCGGGGCCTATGGCGGCGGCGAAGCCTTCGGGCCGAACGATCCCTTCGGCGGGCTCGGGTTCTCGAACCCTGGCTATGCCGACATAGTGGATAGCTTCGACCAGGACATGGGCATCAGCCGCACGGTGACCGACCGGCAGGGCAACCTCCTCGGCCAGGGCTTCGTCAGCCGCCGAGACGAACGGCGCAGCGGCTCGGGCTCGGTCCTCGGCATCGATGGCGTCAGGTCTGACGGGCGCGGAACGGCGGATACCGGCATGTCGGGCGGCAGCGACGGACGCGGCGGCGGCTCGGTCGGTGACGGCTCGTACAGCGAAAGCAGTGGACGCAATTCAAACAACCCCCAGGGTATATTGTAACGAAAAAGGCACCCGCCACTTGTCCGAGTACGGATCGAGAACGGCGATGTCCGAAGTGTGTCGCCAAGCGGTAAGAGAGTATATCGCTGCGCGACACACTTCGGACATGTGGCGACGCCCAGGCAACAGGCTGCGGAGAGTGCCGAAGGCGTCCTGGTCTGGCTCCAGCGGCTGAATGAGACCGACACGGACTACTTCGACCGGGCTGGGCCGTTAACAGCCCAGGCGGCTTAAGGAGCACCATGGAGCCAGAACCGGCAGCCAAACCCGCTAGGTCGCGCTGGCGTGGCTTCGCCACATTGGGCTGCCAGCCGACACAGCGAGGGCCTGAATGGCGTGTCTCCTCCTTCGCCGGTCCCCTGCCACAACGGATAAATCCTGGCCAGGAGCAGGGGGGGGGCATGTTGACCCCTGGGCTTGGCGGAGGGAGCGGGCAGCCGAGAATTCCAGGTGGAGAGACCACCTGCGACGGTTGCGACAGTTGAGGCCGTCAGCACCCAGACCGTAGCAAACGTAGCAAACGTAGCAAGTGTAGCAAGGGTCCAGCCCAAAACTGCATTTTGCAGAGCTAACGGAGCTATCGGAGCTATCGGAGCAGATGTGTTGGAGAGCCTACTGCCAGCGGGCGATCCGCTCCGCCTGCCGAACGACGTTCAGGGCATCGCCCGAGACTGAGGATGAAGGTTCGATAGCGGCACGGGAGGCAATCGCCTATCTTGTGCTTCCGATATGCTTCCGGAAAAGCTCGTCTCCGGAAGCATATCCCGTCTAATACTACTGTGTCATAAACTCACGAGGCGAGCTATAGTCGGGAGATCCATCATGCGGAGGCGTGTGATGAACCTTCCTATCCCATCAGAGACGCGCGAGGCGCGGTTTGCCGCCTATGTTGATGCCCT
>NZ_VOSK01000510.1 GCF_009296175.1 Microvirga tunisiensis | reverse complement strand
GAGGCCGTTCGCCAAGGAGTGCAGGCGGTCATCGCCCGCAGGCCGAAGAACTATGAGAATTATCAGGACATTAAGATGATCCGCCTCCCGGGGATCTGAAGAAAGGCTGCATTATGAAAGAGACTTCGGCCCTTCGCGCAGGAAGGTAAACATCCCGACGATCCCGGTCTTTCACATTGGTGTTCTTGACGGCTGGCTGGCTCGCGCAGAAATCGGGTTCGCGCTGGCTGGCTATCTCACCCTCTCCGTGAGGAGGAGGGTTTACATCCGATATCCAAATCAAGTAACTGCGTCAACATGAACTCTGATATGCGTAGTTTTACACAATTCTAAACTACGAATACTCAATGAAGCGGAATATTCGGCAATTTAGAACAAGTAAAAACTGGAGACATCCGTGCACGACCCGTCATCGCCCTCGGACGTCAAAGCCGACCGGCCGACGCTCGCGAAAGAGATCGATGTCGCGAGCCTCGTCGGGAGCGGGCGCGAAGTCGTTCTGGTTCACAGGGGCGAGCGCTACCGCCTGCGGATCACGGCCAGTGGCAAACTGATCCTCACGAAATAGAAAGCCGCTTTCATGCCTGTCCTGTCACGCCGCACGCTGCTCCTGGCACCGACCGTCCTGCTCTATGCCTCGCGGCTTCGCGCCGAACCCGCGCACCGCATCGTCAGCGTCGGCGGGGCGGCAACCGAGATCCTCTACCGCCTCGGCCGCGCCGATGAGATCGTCGGCGTGGATTCCACGAGCCTGTATCCCGAAGAGGCGCTGAAATCCAAAGCCAATGTGGGCTATGTCCGCGCGCTCGGGGCAGAGGGGATCCTGTCGCTCAACCCGACGCTCGTCATCGCTTCGGAAGGAGCAGGCCCGCCCGATGCCTTGCGCCTGGTCGAGCAGGCCGGCATTCCGATCGTCCGCGTCACGGACGAGCCCAATCCGGCTGGGATTGCGAAGCGGGTCGAGGTGATCGCCAAGGCGGTGAACGCGGCCGAGAAGGGCGCCGCACTCGTGGCCGAGATCGAGAAGGGCTTCGCCCGATTGGCGGAAGCCAGGGCGCGGGTGACGCGGCCGGCCAAGGCGCTCTTCGTCCTGTCGCTTCAGAACGGACGGCCGCTCGTCGGCGGGCAGGGAACGACCGCCGATGCCATGTTCGCGCTTGCCGGCGCCACCAATGTCGCGTCGTCCCTGACCGGCTGGAAACCCCTGTCGGATGAGGGCCTGATCGCGGCGGCTCCGGACGCCATCGTGATGATGAACCACGGTCCCGGCGGCGCGGCGTCGGATCCCTTCACCTATCCGGCTTTTGCCGCGACGCCCGCGGCGGCACAGCGGCGTCTCATCGTCATGGATTCGCTTTATCTTCTCGGCTTCGGTCCGCGCACGCCGGCCGCGGTGCGCGACCTGATGGTGGCGCTGCATCCCGATCAGATCCTCGCAGCCAAGCCATGACCGCTCTGGCCCTAGAGCAGGAACATTTCCGCCGAGCGTTTCGCGAGCGCCGGATCTTTCTGATGGCGGTGCTGGCCGTGCTGCTTCTCCTGGTGAGCGTTCTGGCCCTCGGCCTCGGCGCAACGGGTGTGTCCCCGGCCCGCGTATTCGCGATCGTCGCGAATGCTCTTTCCGGGCACGCGATGGCGACAGGAGGCGATGCAGTGATCATCCTGCAGGTGCGCCTGCCGCGCCTGCTGCTCGGGCTTATGATCGGCGCGGCGCTCGCCTCGTCGGGCGCGCTGATGCAGGGGCTGTTTCGCAACCCGCTGGCGGATCCCGGCCTTGTCGGCGTCTCGGCCGGGGCGGCCCTGGCGGCCGCCGCGACGATCACGCTTGGCGACAAGCTGCTCGCGCCGCTCATCGGCCCCTTGCCCTTCGGCGCCCTGCCCGTGGGCGCTTTTGCCGGCGGCTTGCTGACGACGCTCGGCCTGTATCTCGTCGCCACCCGCAGCGGTCGCACCTCGATTGCGACCATGCTGCTTGCCGGCGTCGCTTTCGGTGCGCTCGCAGGCGCCGTCATGGGGCTGTTCTCGTATCTCAGCGATGACCGGCAATTGCGCGATCTGTCGTTCTGGTCTCTCGGTTCCTTAAGCGGCGCGACCTGGACGAAGGTCATGGCCGTGGCCCCGTTCATCCTGCCGACGCTTCTGACCATGTCCTTTCTGGCGCGAGGGTTGAACGCGTTGTCCCTCGGCGAGGCGGAAGCCTTTCATCTCGGCGTGCCGGTGCAGCGGGTGAAGGCCATCGCGGTCCTGCTCGTCGCGATCGCTGTCGGTGCGTCCGTCGCAGCGGCCGGCATGATCGGCTTCGTTGGGATCGTCGTGCCGCATGTGCTGCGCCTCATGGCCGGAGCAGACCACAGGATGCTGCTGCCGGCCTCATCCCTGCTGGGAGCCGCACTGCTCGTCGCGGCCGATACGATGGCACGCACCATCGCTGCGCCGGCCGAACTGCCCATCGGCATTCTCACGGCCGCCATCGGCGCACCGTTCTTCCTCTGGCTCCTGCTCCGGCGTCAGGGAGGCATCGCCCTGTGAGCACGCTTCTGGAAGCGGAGGGTGTTTCCTATCGCAGCGGCGGACGCATGCTGGTCGGGGCCGTCGATCTGTCCATCGTAGGCGGCTCCTTCACCATCGTCATCGGCCCCAACGGAGCCGGCAAGTCGACGCTTCTGCGCATCCTGTCCGGCGAACTCTCTCCGACGGAGGGCGAGGTTCGCCTCGACGGCCAGCCCCTGCGCTCCATTCCGCCATGGCGCCTCGCGCACAGCCGGACGGTGATGCCGCAAGCCTCCGATCTCGGCTTTCCCTTCACGGTCTTCGAGGTCGCCTGCCTCGGGGTCGAGGGAATCGGGCGCGGGTTGTCGCGCAGCGACCGGCAGCGCATCGCCCTCGATGCGCTCGCGCAGGCCGACGTGGCGCATCTCGCCCGTCGCAACTATCAGACGCTCTCCGGTGGGGAGCGGCAGCGGGTTCATTTCGCCCGCGTGCTGGCGCAGCTGCAGGCCGGCCGGACCGTCGAGCCGCGGCAGGTGCTCTTTCTCGACGAGCCCATCGCAAGCCTCGACCTCAAGCATCAGCTTGCCCTGCTGCAGACGGCGAAGAGCCTTGCACAAGGCGGGCTCGCGGTCGTGGCCGTGCTGCACGACCTGCAGCTCGCCGCCGGCATGGGGGACGATCTCGTCCTGATGCATGGAGGGCGGCTCGTCACACGCGGACGAGCCGAGGCGGTGCTGACGCCCGCCAGGCTCGTGGAGGTCTTCGGCGTGAGCCTGATCCCATCCGTGCTGCCGCCGAGCCCCTGGACGTTGTCATCGGCTGGCCTGCATTCCGTTTAGCCCGGAAAATTCATGGAGGGTTGGCGGGTGTAGCTCAAGTGCCTGAGATGACTTAGGATTTGGTTGTTGAATCCGATCCGCCTCATTTCTGGGAGAACCCACCCGCCATGAACCATTCTACGCTTCC
>NZ_VOSK01000509.1 GCF_009296175.1 Microvirga tunisiensis | reverse complement strand
TTCGAAGCGGTGCGGGATCTGCAAGTGGATTGATCCCCATTGGACGGGGCCTCGGTACCAGATGCGAAGTCCGCAGCACGAGCTTGGCGGTGTCAAACCGTCAAAATCACTGTGCTAAGGATCTAGAGCGATCCCGCCCGTTTTCCACGCACGTGGCCCTGGCGACCGGCGATTTTAAGGCGGCGCTTGCTCGCCTGGAGCAGCACGGGGTGACGTATGTCAGCGTCGCCCGTCAGCCGAAGGACATCACCATTCGGCCAGACGGGGTTCGGCAAATCTACTTCCAAGACCCTGACGGGCACTGGATCGAAATCAACGATGCCAACGGGGAACCCTGAGCATCGAACGAACCACTGCGACCAAGGCTTCGAAGTTCATCCTGTTCACAACAGTCGATACTATAGGCTCGGTTTGTAAACGGCATCGCCACTGGCGAGTTGAACCTCCATAAGGTCGGAGGGTCTCACCCATGGCCGTAAAATACGTTCTGATCTTGGTCCTCAGCAGCGCAAACCCTGCCGAACAACCTGTCGCTCAGGCTTGGGAGAGGCTGTTCCCAAGCTATGACGACTGCCTGAAACAGGCGTCTGCCCTCGAAATGCAGAATGCAGTTCTGAAGGATTGCAAGACTGTTGAGGTGCCAGCGAAGGAAGACGTTGTGCTCACGCCGGAAGCGAGCGTGCTTGAGGAACCCGACCCAACCGCTGCGCTCGCACAGCCGCCGCAAAATGAGTAGCCGAGTCGAGCCCCGGATTTCGGTCAATGTTTCTTGCGCACGATATCCAAGGTGGGGTGATGGAGCATAGGAAACACGGTCCCGTGCTGTGTGCCTCAACGTCGGGTGTTTGTCACGAGCCAGCCGAGAAATCGTTTCCGCTTTATCCTTGAATGGTGACGAGTGTTCGTCATTGGGGCTGTGAGGATTGCGGCTGCCAAGGTCTACTGCGCATCGGGTGCTCACCTTGTAGCGTGTCCGTGCATCGTCGGTTTGACCGAAGAAGACTGCGGTTGCACTCCGGTCCTGCAAGCACCGACAACGTGCAGACAAAGAGTTGTGCCCGCAATCAACAGGCAAAGAAGATCATGGTTAACGACCGCCTAACCGCCTCTTTCTCAGCCGAATCGCTGCTTCCAATTGGGCGAGACAAATGGTTGGGAGGCGGCGATCGGAAGCGAGATCGGCCTTGGCAAGCGGCATCCGAGTGTCCCTGACGCTGAACTGTTGCGCCGAATTGCGCAGGACATGCGATCCGTCTATGCCGAGGTGATCAAGCAGCCCCTGCCACGCGACATTGCAGTCGCTCTGTCGCGCATCGACCGGGAGCAGAGCCGTACTGTGGGTCAGGTGCATCGGCTTGGGGCCTGAAGCTTCAGGTCACCACCCAGTCAGACGGTTGCCAGAAGAGCGATGGCCAGGACGACAGACCCTGCGAGGGCCGCAGTGCCGGTCCAAGCGACCCCTCGTGGACGAGTATGGAAGCTGACCGCCTGAGGAACTGCCATCCCTTGCCTCCTACGGGTAAGGAATACGATGCCTTTCTGGTAATTTAATCCAATCACCGGAGGACGTATCGGGCGCAAAGGGAGTGCACCTAAAGAGGCAGGTCGGACTCAAGCGATCTCGACCTCCCGCCTGTATACAGCGGCAAGAGGCTGATCAGGTCGGGTGACCCTCAGTGTCGTCGATCTCTCGCGACCGCTCCGCTGGTATCTGCTGATCCGGCACTTTCGCACTCTCGGTTGGATTGTGCTTCCCATGCTGATGGGCTGGGTTGCCGATGCCGTCCTCCTTCACACCGCTGCGGCGACTGCTGTTGACGCTCAGGTTCTCTAATCCCGTATCCTGGTTAGGCCGCTTTACGCCCGTCATGATGACCTCCAGATCCCATCCATCAGATGAACGGTGATCATAGCGCTCGGTTGCCAAACCTACCCCGTCACTGCATGTCTGATTCGAGCAGCGGCTTCTATGGGTTCGATGCCATCCGTGTACCAGTCCAAGATCGCCAGATAGAGACCATTGCGTAGAAGTGGGTGGTGCTCGGAAGGAAGGTGCTCCTCGACAGCCGTCAGGTATCGCGAGAAAGGCTTTAGCATCAGACCAGCCGCCGTTGATGTTCATCGCTCTGAGACACTGCTCTTCCAGGTAGAGCACCAATGGAGCAGCATTTAACGCGGTAGAGGGCTGGCTCACCCGAATGAAGCTGGGTCTATCAGTTGGACCGGCTCTGCTGGATGGATTGCCGAGATGGCATGCTTGAAGACGACCTGGGTCCCAGTCCCCCGTACAAGCATCACGGTGAAATTGTCGAACCGGCTGATTTGGCCTTGTAGCTTAATGCCGTTGACGAGAAACATAGTCACATCAAGTTTGTTGTCGCGCAGATGCTTGAGGAATACGTCCTGAATCGACGGGGTTTTTGGGGCAGTCACGTTTGAACCCCTTTCGAGCCCCCTCACGGGGGCGCTCCTTTGCCGTAGTTGAGAGCAGCATGATGTCAGTCGACGCGACGGGCACCGCGGCACGGATCACATTCGGCTTTGGGGAACCGTCATTCCGGGAACCCGCTCCACCTCAACAAGCCTCATCGCTTGTAGCACCTTCCGTTCAGCATAGTCTCGAACCGGCCTTGCCATTTCCTGAAGACGAACGCTGAGGCCTTCGACTTCGGACACGGTCATAGCCTTTCCATGTGCGGCTATCATCTCGGCAAGGTCCTCCGGGAGCGCATCAACGTGCTCTTGGAGGAGGAGAAGGGCGGCACGGAGGGTACTCAACTCTCGTTCATCTACGACAAGGGTGAGTTTCTTCATGGGGGACTGTTGGCCTCAAAGCTTGTCTTTTCAGGCTACAGGCGGATGCGGCGGAAACAAGGCCGATCATTAAGAGAAATGCTATCTCGAAAGCATGGACGCCTGTACCTAAGCCACGGCGACGCATTCGATTTCAATATCAAATTCCATCGGCCAAGAGGCGACGGGCACGAAAGTGCGCGAGGGCGGGTTCTCCGGAAAGAAACGGGCGTAGACCCGATTGATGACCGCGTAGAACCCTGCGTTGCTGGCGTAGACGCGGACCATCACAACCTTGTCGAGCGAGGTGCCAGCGCTCTCCAGGCAGTGCTGAACTGCTCTGAGAGAGGCTTCGGTCTGAGCCTCGATATCGCCTCGGATGAACTTGCCCGTTTCCAGGTCGAAGGGCGGCGTCCCGGACACGAAGACAAAGCCATTGGCCTTCGTGACAAGCGACAGGGGAACTCCGACATTTCGAACACCCTGTGAGAGAACAGGCACTTCGATGATCTCTTTGTAACATTGGCAAAAGTCCGGGCTGAGCTGGCGGGTCGGGGTTCCGGCGCAGCGACAATTCTGATTCAATCCCCTGCATGTCACCGGCCCCGGATCTTGATGGCCTGTCGAACGCCGATCTGAAGCGGTTGGTGCTGGAGCTGTTGGG
>NZ_VOSK01000050.1 GCF_009296175.1 Microvirga tunisiensis | reverse complement strand
AACCGGCGGCTCGCCAAGGACTACGAACGCTTGGTCGAGACCGGCGAGATGTTGCTCTATCTCGCCATGAGCCGCATCCTGCTGCGTCGCCTCACGCGAAAGGAAAGATAATTGCTCACCAGCCTCTAGGAGCCGATCGCGGTCGAGACTTCCCTCGGACAAGCATCGCGCTTCAATGCGTCGAGAAGCGCCCGTCTTCCTGATAAGTCTCATAATGGAGGGTCTGAGCCGGGATTGCCTCAAGCTGACGCGGAGCCTTGGGCCAGTCTGGCGGGTTCTCGCTGGTCTGAGGCATGTACCTGGGACGGAAGCGCAGATCGACGAGGCTACGCAACTCCGGCGCGGCCAGATCGAGCACATTTGCATCGCGCCAGCGACGGTGCAGCTTGGTCTTTCCGAACATTCGGCTCCAGAAGCCCGTCACCTCCTCCTCCACCTGCAGGACGATGCGGCCGGTGAAAGTTTTGCGAAGATTAAAACGTCCCGTCAGAGCCATTCGACTCTCCTCACCATTCGATCTCTTCAAAAAACGCAGAGCGCCACCGCTCCGGTTGCTGATCAATCCACCAACAAAACTTGGCTTGGCGCCTGAATGAATCCATTCCTGCTAGCCAATGCCTTTGCGGAGCAACGGTTCCGGCCCTTGGACTATCGACGGAATATCCCATCCGCGATGTGCGTTGGGTCACGCGCCCGTGCCACAGAGGGTTAAATAAGGCACTTTGCGCATCTGATCAGCGGAGGAGATGATCAAAAAAGTGGGAGGAGGACAGTATTTTGACGATTTGGAATGGGTTTTCACTACTCACCGGCAGCGATTTCAGGTCACCTCATGCATGGCGCGGCTTGGAGGTGAGATCGATGGTGACGAGCTGTCCGGTTTTCGGATCGAGGATGGTCATGAAAGCCTCGTGTTCTATTGGTGGCGGAGAAACGCCTGAGCCTTGCCGAGGATCAAACTGTGTTGGGAACGTAGTAAGCAATTCGTTACTGGAAGCTGCGCTTTGGGGGATGGGAAGATGCGAGCCGAACTTGTATCGGGTTTCGCTCATGAGCGGATCGGCCAAGCCAGCCGCTGAGTTTTCCAACCTGGAGACCCTTTGATGAACACCACTCAGCTTGAGACCGTTTGGGCACCGCGCCTTCTCAGCATCCTGCGCATCGTTGCCGCGCTCATCTTCATGGCGCATGGCACACAGAAGCTTCTCGGCTTCCCGGTCTCACCCAATCCTGGACCGGCAGCCTTCAGCCTCCCCTGGATCGCGGGTGTTCTCGAAATCGTGGGTGGAGCGCTTCTCGTCCCCGGCTTGTTCGTGCGCCCGGTCGCCTTCGTTCTCTCGGGCCTGATGGCTGCCGCCTATTGGATCGCCCATGCTCCGCGCAGCGTCTATCCCGTTCTGAACGGCGGCGATGCGGCCATTCTCTATTGCTTCGTCTTCCTGTTCATCGCAGCGGCCGGCGGCGGCGCATGGAGCCTGGATCGCTTTCTGCGCAACGGCCGCACTGCTTGATCGAGTGAAGTGAACACGTGGAAGGCGAGAGGCATCTCATGCCTCTCGCTCTTACCTATTCAGATCTCGTTCCTGTCGGGCGGCGAAGGCGCTCATCCTCCAGTTCGACGTGGAGCGTGTGATCGTCGGCATCCTCCTCGAGGGGAATCGGCATAAGATCCGTCGTCAGTCCGGTGGTGGTGGAAGCCGCCGCCCCGATGGGAGGCGCCGGGGCCTCATCCGCTGCCCTCGCCGCCGCCCTCTCCCTTTCGCTCGGCTCGATCTCGCCCTCGTCATCGAGGATCTTCACCACCCTGTCCATCTGCGCCTCGTCGACCTTCACGGTCACGAGCGCGCCGCCGCGGCGAACGCCTTCCGCGTAATTCTGCGCATCCTCATCGCTGAGACCGGCATCCGCTAGCGCTCCCGCGAGACCGCCCACGGCGGCACCGGCGCCGGCACCCACGAGGGTCGAGACGATCCATCCCGCTGCGATCACGGGTCCAAAGCCCGGAACGGCCACTGTGCCGAGCCCCGCCAGGAGCCCGGCTCCGGCCCCGGCGACCGTGCCGGCTGCAGCCGTTGCTCCAGCAAATTCGTGAGACGATCCCTCCTTGTCGAAGGAGCGTGTCGTGTGATGCGTATGAGCGTCGTTGAAGTTGTTGGAAACCAGGCTGATCTCGAAATTCGGAACATGAGCCGCCTCCAGCCGGGTCACCGCCCGCGCGGCTTCATCGTAGGTGTCGAAGAAGGCGGTGATCCTGCGTTCGGCCATGGGAGCTCTCCTGTTCGGATTGATCGCAGGGCTAATGAGCGGTTTGCCGGGTGAGTTCCCCCTCGCTTCTGGCGGGACGTTCGAGATGCGCGTCCATGCCGCCTTCCCGCTGTGGGCGTTTCTTGATACATTCCAATAAAAGGTGCCCGGAAAGGGTGATTTGGGGGCTTTCCATTATGCGACATATCCACTTAGATGACGGGTTGCGGCTGCGTTTTCCCGGCCGCAGTGAGGACTTCGATCAAGGCGTCGAGATCGGCATGATCGCCGTTCTGATGGACCAGGGACTGAGCGAGTTTTCCCGCTGGATCGCACGGTCGAACCTCAGTCAGGTCGAGGCCATTGCCAAACAGATGGGGTACCGCCTCGAGGAAGCTGGCGGCGATGAGGAATGGGTCGACATCACCTTCCTCTATGGCACAGCGAAGTCGAAGCCCAAGCTCAAGCTGGTACATTCAGTCGGGTGATGGCTTCCCGGCGTGAACGACGGGGCTTCGCGACTCACGCCGGAAGGATTTCTGCTTCACTGGCCGCAGCGGTCGCGTGGACAGTCTTACGCAGGCCTCGACAGACAGGGACGTGCCAACCGCCCGCCCTTAGCTCGACGATCCCAGCGCGCCTGATATTCAGCGCCGCGTTTTCGTCCCGGTCATGCTCCGTGCCGCAACCCTCGCAGGTCCAGCGGCGCTCCTTCAGATCAAGCTCCTCCTTGACCTGCAAGCAGCACGAGCAGGTCAAGGAGGATGCCGTCCACCAATCGATCTTCACCAAATGGTTGCCAATCCGTTCCGCCTTGTAGGTGAGCTTTGCGATCAGGCTGTACGACGCCGCGTCGGCAATGGCCTGGGCGAGATTCGGGTTCTTGAGCAAGTTCTTGACTGCCAGCGTCTCCACGCAGACCGCTTGGTTCTCGTCGGTCAGGCGTCTGGAGAGTTTGTGCTGGAAGTCGTGTCGTGCATGCACCAGGCGCTCGTGCGCCGCGGCGACCTTGAGCCGTGCCTCAGCCCGGTTTCTCGATCCCTTCTTCCTGCGTGAAACTGCCTTCTGCTTGCGCCGCAGGTTGTGCAGCGCCCGCTTCAAGAACCTCGGGTTCGGCGTCTCGCGGCCGTTGCTCTCGGTGGCGCGGTTGATCACTCCTACATCCACGCCGACGATCGCCTCCTCCGGCACGACCTGCGCTGGCTCGGGCTTCGTCTTGCCGTCCTCGAACAGCAGCGCGGCGAAGGACTTGCCCGTGGCCGACCTGGTGACCGTGATCGACTTGAGCGTGCCGGAGACGGGACGGTGGATCACCCCCTTGATCGGCCCGGCCATCTTCGGCAGCATGATCGAGTCCTCGAGCACTGCGATCTTCCCGGAGCAGTGGTAGGACTTCTGCTCGCCGTGCTTCCTCTTGAAGCGCGGGAACCTGGCACGCCCCTCGAAGAAGTTCCTGAACGCTTTATCGAGGTTGATGCAGGCCTGCTGCAGCGCCATGGCGTCGTAGTCGGCGAGCCAAGCATAGCGGCGTAACTTCTTGGCTACGGGGAGGAGCTTCTTGAGGTCGTGCATGGTGGAGAGCTTCTGGCTGTGGACCTTGTAGCAATGGCGCTTCACGGCCAGTGCCTTGTTGTACACGAAGCGCACGGCCCCGAACTGCCGGCCGAGAAACTCGGCCTGCTCGGGCGTCGGGTAGATGCGGACCTTTGTGGCGCAAAGCATTCCCGAGACATAGAACATTCCAGGAACAATGCCAAGCTTGCACTTCGCAGCCTTATCCCTCCTCGCCCTCAAGGGCGAGGGCTCCCGGCCGCTTGCTGATTGAACCTCGGTCTCGTCCTGGAAACGAAGAAGCCGCCCGAAGGCGGCTTCCGAAAGACTTGATCTTGAAGGCCGGATTAGGCCTTGCCGCCGCGGCGGGTCACGGACCAGGCCGCCTGCATCAGGGCCACGGCCAGCGCGGTCTTCACGAGGGTCGCTGCCACGAAAGGAGCGGCGCCTACGGTCCAGGCCTTCGCGAAGGGCACGACCAGGGACAGCTGAGCCAGGCCGAAGGCGAAGATCACGGCGTGGCCGATGCTCATCATGATGATGACGCGCAGGAGAGAACGGTCCCAGCCGCGCTCGGCCATGAAGCCCATCACGACGGCTGCGGCCAGGAAGCCGAGGAGGAAGCCACCGGTAGGACCCATCAGGTAGCCGATACCAGCGGTCGGGCCCGCGAAGACAGGCAGGCCCATGGCGCCCTCAAGCAGATAGAGAGCAACGGTCGCACCGCCGAGGCGCCAGCCGTAGGACGCGCCGATGAGGAGCACGACCAGGGTCTGCAACGTCATGGGAACGTAAGGCAGCGGCACCTGAACCTTGGCCGAAACGGTGAGAAGCGCCGTGCCGACGACCATCAGGACGAGGGCGCGAAGGGCAGCGAAGCGAGCATCGTCCCGGGACGGCCAGAGGAGGCCGACGAGGGTCGACGAAGAAGACAGCGAAGAGACGCCGGTCGCCATGAATTGAATCTCCAGATCGTTCCGCCATCGCGCGGCGGCTCATGAAGCCTTATAGGGAGGTCCAGCCCGTGCCTCAAGCTGCGGATTCAGGCATTTCCGGGTGCTGTGGACACCCATTAGTCCAACATTCCGGAGAGAGATAAGAACCTTGCGGCTGGGTTGAGGTTCGCTGGTGCATCGCGCAGAAAGGTGGAACCGGTTTTCCGCGCGACGCGCCATCGCAGAGCATAAGCGCCGGACAGATCCAAAAGTGGACTCCACTTTTGAGTCTTATGCTCTAGGAAGCGCCAGATGCTTCCCGCCGCATCCCTGAGGATTCCCGCATGGCCGACGATCTCACCTTCGACATCCGCCCTCCTGCCCGGTCAGGAGAATGCGTGCGAGTGAGCCCTCTCGTCCGCCGGATCGTCGCCAACAACCCGGGACCGATCACGTTTACGGGCACCTGCAGCTATATTGTCGGCTCAGGGAGCGTCGCCATCATCGATCCGGGGCCTGACGTGCCCGGTCATGTCGAGACGCTTCTCGACGCGCTGCGGGGCGAGACGGTGACCCATATCCTCGTCACCCACACCCACAAGGACCACTCGCCCGCCGCCCGCGCCATGAAGGCTGCCACGGGAGCCGAGATCGTCGGCTGTGCGCCCCATCATAGCGCCCGGCCTCTGTTCTCCGGCGAGATCAACTCGCTTGAGGCCAGTTCCGACAAGGATTATGCGCCCGACCGGGAGCTGCGCGAGGGCGATGCCGTCCAAGGACTCGGGTGGACCCTGGAGGCGCTCGCCACACCCGGACACATGGCCAACCACCTCGCTTTTGTGCTGCCCGAGGAGAAGGCATTGTTCTCGGGCGATCACGTGATGGCCTGGTCCACGACCGTCGTCGCGCCACCCGACGGATCGATGAGCGCCTTCATGGATTCCCTCGACAAGCTGAGGGGGCGCGGGGAGACCCTCTATTGGCCCGGTCACGGCGGCCCGGTGCAGGAGCCCCAGCGTTTCGTGCGGGCCCTCATCCATCATCGACGCCAGCGCGAGGCCTCGATCCTCAACCGCCTGAGGGCCGGCGACCGGACGATCCCCGAGATCGTGGCCGCGATCTATCAGGGCCTGAATCCGGCCCTGGTCGGAGCCGCGGGGCTCTCGGTCTTCGCGCATCTGGAGGATCTGGTCGCCAAGGGACAGGCTGCCGTCGACGGCCTCCCGGCCCTGAACAGCGAATACCGGTTGGCTTGATCAGCGCACCGCGACCGCTAGGTTCGAGGCTTCCTCGAGGAAGTCGCGGATATGCCCCGCATTGGTGCCCAGATCATGGCTGCCGAAGCGGGAGGCCGAGCGGATGTCGATGCGCGTGCCGTCGGCGCGCGGGCGGACCCGCACCGTGATGTCGCTCGGCATCTTGAGCAGGCGCGAACGGTCGACCGCCTCCAAGCGCCCCAGGCCGACGCGCCCGCCGGGCGGGACGGCCTCGATCACCTGCCAGCCGAGATTCTGGGCCGCCTTCTGCACGATGGCGAAGGCTTCATCCGGACCGATATCGAGGGTGAGCGGCGCGATCTGCACATAGGAGGCCCGCTGCATCTCGCGCGCCTCCCACGGGACATCCGGGGGGACGCGGCCGTCACGGGCCTGGAGTGCGGCTCGGGAGCGGGAAAAGGCCGGTGGGTCGTCCGTGTCGGTGCTGATATCGGCGATCGGCGGCAGGGTCGCGGCCTTGAGCGCCATGAAGCCCGGATAGGCGAGAACGAGGGCTGCGAGGAGAAGCCCCCTGATGGCGCTTCCCAGCCCCTGACGCCCCTCTTGCCAGATGCGGATGAAGCCGAGAAAGGACATGGCCACGGCCAGGAGTGCGATGGCGATGCCCGCGCCGAGCGCGATGAAGCCTGCTTGATAATCGATCCGGTTGAAGCGGATCAGCAGCACCGCGAACACGGTCACGACGAGCGCAAACCATGCCAGCGTGGGAGACCACTTCGCCGGGCGGGAGACCGGTTCTTCGATGATGAGACGGCGCATCAGGTCGTCTTACAAATCTCTTTGAGCGCGCGCCACTCCTCTTGGCTAAGAAGCGGCTCGCCTTGGTGGGGCAGCACCTGTTTTTCCAAAGCTTTCAGCCGTTGGTCGGTGACCGGGTGGGTGGACAGAAAAGCCGGGATCGCAAAATCGTTCCCATCGGTCGTCCTATCGCCCTCGATCCGCTGGAGCAGCAGGGCCATCGCATAGGCCGGACGCCCCAGAGCCGCCATGGTCCGCCCGGCGAAATCATCCGCAGCCGCTTCCGCCTCGCGCGAATGGGCACTGTCGATGAGATAGCGGCTGACCAGGACGATGGCACCTCCGCCCGTCACATCGCCCAGCAGCAATCCGAGAAAATAGGATGTGCCGCCGGCCTGGATCATCTTGCGGAGCCCGTCGCGATGAGCGACATGACCCATTTCATGGGCCAGCACGCCGGCGACCTCATCGACGGATTCCGCCTTGTCCAGAAGAGCCTTGAACAGATAGATCCGCCCGCCCGGCAGAGCGATGGCGTTCGGAACCTTCGATTCCAGAACCGCGACATCGACATCCACCTGCGGATTTTGCGCTTTCTGCAGGCGCGCCGTGAGCACCTTCAATGCCGAGAGGCCGCGAGGCTCCTCACAGATCTTCCCGCTGAAGATCGTCCTCACCTGGTTGTCGACGGCCGTGCCGAGCCGGCGCTCGTAGGAGAATGGAATGAGTGGCGTCAGCCGCTCGGCCAGGATGGGAAGCAGCAGGAAGACGCAGAGAAGAATCGACACGGTCGCCGCAGCAGACCAGAACAGGATCCGCCCTGTCCGTTCGCGCCGATCGGAGTCATCGAGATGCCGACAACTCAGGCGGATGGCTGCTTGGAGCTCCGCATCGGTGACATCAAGTCGTGCAAGGGAGCATGCGCCGCTGCGCGTGAGCCGCAGGACGCCATTGGGCGCTTCCCGCTGTCTCACCTCCGCGACAGCCCAGGAGGCGATCCACTCGCGGCCCTCGTGAATGTCGATGGCGGACGCGGCAACGTTCAGGGAGACCGTTCTTCGGCGGGCGCTTTCGCCGTCATAGAACACCGCATCCGCCATGACCGACCTCATATGCCGACATTGAAATCGAGAGCGTCGGCCAGTCCTTCTCCCAGAACGCCGGCCGGTTCGCCAGCCGCCACTGCCGCATCGATCGACTGCAGATTGGTGATCGCCGTTGAAGTCACGATAGCAGCCCACAGGCCCCGCCCGAGGAAATAGCGCTGGAGGACGCCGAGGCCGAGCAAGGCGATGAGATAGCCGATGGCTACCAAAACGCCGGCGCTCACCGAAGCCCAGGAAAAGCCCTCAGCTGCCGTCATCACCCCATTGAAGGCAGTGGCGAACAGAAAGCCCAGCAATCCGGCCACGAGGCCGAAGGCCACCAGGAAGCCGAGAGATGAGAAGATCAGCTTGAAGAACAAGCCGTAAAAGGTGCCGGCTCGGAAGCCGCTTGCCACAGTGACATCGCCGAAGCGCAAGCCGTCGATATGCCAGCGGGTGAAGATCGCCATGGCTAGGGGCACGAGGACCAAGCCGATCAGGATCAGCAGGAAGGGAATGACCTGCAACGCCCTCTCGCCTCTTCCGACTGAAAGTTTGCTGAGGACAAAGGCAAGCAACGCGAAGCAGACCAGGCCGATGAGGCCAAGCGCCCAGACCCACCAACCGCGCTTGAAAAGAGACCAACCCGTCCCGCCAAAATCGCCCTGGACGCTGCCGAAGTATGTGTTGCGCATTCTGTAGCGTTCGAGCGAGGCCATCGCCCATGGCAGCGCGAGACCGAGGGTGAGAACCGTTGAGAGATCCCACAGGACGGCCCTGAAGGCATAGGGCCAGCCCGATCCCTTCATCCAGAACCGTATGCCTCGAAACACCGTCCGGCTCGCGCGGTACTTGCGGGCGCGATAACTGCCGAAATGAGCAAGCACGTACATGATGACGACGAGCGGCACGCTGGCGAACGCATATTGCTCCTCGAGAATGACGCCGAGAATGGCGTACGCAACATAGAGCGGCACCAGAACAGCCAGAGCGACGAGGAAACCAATGAGCAGTTCCTTGGCCGTGCGGTATACTCGAACGCCTCACCCTCGATCTGAGTATTGGCCCACAGGTGGCGACGCAACTTGGTGATCAGCCAGAAGCGATAAAACCCGAATGTCGGAATCTGGAAAAGACTTCCAGTGATCAGAAGCCTCAGGAATTCTCGGCCCGGTCCTGAGAAGGACATGGGTGAGCTTTGCGATGCGGGAAGCGTTCCGTCGGCATGGAGAGAGGCGGTCATTTCAAACCTTCAGCGGCATAGTGCCCCATCCTTACCACGGAAGGTCAACAATAGAACATATCGCGCGGCCGGCTGCCCTGCGTTCAGGGATCCAATGCAATTTCTTGGTAAACACCCGCTACCCCTTTCCGAGAGGGGTGACGGATGGAATGGTTTCAATATAAACTATTGTCTCTATCAGGAGCCTCAAGCCTTTGATGCCGTCACCCGCCCCTGCTCCCGTCGAGACCGCCGATCCTCTGCGGATCTGGTTCCGCTTCATCCGGTTGAACCGCCGGGCGACCAACGCGGTCGCTGCGGAATTGAAAGAGTTGGGCCTGTCGATTCCGCAGTTCGATCTGCTCTCCACCCTCACGGAGTGCGAGGGCATGAGCCAGCAGGAACTGGCGGGGCGCCTTTACGTGACCAAGGGCAATGTCTCGGGGCTTCTCGACCGCATGGTCGAAGCCGAGCTCGTCGAGCGGCGTTCGATCCCCGGGGACCGGCGCTCCAATGCCTTGTACCTGACCTCGAAGGGTCGCGATCTGGCCAACCGCGGAATCGCCGCGCAGCGTGCCTATGTCATGCGCACGCTCGGAACCCTCCCGGCTCAGGATCTGGCCGATCTGGAGCGCATCGTTCTGGCCTGGCGGGATCGGGCGCGGGCCGAGGAAGACGCTCCTTCCCCCAAGCAGCGATAGAACCATCGATGTTCGACGCAGTCGCTTTCGCGGGCGGCGGCAACCGCTGCTATTGGCAGGGCGGCTTCTGGGAAGCCGCGGCCCCGCTGCTCGGCCTGCAGCCCCGCCATGGTCGTCGGCGTGAGCGCGGGCGCCTGGTCCGCCTGCTACAGCCTCCTTGGGCTTGGACGACGCGTCAACGAGATGGTGGCGGAAGGCTGCAGCCTCGGGCGACGCAATTTCGAGTGGCGCGCTTGGCGCAGCGAAGGCTCGCCCTGGCCGGTCTCGCTTATGTATCGCAGTCTGATCGCAGCGATCATCGACGAGAATGCCCTGGAGCGCCTGAAGCAGGGTCCGAGCATCCTGATCGGACTGGCCCGCAAGCCGCGTCGCCTGCCCCTCTCGCTCGCCGTTCCGCTGGGCCTTGCGACATATCAGATCGAGAAGAAATGGCGCTCTCCGGTTCATCCGCGCGGCGGGCGCGCCCTCGGGTTTCGTCCGGAATTCATCCGGGTGCAGGATCTGGCCTCGCCCGCGGAATTGTCGGCTGCCCTGATGGCGAGCGCCAGCGTGCCGCCCTTCATGCCGGTCGGCCTCATCGGTGGCATGGTGGCGCTCGACGGCGGGCTCGTCGACAACGTGCCGACGGAGCCTCTCCTCCCGATCGAGGAGCAGGGCGGCAAAACCCTGGTTATTCTCTCGCGCCTCTATCGCGCGTTTCCGGACGTGAAGGGCCGCACCTACATCCAGCCATCCGAGCCCGTTCCCATCGGGCAATTCGACATCACCAATCCGGCCGGCATCCGCAAAGCCTACGAGATGGGAATGAAGGATGGCGAGGCTTTCGCAAAATGTGCGGGTGCGCACAGCTTGTAAGAAAGCTTGGCCCTAGAAGGCATCCCTGTCCTAACGTCAACGAGGGGTAGCCGCCATGACGCCACGCTGGATCGACGCATTGCTCTCGAGCCGGGGAACGGAAATCGTCGCCCGGATTCTGCTCACCTTCCCGTTCTGGGCCAGCGGGCTGATCAAGCTGCTCGATTTCCCGGGCGGCGTGGCGGAGATGCGTCAGTTCGGCCTGGAGCCGGCTTGGCTGTTCAACAGCCTTACAATCTTTGTCCAGCTGACCGGGTCCGCCCTCATCGTCGCGAAGCGCTGGACCTGGCTCGGCGCCGGAGCACTCGGAGTGTTCACCTTCCTCACGATCCTGATCGTCCACGCCTTCTGGCGCCTCGAGGGCGAACGGGCGATCACCGCGCTTCATACGGCGGGCGAGCACGGGGGCATGATCGGCGCCCTTGTCCTGGTCTCGATCCTGGCTCTGCGCCCGAGCCTCACAGCTTGGTCCACCAAGAATGCTGAACAACCGACCGCAGCCTCGGCGGGAATGTTGCAGCGTTAAGCATTGGTTCACCTTGAGTGGTTCGTTTGCAGCCAAGCCAGCACAAGATCACAGGTCTGCCCCAAAGCAGTCACAGGCAGCCGGATCATAAGGGCAGGTTGCAATGACAGCCTGATTTTCAGAGAGGATTCATGACCCAGCACGCTCCAGACCGCGATATCCGACCGGGCGAACAGAACGCTGCCCGCTCCATCCCGGCTTTCAAGGCCGTCGCCTTGCCCGCCCTCGCCGCAGCCGTTCGGGCCGCCAAGCTGCAGCAGAGCCGCCCCAAGATCTCCGACCTTCCCGCGTTCCTGCGCAAGGAAGCCGTGCTGGGCTAGAACCGTTCTCTTTTCATTGAATCGTCGCTCCGCCTTCCCGTGCCGCATCTGCTCCGAGATCGGAAACCTCGGTTCCGCCTGCGGCTGTCGGCATGACGACCGCACCGTCATGGCCGGCCTTGTGCCGGCCATCTCGATTGTATGAAGAGCAGCACCTTTCCCTTCGGGATCACCGGCACAAGGCCGGTGATGACGGAAGAGGGTTGGAGCAAAGTGGAACCCCTCCTATCGGCGTAACGTCAGTTCCGGCGCTATCCTTCCGCAACGCCAGAGATTCCGATCAGGCCAGAATGACATCGCCCTGCCCGAACGACAGTGGGTGCGGGCTGGGGTTCGAGTGCAATGGATCCGAAACAAGGGCTTTACCGCTCGCCGCGCCTGCAATCGGCTGCGCATCCGTCGACGCATCGCCGACCTCTGCAAAATCGGCCGCGGGGTCGTGCGTTGCGGAATTTGCGGTCGACGGCTCCCTCAAACTCAATCCACCATCGACGAGAATCGACCGGTCGGAGAACTGCAGTCTCTCGATGTTCAGGAGCGTATCGGTCCCGTTCTTCCCCACCTTGTCGGTGACGGTCAACGTGCCGTCGGCATTGTGCGTGATCGTGTAGTTGCACAAGCGGCCGGAGAAGGCGGCCGTGTCGGTATCCGCAAGCGGTGCGCCGAAGGGGTTGCCGTTGTCGCCGACCAGATGATCGTTACCTTCACCACCCTTGATCCAGTCGTCGCCTTCGTTTCCGAGCAGGTCGTCGTCGCCGCTGTCGCCGTCGATCCGGTCGTTGTCGAGACCTCCGAAGACCTCGTCGTCGCCGTCACCGGCCCGGACGTGATCCCGTCCCTCGAGGCCGACGAGCAGGTCGGCTCCACGCCCTCCTTCCATGCTGTCGTTGCCGCCCGCACCCCTCAAGAAATCGTCGCCGTCCTCGCCCGACATCCGGTCGTCGCCATCGCCGCCGATGAGCGCGTCGTCCCCGACACCTGAGACGAGCACATCATCGCCGCCGTCGCCCCAGAGCGTGTCATCCCCGGCACCGGATCGGATCTGGTCGTCCCGCTCGGTTCCGCCCATGACCACATGGGCCGTGCCGTCATAGGACACCCAACCGGCGCTTCGGACGACCTTGCCTGAACCGCCCGCTGGATCGGTCGATGGATCACCGGCCTCGATCGTGTCGGCGGGCACCGAGAACACATCGAAGGGAAGATGCTTCGCGCCGGTGTTTCGCATCACCAGTTCGGAAAAGGACGTTCCTTCGAGCTGCGTCAGGAAGTTGGTGCCTTCCAAGCGCGACAGGTAATAGAAGCGGTCCCCGCTCTGCAGGCTCTCCATCTGCGTCTCGAAGACGAAGTTGAACGTCGAACCGAGAAGGCCGCCGGATGCCAGAGGTTTCTCGGCCAGACCGCCGATCCACAGGTCGATGTCGTCGAGGCCGGTCTCGCGTGCTGCGAAGTCTCCGGTGCCATTCAGGAAGTCGGTGTCCGGAGCGGCGCTCTCGTTCTCCGGCGTGTCCGGGTCGTCGTCGCGCCCCTCGACGATCGCGGTGGCGGCGGCACGCTTCTCCGCTGTCATCGTGGCCGCGTCGAGGAGAGGATGAATGCCGTAGGCCGCGATGAAGTTGATCAGCGACTCGGGATGACGGATGTTGCCGCCGAACTCCGCCCAGTTTTCATAAGGCTTGAGATCGGCGTCTCCGGTTCCGTCGAAGAATTGCTCGCGCACCTTGTTGAGAGGGGGAACGCCCGTGTCTCGCCCGCGCGCGAGATTGAGGGCGGCGAGATCGAGCGGCAATCCAAGGACGTTATTGCGCAGGGCACCGGTCACGAATTCATCGATTTCGTTGCCGGCCTGATGGGTCGCGCCGCGGACGATTTCCGCCGCCGCTGCGCCGGACACCCCTCGCTGCGCATAGGCCACTGGATTCAGGAATGCGCTCACAAGGCTCAATTGCTGGTCGCCCACCGTGGTGGGATCCGCATCCACGAGGTTGCCGTCCGCATCGATGCGGTCGACGGTCTCCCGCAGCAGGGAATGCCCGAAGCGATAGACCGTGTGCGCGAACTCCGCCGTGATGGCAGGATCGATGGTGACGTCGTATGCTTCGAACGCGTCGATATTGGGCTGGATGCGCCGCGCGAAATTCTCGAACACCAGGTGCTGATACTGCATCTCGGCGCCGAAGCGCGCGGCCTGGAACAGCCTCTCGCCGTTCCATTCGCGTGCCTGAATACCGTCGGCCAGATCCGCTCCCGGACGCAGCCACTGGCGCACGAAATCGGGATCGGCGGGAATTTCGGCGCGGATCAGATCCTTCATTTGATCGAGAAGCCGGTTGTGCTCGGCGTGAAAGACGTGATGGACCGCCGTCAGGCCGATATCCTCGTTGCCGCGCCCGTCACCCGTGATGAAATGCGCATCGAGAAGCTCGTTGTCGTAATTGCCGCTCGTATCCGATCCGTCGAGATTTGCGAGACTGACCTCGATATCGCCATCGGCAACCTTGCCGGTCGGGACGGCATCGTGCGCGATGTCATCGAGAAAGGCGTGGCCCGTATGAGCGGCGCCAGTCGTGCTTGCGGGAGCCGATGGATTGCCGTCGACGAGACCATCGTCATCCGTGCCTGCAAGTCCGTCCGGACCCGGCAGGACAAGCTGAGCGAAGCCGTTCGGGCCGCGAATGAACTGGCCATACTCGTCCGTCGCGAGCAACGGGATGTTGGTCACGTCCTCGTCGGTGAGCATGATGCCGAGCATGGTTCTGGCCTGGGCCTTGATATCGCCCCAGGTCGGGAGGCCGCCGCCGGCATGATCGAGCAGGGCCCCGGTGGCGACGGGCTTGCCGCCGGCATCGAGCGCGTATTCGCGCAGGAACACCTGATGCGAAGGATGTGACGTGTAGGTCTGGTTCTGGTCGATGAACGGCGTCGTCTGATTCATGTGCTCGTGGATGTCGTCGTCCGTTCCGACGATTCCATCAGGCCCCGGCTGGTTGGTCGCCCGTGTCAGCACCATGAAGTTTTCATGGCTGCCGGCCACGTAGAGCGGATCGTCCGGCTGCAACGGAATGATCACCGATCCGTTCTTGCCCTTGTTGACGAGATCGAGCCCATGATCGAAGAACTGGCCGAACAGGGTGAACCATTGATTGAACGGCGCAGCATCGGCATCGGGCGCCACGTTCACGATCAGACCGCCTCCGTTCCCGTCGGCCGCGCGTGCAGCGGGATTGATTTCCCCGTTCTGATCCACGATCAGGTTGCTGATGATGCGCGGCTGCGGATCCGTCACGGTCGAATCGTTCAGAACCTGTTCGTAGGTCGTCCCGCTCTCGGCCGCGCGGAATTCAGGATCGGTCAGGCGAGGAAAAACATGATCTGCAGCGCCGTAGCCGTATTGGCCCGACACCATGCTGTTGCCGGTGCCGTCGACGGTTCGAAGTCCGAACGGCAGGGACGGATCAGCGATCGGCGTGTGCGTCTCGCTCTGGAGAATCTGCGAGAGAATGAAGTCGAGATCGGACCGAATGAGCAACATGACATGTCTCCTCTGAATTGGTCCGGCGGGACGGAGGAGTAGGGTCATAATTTGTGGCGAGCATAAGTTAAAAGCTTGCTAAAAATAATGTATATCTCAGTAAATTACTTATGCTTGGCCCTATTCGTGCATACTTTATGCAATTTACACCATACCTATCGCAAATAACATAGATTTTGATTCAAGTAATATTTTATGCTTACTCTTAATACCTGATGGAATAGTGACAGCGAAGCACGGAGTGCACCGGTCGAAGCAAAGCTCCAACAAGATCGAAGGCTTGAGGCTTCAGCTTTGGATATAAGATAATTCAGCTTTACGGGCGGGCAGGTTAACCCCCCGGTGGGAGAAATGAGCCCATGCCTGCCAACTCAACCGATGAAGTGGGATTTAGCTCAATAAAAGGCGCCGCATGGTCAAGCTGGACACATGGCCGGCTTCCGGGTCCAAGCAATGTCTTGCTCATCTCCAGTATTTCACCCGAGATCGCGCGGCATCACACGCAAAAGATCAGCAAAGGCTTCCGAGCGCCAGATATCCGCATCCCGCTCGACATGAGAACAGCTAAGCCGGCTGGCCGCGAATCTAGCGAAGCGTGATTGAAAAAGGTTTCTCGATTTCCCCGCCGACCGATGCGCCGCCTGAATGGGGTGCATCGGGTGCGGATCAAAAGCGCGTCTCGCGTGTGGGCTCGATGCTCTAGCGGACGATGACCTTCGTGTTCAGGGACACGCGGTTATAGAGGTCGACGACGTCGATGTTGCGCATCCGGATGCAGCCCGAGGACACCGCATGGCCGATCTTCTCCGGCTCGTTCGTGCCGTGGATGCGATAGAGCGTGTCCTTGTTGCCCTCGTAGAGGTAGAGCGCGCGCGCGCCGAGCGGGTTGTCAGGGCCGCCCTTCGTGTATTGGACATGCGGCCAGCGGGCCTTCATCTCGGCCGGAGGATTCCAATCCGGCCATTCCGCCTTGCGGGCGATGGTGGCCGTGCCGGTCCAGCCATAGGCCTCGTCGCCGACGGCGACGCCGTAGCGGATCGCCTTCTTGTTGGCCTGAACGTAGTAGAGCTGGCGCTCCTTGGTATCGACCACGATGGTGCCCGGCGCCTCACCGGTGGGATCATCGATCAGGTAGCGGCCGAAGCGTGGATCGTCCTCGGCCTTCGGGACTTGCGCCATCCACTCGGTATCACGGGCCGAGACCTGGGGATCCGGGACGCCTTTGAAGTTGCATCCGGCCAGAGCCATGATCATTGCCAAAAGAAGGGGCAGACGGGAAAGGCGCATCGTGTAAAGCTCTGCAAACTCAGCGTGGGTCGCGACAAAATTTCGTTTCAGGCCGTGACGTCGTTAAGTCGAATCGAAACACACCATGGCACGGCTCCGCATTGGAAAGTGTTGCATCGCAACAACATAGACAGCCGCTCGTGACGCTGCGACACTCGCGGCAATCCTCATTCAAGAACGCACATGTCCACGCTCTACATCGCCCATCCGGCCAGCCTCGACCACCAGACGCCGATTGGTCATCCCGAACGGCCCGACCGCATCCGCGCCATCGAGCGCGCCCTGGAGAAGGAGCGGTTCACTTCGCTCATCCGCGAGCAGGCGCCGATGGCCGAGATGGAGAGCCTAGCCTTCGCCCATCCGGAAGACTACATCGTCCGTCTCCGGGACATCAGCCCCCGAGAAGGGTTAGTCAGGATTGACGACGATACGGTGATGTCGCCGGGCACCTACGAGGCGGCCCTGCGCGGCGCCGGCGGCGCGGTGCTGGCGGTGGACGAGGTCATGTCCGGCCGGGCGGCCAACGCCTTCGTGGCCATGCGCCCTCCGGGGCACCACGCCGAACGCATCCGGGCCATGGGATTCTGCTTCTTCAACAACGCAGCCATCGCCGCGCGTCATGCCCAGAAGCGTCACGGCGCCGAGCGGGTCGCGATCTTCGACTGGGACGTCCACCACGGCAACGGCACGCAGGACATCTTCTGGTCGGATCAGAGCGTGCTCTATTGCTCGACCCACGAAGCTCCCTTGTATCCGGGGACCGGCGCCCTCTCCGAGACCGGCGAGCACGGCACCATCGTCAACGCGCCCTTGAACGCGGGCGACGGCAGCGAGGCGTTCCGGGACGCTGTGGACAACGTGATCCTGCCGCGCATCGATGCCTTCGCGCCGGATCTGATCGTCATCTCGGCGGGCTTCGACGCCCATTGGCGCGATCCGCTCGCCAGCCTGAACCTCACGGAATCCGATTTCGCCTGGGCGACGCAGAAGCTGATGGATCTCGCCGAGCGTCATTGCGGCCGGCGGATCGTCTCCGTTCTCGAAGGCGGCTACGACCTCGAAGGCCTAGCGAGATCGACCGCCTTCCATCTCGACGCGCTGATGGGTCGTGAGACGGGGCTTAAAGCACATTCTCGCATATTATACCGTCCCGCGTCATAGCCGGCCTTGTGCCGGCCATCCCGATGCGAGGAGCGCTGCGCCTTTTAAAACGGGATCACCTGCACAAGGCCGGTGATGACGCGAGGAGTTTTCACGCGGCCTGGACAGGCGCGCCTCAACACTCGATCGGTTCGTCCCCCAGCAGCTCGATGCCGAAGCCGCTCAGGCCCACATAGGAACGGCTCGACGTCGCGAGGTTGCGGATCGACGCGACGCCGAGATCCCGCAGGATCTGCGCGCCGAGGCCGATCTCGCGCCACTGGCTGGAGCGCATCGCTTCCGATCCCGTGTCCTCGCTGTCCGAGAAGGACGTGGTCGGCACGCCGGCGGTGCCGTCGCGCAGATAGACGAGAACGCCCCTGCCCTCCTTGACGAAGAGCTGGAGAGCCGCGTTCACCGTCTTGCCGCCCTCGAACACGTCGGTGAGCGCATTGGCGCGGTGCAGGCGCACCGGAATGTTCGAACCGTCGCCGATGCGGCCATGGACGAGCGCGATATGCTGCACGCTGTCGAAGGGCGTCGAGTAGGCATAGCCCGTGAACGGACCCCACTGGGTCTCCACCGGGAACGTGCCGATCCGCTCGACGAGCTTTTCCCGCGCCTGACGGTAGGCGATCAGATCGGCGACCGAGATGCGTTTGAGATTGTGCGTCTCCGCGAAGGCATCGATCTGCCGGCCCTTCATCACCGTGCCGTCGTCATTGGCGAGTTCGCAGATCACGCCGACCGGCGGCAGGTTCGCGAGCTTGCACAAGTCGACCGCCGCCTCCGTGTGGCCGGAGCGCATGAGCACGCCGCCGTCCTTGGCGATGAGCGGGAAGACATGGCCGGGGCGCACGAAATCGGCCGCGCCCATATTGTTGTTGGCGAGCGCCCGCACGGTGTTCGAGCGCTGCTCGGCGGAGATGCCCGTGGTCAGCCCGTGCCTCGCGTCCACCGTGACCGTGAACGCCGTGCCGAGCGGCGCGTCGTTTGCCTGCACCATAGGGTCGAGCCGCAGGCGGCGGGCCTCGGCGACGGTGAGCGGCGCGCAGACGATGCCGCAGGTGTTGCGGATGATGAAGGCCATCTTCTCGGGCGTGCAGAGGGAGGCGGCGACGATGAGATCGCCCTCGTTCTCGCGATCGTCATCATCGGTGACGATGACGATTTCACCACGGGCGAAAGCCTCGACGGCTTCGGTGACGGAATGGGGCATCAAGGCCTCCTTGGCGGATTCGGGCAGAAAATCGTTGGGCGTGACAGCCCCTCGGGTTTCACGGGCAATCAATTCGGCGGTATCACGGGAGAGCCAGGCCTGGTCGTAATTGCACAGCTGGGTGACGGCGCCAGGGGTGACGCCGATCCGCCGCGCGAACGCGACGCGCGACACACCGTTGCGGGATAACCAATCAGCCAGTCTCATACGGGAGGCTTAGCCGATGAAGAGATTTTAGTAAAACTAAAATCCGCAATCCGGGTTTTGCAAAATCGCTGCAGGGCTGAGGGCATCAGATCCAACTCCGTCGTCCTCACCGGCCTTGTGCCGGTGAACCCGATCGCTTGAAGCACCGCGCTCTTCCGATCGAGATGGCCGGCACAAGGCCGGCCATGACGTTCAGGTTGTGTCCACGCTCTTTCCTATTCCCTCAACCTGCAGACGAGGCTGGTAACGCCTGGATGATCTCAAGCCTCGAACGGCCAAGAGGCTCCCTGACCGACCTGGCCGCGATGGCGCAGGAGGTGATCCGCCAGAACGCAGGCCACCATGGCCTCGCCGACTGGAACCGCCCGGATGCCCACGCAGGGGTCGTGGCGCCCCTTGGTCCGAACCTCCGCCTCGGCGCCGGAGCGGGTGACGCTGGCCCTGGGGGTGAGGATCGAGGAGGTCGGCTTCACGGCAAAACGGCACACGACGGGCTGGCCCGTGGAGATGCCGCCGAGCACGCCGCCGGCATGGTTCGACAGGAACGTGGGTGCGCCCTGGTTGCCGGGGCGCATCTCGTCCGCATTCTCCTCGCCGCGGAGGGCCGCTGCCGCGAAGCCATCGCCGATCTCGACCCCCTTGACCGCATTGATCGACATTAGCGCCGAGGCGAGGTCGGAATCGAGCTTGCCGTAGATCGGAGCGCCGAGGCCGGCGGGCACGCCCTCCGCCACGATCTCCAGGACCGCCCCGATGGAGGAGCCGTCCTTGCGCAGTCCGTCGAGATAGTCCTCGTAGAACTGGGCCGCCTTCGCATCCGGGCAGAAGAACGGGTTGCGCGCCACCTCGTCCCAATCCCAGTTGCCGCGGTCGATGGCGTGCGGCCCCATCTGCACGAGGGCGCCGCGGATGGTGATTCCGGGGAGCACCTTGCGGGCAATGGCCCCGGCCGCCACGCGGGCCGCCGTCTCGCGGGCCGAGGAGCGGCCGCCGCCACGATAGTCGCGGATGCCGTATTTCACGTCGTAGGTGAAATCCGCGTGCCCCGGTCGGTAGGATTCCTTGATCTCCGAATAATCCTTGGAGCGCTGGTCCACGTTCTCGATCATCAGCGCGATCGGCGTGCCGGTCGTCACCTGCCGTCCCGTGCGCTCGTCCGTAAACACGCCGGAGAGGATCTTGACCTGATCCGGCTCCTGGCGCTGGGTGGTGAAGCGCGACTGGCCCGGACGGCGGCGGTCGAGCTCCGCCTGGATCTCGGACGCCTCGAGCGGGATCATGGGCGGGCACCCATCGACCACGCAGCCCAGGGCGGGTCCGTGGCTTTCGCCGAAAGTGGTGACGCGGAACAGGTGGCCGAAGGTGTTGTGGGACATGGCGCTTCTTCGATGTTCACGGCGTCTTAGAACCAAAGCGGCCGGGTGTCACGCGCGATGCCATCCACCTCCCTGCCGGCTCCCGATCCTGGTTCGTCGCCCCGCTGTCCGCCGCGCGCGCTCGCGCCTCACTCGACACGGATCCTATAGGTTTTGGTCATCAGGTTCGGCAGGCCAAGATCGTTCGAGCTCCAGGGGATGTCGAGGACCACCTCATCCCCCCTTGAAACCCTTGTTCGGCGCATAGACGAAGGCGAGACCGCGGACCTTCGTGCCCGGGCAGTGGAATCCTTTCCCAGGGCCTGCTCATAGGGGCGGATCTGGATGGTTCCATTGGCAGGCGCCTGACGAACTTTCACATCGGGAATGACCGAGGGATAGCAGGTGTTCACCTCGTACCCCAGGAACCCACCGAGCGCCGAAATCGTGTTGGCCTTGACGGTCCGCTCGATGGTCTCGGCGGATGCGGCCCCTGTGAGCAGGGCCAGCCCCGCTGCGGCGACGATGATGCGATACATGACGCCCCCGAATATGAAACATAGTATCTATTAAGATCACATTCTTGGCCGTGACTCAACAACCGGTCGTTTCGCCCCTCGCACCGTCTGACTCCACCCTCTCCGTCATCACCGGGCTCGTCCCGGTGACCCCGATGGATTGAACCGCCGTGCCTCACCGGATCGGGATGGCCGGGACAAGCCCGGCCATGACTAGGGAGCGTGTCTAGGAGGCCGTGATCCCGATCGTCTCGCTTGGCCTCGTCCTGAGGAGCCGCTGCAAGCGGCATCTCGAAGGAAGGTCCGGAGAGCACTGGACTCCTCCTTCGAGACGCAGCCTCACGGCTGCTCCTCAGGATGAGGGCGATGGGGCTGGAAGCGGGATGGCTGGGATCGAGCCCGGGGACGGCCATGACGGGGAGCAGGACAAAGGAGAGTGTGACAAAGGCGGGCGCGGGACAGGGAGAGCGCGACCAAGGAGCGGGGCCCGTCCGGAGGGGCAGCGGAGAGGACGGGAACCCACCAGCCGCGCCGAGAGTGCGAATGGCCCCCTTCCCGGCCCGCGGCCGCCGGGAATGCGACGCGTGTCGGATCAGATCTCGATGGAACTGCCGATCTCGACGACCTGGGCGGCCGGGATGCAGAAATAGTCCGCGGTCAGCTCGGCGTTGCGGTTCAGCATGGCGAAGATCACCTCGCGCCAGAAGGCCATGCCGGGAAGCGCCTTGGAGGCCACGACCGTCTGGCGGCCGACATAATAGGTGATGGCGTCGGGATCGAAATCGGGCAGGCGAAGGTGAGCGGCCGCGAGACGCAGCACCGAGGGCACATCAGGCTTTTCGGTAAAGCCGAGACGCAGGACAAGGCGCTGAACGCCCTCGCCGATCGGCACGAGATGAACGCACGCGTCCTCTTTGACCGTCGGCTCGTCGGTGACCACGACCGACACCAGGAACACGGTCTCGTGCAGCACCCGGTTGTGCTTGAGGTGATGCAGAAGGGTTCCGGGAATGCCCGTCGGCGATGCGGACATGATCACCGCCGTGCCCGGGATGCGGATCGGCGGCTGCTGCTCCAGCAAGTGCAGGAAATCCTTCGTGGACATGCGCAAATGCGTCCGCGCCCGCTGGACGAGCTGCTGCCCCTTGCGCCATGTCAGCATCATGAAGGCCGCGCTCAGCGCAATCAGAAGCGGGAACCAGCCGCCCTCCAGGAGCTTCGTCGTGTTGGCCGCCAAGAAGACCAGATCGACCAGCAGCAGGCACCCATTCAGCAGATAGACGAGAATGGGCCGATGGCCCCAATGCAGGGCGACGAAGGTCGCCAGGATCGTCGTGATCACCATGTCGAGCGACACGGCCAGGCCGTAGGCGCCAGCTAGGTTGCTGGACGAACCGAAACCGAGGACGGCCGCGAAGGTCAGCAGGGCAAGGGCCTAGTTCACGAAGGGCACATAGACATGGCCCCGTTCATGGGTCGAGGTATGGATGACCCGCATCCTGGGCAGGAACCCGAGCTGGATCGCCTGCTGCGTCAGCGAGAAGGCGCCCGTGATGACGGCCTGCGAGGCGATGACGGTCGCGAAGGTGGCGAGGACCACGAGCGGATAATGCGCCCAGTCGGGAGCAAGGTGATAGAACGGGCTCTCGACCGCACCCGGGTTCGTCAGCAGGAGCGCCCCCTGGCCGAAATAGTTGAGCATGAGGGCCGGCAGAACGATGAAGAACCACGCGTTGCGGATCGGGACCGGACCGAAATGGCCGAGATCGGCATAGAGAGCTTCTCCGCCCGTCACGGTGAGGAACACCGCAGCGAGAACAGCGAGCGTGACCGAGATGTCCGTGTCGATCAGAAAGGCCAGCGCATGGACCGGGTTGATCGCGGCGACCACCCCGGGAGCGGCCACGATCCCGCCGAGCCCGAGCAGTCCCAGCACCGAGAACCAGATTAGCATGAACGGGCCGAAGATGCGCCCGATCCGGCCGGTGCCCATGCGCTGGACGGCGAACAGCGTCACCAGGATGGCCATCGTGATCGGGAGCACGTAAGGCTGGAACCGGTCCGAGTCGACGGAGAGGCCCTCGATGGCGCTCAGGACGGAGATGGCGGGCGTGATCGTGCCGTCGGCATAGAGCAGCGCCGTGCCGATGAGACCGAGCACGGACAGGTACATGCGCCAGGAGCCGGGCTGAATGCGCCGGACGCCCAGGAGCGCGAGCAGCGCGATGATCCCGCCTTCGCCGCGGTTGTCGGCCCGCAGGATGAACAGGCAGTACTTGATCGAGATGACGACGATCAGCGACCACAGGATGAGGGACAACACCCCCATGACCGTCGCCTGCGACAGGACCCCGTGGTTGGCTGCGGTCGCCGCTTCCCTCAACGCGTAAAGCGGGCTGGTGCCGATATCGCCGAACACGACCCCCAGAGCGCCGAGGACCACCGTCCGCGAGGCGCTGCCGGCTCTCGCATCATCGGTATGGGCGTCGGCGAGTGTGGCCATGACGGTCTAGATCCACGGCAGGCCCATGCGGCTTGCGCGCTCAGGTATAACCGGAATGATACTGCTCAGTTCCTGGACGGAGCAAGCTGCGTGATCAGCCCTTGAGCCTGGCGGACGACAGGCATTGCGCCAGCCTTTCGTGGAGAGTGAGTTTCAAGCCGAAGTCCTGGACGTGGACCGTCACGGGTTTAGGCCATCGGCGTCGACCTTTACCGATACGGATAGCAACGGTCGCGGTTGAGGACGAGGCCGAAATGTCCGCCCAGCGCGCCGATGGCATCCCCGTGCTCCGGATAAGGATCGCGGTTCTCGGGTCCGACGACGATGATCCTGAAATGCGGATCGTCCTCTCCGCCCGGCGGCAGCATCGCCGTGACGAGCGTTTTTCCCTCATCGTCGCGCAAGGTCAGGAACAGCGGCATCATGCGCTGCACGTGAGCCTTGAGACCGATATTGCGCTCGATGAAGGGACTGGAGGTCGCCTGATAGCTGTTGGCCGCAGCCTCCCAGGCATGGCGGAAGTGCTTCTCGACCGCGTGACCCATCGCGTCCGATTCGAGCACGGCCTCGCCTTCGGTCTCGATCCGAAACCACGTCTTCACCCCCGGAGCATCGCAGATGTATTGCATATCCCGTCAACGCGGGAACGCGGCGATAAGTTGTCTCGACGCCAGTCCGGTCACACCCAACGATAGCTGCGTCCCTCGATCACGAGGATCCGGCCCTGCCAGATGTCCATGCTGGCAGCCTGACGGGAGGAGACGCCGCAGCAGATCGACAGGAAGGCCCGGGCGACGCCGCCATGGGCGACGATCACCGTGTCGCGGGTGAGATCGTCCAGGATCGGGCGGATGCGGTCGACCAGCATGGCGTAGCTCTCGCCGCCGCCGGGCGGAGCGTAATGCCACTTGTCCTGCTCGCGCAGGGCCGCCAGCGCCGGCTCGGCCTTGCGCACTTCCTTCCAGGTCATGCCCTCCCAGGTGCCGAAGGTCAGTTCGACCAGGCGATCGTCGAGCCGGTAGACTTCCGGGTGCAGGCCGAGCGTCGTGCGCAGGATCTCCATGGTCTCGCGGGTGCGGGTCATGGGGCTCGCCACATAGGCGAGGTCCTCAAAGTGAGGCACCAGGGCCTCGAGCTTGCGCGCCGCCTCTTCGGCCTGGACGCGGCCGACATCGTTGAGCGGGATGTCCTTCTGGCCCTGGAGTCGTCCCTCTAGATTCCAGTCCGTCTCGCCATGGCGAATGAAGTAGATCTTGGGGCGGGACGGGGTCACGGCTTTTAAGTCCGATACGCTGGATGACGCGATACGCTGGGTTACTCTTTGTCGAGGGACAGATCCGGCGCTTCCGGGTTCTTCATGCCGACCACGTGATAGCCGGCATCCACATGGAGGATCTCGCCGGTCATGCCGCGGGACATGTTGGAGACGAGATAGGCGGCCGTCTCGCCGACCTCCTCGATGGTGACCGTGCGGCGGAGCGGCGAGTTGTACTCGTTCCACTTCAGGATGTAGCGGAAATCGCCGATGCCGGAGGCGGCGAGCGTCTTGATCGGGCCGGCCGAGATGGCGTTGACGCGGATGTTCTTGGGGCCGAGATCGGCCGCCAGATAGCGCACCGAAGCCTCGAGCGCCGCCTTGGCCACGCCCATGACGTTGTAGTGCGGCATCCACTTCTCGGCGCCGTAATAGGTCAGCGTCAGCAGCGAGCCGCCGTCGTTCATCAGCTTCTCGGCCCGCTGAGCGATGGCCGTGAAGGAATAGCACGAGATCAGGAGCGACTTGGTGAAGTTGCCCTCGGAGGTCTCGACGTAGCGGCCGGTGAGCTCGTCCTTGTCCGAGAAGGCGATGCAGTGGATCACGAAGTCGATGGAGCCCCAGAGGCGCTTCACTTCCTCGAACACCGCATCGATGGTGGCGCCGTCCGTCACGTCGCAATGGCCGACCACATGGGCGTCGAGTTCCTTCGCCAGGGGCTCGACGCGCTTCTTCAGGGCATCGCCCTGATAGGTGAAGGCGAGTTCCGCTCCGTGCTGGCGGGCAGCCTGCGCAATGCCCCAGGCGATCGAACGGTTGTTCGCCACGCCCATCACCAAGCCACGCTTACCGGCCAGAATGCCGGTGGCCTTCGTCTCCGCCATGATTCACCTAGATCGTCGCTGGACAGATCAATAAAGAATGGCCTCTTTAGCCGACCGAGCGACCCCGGGGAAGCCCTCTTATAAGGCTTGAGACGATCCGGCCGCCTGGAGCGACACCCCCACCACCTCATCACCGGCCATGACAATGGCGGGTCTTGAAGCAACCTCGCCTGCCCGATCGCTTTCCTCTGCACGTCATGGTCGGTGATGACGTGCGGACGACAGCATCTATCCTACTTCGCCTTGGCCGAGCGGCGCTTGCGGGCATAGTCGATCAGCTCCTCGTCCACGACCTCGGGCAGCCTGATCTCCGTGGTCACGAAGAGATCGCCGTGCCCGGTCTTGGTGGGCAGGCCCTTGCCGCGCAGGCGGAAGGTGCGGCCGGAATTGGTCATGGGCGGGATCGCCATCTCCACCGTGCCGGTCAGGGTCGGGACGCGGATCGAGCCGCCGAGGATCGCCTCCTCGATCTCGACCGGCAGCCGCAGGCGCAGATCGGACCCTTCCGGCGTGAAGCGCTCATGGCGCGCGAAAGCGATGGTGAGCAGCGCGTCGCCGGGATCGATGCCGGGAGCCCCCTGGCCCAGGCCCCGCAGGCGGATCACCTGGCCGTCGCTCACGCCCTTGGGGATCACCACGTCCACGTCACGGCCGGTGGAGAGCCTGATGCGCTTCTTGGCCTCCTGCGCCACCTCTTCCAGGGTCACGGTCAGGGTCGCGGACACGTCCTCGCCCTTCTGGGAGCGACCGCGGCTCTGGCGTGGGCTCTCGCCACCCTGGCGGAAGGCGTCGGCGAAGAACTGGGAGAACACATCGTCCCCGAGATCGGCCCCGAAGCCGCTCCGGCTCGAACGCCGGGAGCCGCCGCCGAAGCCGCTGAAGCCGGAAAAGTCCTCGGACCGCGCACCGCCCCGCCCGCCGCCGAACCCTTCGAAGCCCTGGAAGCGCGGCTTGCCTTCCGCATCGATCTCGCCCCGGTCGAACTGGGCACGTTTTCCCGCATCACCGAGGATCTCATAGGCGGAGTTCGCCTCGGCGAATTTGTCCTTCGCCTTGGGATCGTCCTTGTTGCTGTCCGGGTGATAGGTCTTGGCGAGTTTGCGGAACGCCTTCTTGATCTCCGCTTCGCTCGCGGAGCGGGATACGCCTAGAACGTCGTAGGGGTTTCGCATTGTGGAATCCATGAACCGTCGGATTGGGAGCTTGAGAGCTCAACGGGTTTGACGGTCATATGGGCGAAGTGTTGCCCGTTTGCAACGCCACACCCGACTAAAGCTAGACCTTGCAGGACCTAAACTTTGGCCTGGGCCTTCAGGGGTTTGACCTCCTGGATCGTCCATTCGCCGCCGGAAGGGCGGCACGCCGTTCCATGGAGGGAGGATGCGGAAGGGCCGCTCAGATGGGCCGAGAAGCTGCGGCAGATTTCGTCGTTCTTCACGAAAGGCGCGCCCACCGGCGTGAAGGTGCCCTTCATGGTCGTGGCGGGATTGTCCCACGACACCTGGGTGCCGGGGCCCTGCGGATCGAGGGCCACCGCGAGCGCCGCCTTGGCCCGGCGCCAGTCCTCGCCGTCGAGATCGGCGGACAGGGGGGTGACCGCCTTGGCGGCAATGGCGCCGGTCGACTTGGGTTCTTCATCGTCCAAGGCGGAGAGGCCGAAGGAGAAGCTGCATGCGCTCGTGGACAGGGCGATCAGGCCGACCGCCAACAGCTTCATGGCTTCGCTCCGGCAAGCATCTGATCTATAACGGCGCGCATTGATCCACGTCACGCGTTGGATCCCCCAGAACCAAAAGTCACAGAACGAGATAAGACATTGAACCCGTTAACAACCGGTGACTTCACTGAATCGCAAGAGCCCTTCGCGCTCTTCAACGCCTGGATGACGGAAGCCGAGGCCTCGGAGCCCAACGATCCCAACGCCATGGCGCTGGCGACCGTCGACGAGACCGGGCTGCCCAATGTCCGCATGGTGTTGCTCAAGGGCTTCGACGAGAACGGCTTCGTGTTCTACACCAACACGGAATCCAACAAGGGCCGCGAGCTGCTCGGGCAGAAGAAGGCCGCGATCGTTCTGCACTGGAAGAGCCTGCGCCGGCAGGTCCGCGCCCGGGGTCCGGTGACCGTGGTCAGCGACGCGGAAGCCGACGCCTATTTCCAGAGCCGCGCCCGCGACAGCCGCATCGGCGCCTGGGCGAGCCAGCAATCGCGCCCGCTGGAGAGCCGCTTCGCCCTGGAGAAGGCCGTGGCCGTGAACACGGCCAAATACGCCATCGGCGAGGTGCCGCGTCCGCCCTACTGGACGGGTTTCCGCATCGCGCCGGTGTCCATCGAGTTCTGGCAGGACAAGCCGTTCCGGCTCCACGATCGGGTCGTCTTCACCCGCGAGGGCGACGGCTGGCGGAAGGTGCGGTTGTATCCCTGATACGCGATCCGTGCCATAGACCCTGACCCCGAACCGGGATAAGGGTCTGCGCCCTCTTACAGAGAACCTCCATGTCCTCTTCGCCCAGCAATTCCCGCCGCATCATGCTGCTCACCGGCGCCAGCCGGGGGATCGGGCATGCCACCGTCAAGCGTTTCTCGGCGGCCGGATGGCGGGTCATCACCTGCTCGCGGCACGGCTTTCCCGAGAACTGCCCGTGGGAGATGGGACCGGAAGACCACCTCCAGGTCGATCTTGCGGATGCGCAGGACACCCGCCGTGCCATCGCGGAGGTCAAGGAGCGGCTTGCCGTCGAGGGCAGCTGCCTGCATGCGCTCGTGAACAATGCGGGCATCTCTCCCAAAGGCCCGGGCGGCTCACGGCTGGGAACCCTCGACACCAGCTACGAGGACTGGCTGCGGGTCTTCCAGGTCAATTTCTTCGCCTCGATCATGCTGGCCCGGGGCCTGCAGGACGAACTCACGAAGGCCAAGGGCTCGGTGGTCAACGTGACCTCCATCGCGGGCTCGCGCGTCCACCCCTTCGCGGGTGCGGCCTATGCCACCTCCAAGGCGGCGCTGGCTTCCTTGACTCGCGAGATGGCGGCCGATTTCGGGCCGCTGGGCGTGCGCGTGAACGCCATCTCGCCGGGAGAGATCGACACGGCGATCCTCTCGCCAGGGACGGAGAAGATCGTCGAGCAATTGCCGATGCGCCGCCTCGGCACCCCGGACGAGGTCGCCAAGGCCATCTATTTCCTCTGCACGGATGCGAGTTCCTACGTCACCGGCGCGGAACTCCACATCAACGGCGGCCAGCACGTCTGAACGGGTGATCCATGCTCCTGCGGTTTGCCGCACACCGAGGAGGGCGCTTCATGTCCCTCTTTGCAACGGCTCTCGTCCTTGGATCGGCGCTGAATGCTCAAAGCCAAGAGGCGCCCGAGAAAAACCCGTTCGCCGATCCGGACATGCAGCCCTCCTACAGGGCGCGATGCCATGAGGTGCGGGAATTGACCAAGGATCGCGAAACCGGCGCGACCCGGATCGATTTCAGCGTGACCGGCCCTCTCGCCCTCGTCCATTTCGACGGCACGCTAGCCTATCTCGGCCTGTGCGGCACCGCGCCCGACCCGAAGGTGCTCTGCGTCACCTACCAGACCAACGACATGAAGGTCGGCGAGGTGGTGACGATCACCGGCGGCTACAGCCGGCCGAATCCCGACTACATCGTCCTCGATCCCTGTCTGGCGCGGCGGCCGGAGGAGCCGGCGGAGTAAAAGACCGTCAGGCCGCCTGAGCGGGCCAGGCCCCGACATAGCGCGACTGGGGCCGGATGATGCGGCCGGTGCGGCTCTGCTCGATGGCATGGGCCACCCAGCCCGCCGTGCGCCCGGCGGCGAAGAGCGGCGTGAATCCCTCGCGGGGGATGCCCAGCGCGTCGAGCAGAACGGCGGTATAAAACTCCACATTGGTGTCGAGCCGGCGTCCCGGCTTGCGGCGCTCCAGCACCTTCAGGGCGGTGGCCTCGACGGCCTCCGCAAAGGCGATGCGGTTGTCCTTTCCTTTCAACCCTCCGATGGCGGCCTTGAGCACATCCGCCCGCGGATCGCGCACCCGGTAGATGCGGTGACCGAAGCCCATGAGGCGCTCGCCCCGAGCCATCGCGGCATCGAGCCAAGCGTCCCATTTTCGAGGCTGCCGATCGCATCCAGCATGTCGAGCACGGGGCCCGGCGCGCCGCCATGCAGCGGCCCCTTCAGGGCGCAGAGCCCGGCCACGACGGAGGACAGGATGCCGGCCTGCGTCGAGGCGACCACGCGCGCCGTGAACGTCGAGGCATTGAGCCCATGGTCGATGACGGTCACGAGATAGGTATCGAGCCCCCGCACCTCGTCCGTGGCTGCGGGCCCGTTGCGCATCATGCGTAGAATATCGGCTGCGTGACCCGCGGAGGCATCGGGCTCGACCGGCGCGAGGCCCTGCGCGCCCCGCACCGCCATGGCGGCCGCAACGCCGGCGGCCCCGACGGCCAGAGCGGGATGGTCCTCCTGCGCATCGGCCAGGCTCGCCAGGAGCAGCCGCATGCCCTCGACGGGGGTGAGACCGGCCAATCGCTCCGCTAGCGGAGCAAGATGCCCGTAAGCCCTCGCCCGGGCCTCGCCGAGACGCGCGCGAGGATCGGCGGAAACCTCCGGGGCAAGGCCGCTCCAGAGCATCGCCACGACATCCTCGAAGGCGACGCGGCCGGCGAGTTCCTCGAGATCGTGCCCGCCGATGATCAGGCGCCCGGCCTCACCGTCCACGTGACTGAGAGCTGTCTCGGCCGCTACCACATCGTCAAGTCCAATGGTCATGCGCTTTCTCCTTCATCGCGAGAGAGCTTCAGGCCGGACTTGCCGGACCGTCAATCTTGAATCAACATATCAACATATGAGCACCGCATCCCTCGATCTCGCATCGGCCGACGAGGCCTCGTCCCGCCTCGGCATCAGCCGTGCCAGCCTCTATGCCTATGTGAGCCGCGGTCTGATCCGCTCCTTTTCCTCGCCGCACGATCCGCGTCAGCGGCTCTATGCCGTGAAGGACGTGGAGACGCTGGTGGAGCGCAAGGCACGCTACCGCCGCCCCGCCGTCGCGGCCGCGACGGCTCTCGACTGGGGGCTGCCGGTGCTGGAAACGAGCATCACCCAGATCAAGGATGGGCGCCTCTTCTATCGCGGGCAGGATGCCGTCGCCTTGGCCCGAACCGCCAGCCTCGAGGACGCCGCTCGCCTGCTGATCGGCGTCCTGGATGAGGAAGCCTTCATCCGCCCGTCCCGGATCCCAAGGCCCCTGCCCGGCCCGGCCTTCGGTCCGCATGCCTTCGTGGCGCAGGCGGTCCGCCTCCTGTCGGAGCCGCCTCTCAAGGAAACCCGGGCGGCAGAGGTGGCGGCAATCCTGCGCCTGATGGCTGCCGCCGCCAGTGGCGCCGATCCGGGGACCGAGCCGCTTCATACGCACCTGGTTTCTGCCTGGAGGGCTCCCCTGCAGGCGACGGATGCGATCCGGCGCGCCCTCGTCCTCTGCGCCGACCATGAACTCAGTTCATCGTCCTTCGCGGTGCGGGTCACGGCCTCGACCGGGGCCTCCCTGCGGTATGCGACGATCGCGGGCCTCGTGGCTCTGAGCGGCCCCTACCATGGGGGGATGACGGAGCGGGTCAGAGCCTTTCTGGACAACCCCGGAACGGCGCCACACCCTGGCTTCCGACACCGCCTCTATCCGGACGGCGACCCCCGGGCTCAGGCGCTTCTGGAGAATGTGCCGCTCCTGGCGTCTGACGCCACGACCCTGAAGACGATCGCAAACGCCTCCGGCGACAGTCCCAGCGTCGATGTGGCTCTCGTGATGATGGAGCGGGCCTATGGACTGCCGGTGGGGGCTGCGTTTACGGTCTTTGCCATCGGACGCACGGCCGGATGGCTCGCCCATGCCATCGAGCAGCGCAGCCAGGCGGCCCTCATCCGGCCGCGGGCCCGCTATGTGGCGGCGGACGAACCACCTGCCCAGAAATCTTCCTGATGACCAGCGACCGCCTCTATCCATCCCGTCCGATCCTCGCAGCCTCCGTCGCCGTGCTGCGGGAGGGGCGCATCCTGCTCGCCGCACGCGGCAAGCCGCCGAGCGAGGGATTGTTCTCGCTGCCCGGCGGCATGGTCGAAACCGGCGAGACCCTGGGCGAGGCCGCCTTGCGGGAGCTTCGCGAGGAAGTCGGGGTTGAGGCCAGGCTCATCGGCCTGATCGCTCCCGTCGAATTCATTGAAAGGGACGAGAAAGGCCATCTAAAGCATCACGTCGTCATCGCCGCCCATGCCGCCCGCTGGGTTTCCGGCGAACCCCAGACAGGTCCGGAAGCAAAGGAAATCCGTTGGGTCACGGAACGAGACATCGCCGCTCTGCCGATGACGGCAGGACTCACCGGGATTCTGGAGCAGGCCTTCAGGCTCGCCCGCGAGGACTCAACGCCATGAAGCGCACAGGCCTGCTCCTCGTCCTTCCAGCCCTTTGGCTGGCCGCGCCTCAGCCGGCAGCGGCTCAAGGCTTCTTCGAGCGGCTTTTCGGCGTTCCTCCGCGGCCGCAGCCGGGCCAGCCTGTCCCGCAGCAGCCGTATCGCCCCCAGCCGCAATATCGACCGCAGCAGCAATCGCCCCAGCAGCAGCGGCGCCCTCAGCAGCCGCAATCGCAGAGACCGGCCGCTCAGCAACAGCCGCAGCAGCAGGCAGAGCCCGCTCCGGCGGTCGAGCCGCCGCCGGCGCCTTACGAGAAGGAATTGCTGCGGCTCGCCGAAGTCATGGGATCGCTCGCGATGCTGCGCCCCCTCTGCAGCGCGCCCGACGGCACCGAATGGAGCCGGCGCATGCAGGTCCTGCTCGAGGCGGAAGGGACGACGCCCGGCCGGCGCGAGCGTCTCGCCGGAGCCTACAACAAGGGCTATCAGGCCTATGCCCTTACCTATCGGGTCTGCACTCCGTCCGCCCAGGAGGCCTCCGTTCGCTTCCTGAGCGAAGGCGAACAGCTCGCCCGCAACATCACCGGCCGCTACGGCGGGTGATGGATAGCCATGAAGAGCAGGCTTCGATGAGAGCTTGCGCTTATTATCGTATTTACCCAGGGCCGGATTGTTCTTACGCTGCATCAACACCTCACCAAAGAAACCGGCACTGTTGAAAAGGGCCTTTGGTGACATTCCGTGATGGCGGTCGCACCGAGACCAAGAACAGGGGCACCGCTTCAGCCGTCTGATGTCACCCGCGTCAGCGGAGACGCTCATCAGCGAGGAGGCTTTCCATGCCCAACGGTGCCTCGAGACGTGAGTTCGTCATAAGGCCCCGTCTCGCGAGGCCCGGCTCTCGGGCATCGAGGCGGGAAGCTCTGATCCAAACGGGATCGGGAGAGCCGCAATGACTGCGTCGCTTAATCCTGCCGCGCCTCATCATCTGCCGGCCTTCATCACCGCCCCTGGCGAGACCGACACTTTCATGGTGGTCATGGCCGTGTTTCTGGTCATCGCCGTGATGGCCGTAGGGTTGTTGTTCCTGCGCTTGCATACCTTGCCAGAGCGCATGGCGCACAGGTCGCACAAGCTGCAGTTCGAGATCGTCGCCGTGCTGGGCCTGCTGGCTCTCTTCACGCACATGCACATCTTCTGGGTCGCCGGCCTGCTGCTCGCCCTGATCGACATTC
>NZ_VOSK01000508.1 GCF_009296175.1 Microvirga tunisiensis | reverse complement strand
ACATGCCACGCCCCTGAGATTTAGCCTCGTAGAGGGCGAGGTCTGCGCGCTTCAGCATCTGGTCGGGCGAGACAATGTCTGGTTCAACTGGAGCGATACCAACACTGGCGCCGATGACGATCTCACGTCCATCAACAGAGTAGGGGGCGCTCAGCCGCTCCACAAGGCGCCTCGCAAGTACAGTACAGGTTTCAAGGCCAGCTGTAGCCTCCAGCAGGATTCCGAACTCGTCGCCACCAAGACGAGCGACAGTGTCGTCACCGCGCAGGCAGTTCCGAAGGCGATCAGCAACAACTGTCAAAAGCACGTCGCCGATCTCGTGACCTAAGGTATCGTTGACGCTCTTGAACCGATCAAGATCCAAGCACAGGACGGCAAATCGACTGCCCTCTTGTCGCCACCTGCCGAGATGCTTCTCCAGTTGCTCATGAAAGAGCGCGCGGTTCGCCAATCCGGTCAGGGCATCGTGACCGGCGGCATGGGCGAGATCACCGGTGAGAGCATGGAGGTCGCTATGCGCTCGTTCCAGCAACTGATTATGCCTGCTGAAGAGGCCGATCAGGATCAGACCAAGCAGGATCAGACCAAGCGATAATCCCGAGAAGATCCAGTACAGGCGATTAAGCTCTTGCTGATCCAGGGCGATCCTCTCACCTCCACGGATTTGTGCGTAGGATGCGAGTTGCAGCAATCTTGCCTCCAGCGGCTCCAAGAGCTGAAGTGCTTGCTGAACGGAACCAGGGTGCTCGAGTTCGGCGATGAGAGGCTGCATCAAGACCAAGACGTCGGCGAGACGGTGGAGAGTGGCTTGCTGATCCGGATCGTCCTGAATGATGCTTTGGAAACCGCCCTCCATGAGGAGCTTTGCCCGGCTGAGAAGGATTTCGAAGCGGAGTTCAACTTCGTCCTTATCGACGCCTCGGCCTTGAACATTGAAAGCATCTAAACGACGCTCGAGGCGCATAAACTCTGAGACTGCCTGGCTTGCGTGCCAAGCCGGGTTGGATCGTGGGAGAAACCAGCAGGGCGCGATCACCTTCCCTCAACAGGTTAACATTGCTCATAAGAGAGACAGTAGCACTCCTCGCGCTGAAGCTTAACCTGAGACTCAAAGCCACCCGCTCATGGCCTGCTGGGCCAGCAACCCAGGACGAGACCGCCGACACCTGATCTAAGTCGGGATTTCTCGGACATAGGTGATCCATCCCAGAGGCCATTCGCCTGCAGCAGGAGTTTTGACGTGTTTGTTGTGCCTCCGCGGCCAGCCAATGAAGCAGAGCGGCTCGATTTTCTGCTGTCGTGCGGGATCCTCGATACGCCGCAAGACGAGCGCTTCGACCGGCTCACGCGCATCGCCGCGAGAGTATATGGTGCCGACGTCGCTTTCCTCAGTTTTGTGGATGATCGCTACCAGTGGATGAAGGCGATCACAGGCGATGGTATCGGTTCATCGATCGAGCGCGAACGGTCGGTGTGCCAGATCATGATCGCTTCGGGCGAGCCTTTGGTCTTCGGTGACATGCAGAAGGAGCCTCAACTCGATGGACATCCCGTCGTGACATTCCTGCCTTTCCGCTTCTATGCCGGTGTCCCGCTGCTGACGCCGGAAGGCGCAGCGGTCGGGTCATTTTGTATTCTCAAGCGCGAGCCGCAGGATGCCGCTGGGTTCGATGTCTCGACGTTGATCGATCTGGCGGCGGTGTCGATGGACGAGGTCGAACTCTGGAGGCTCAACCAGGATCTGGAGCGCGCCGCCCAAACAGACGGGTTGACGGGCATCGCCAATCGTCGCGCCTTTGACCAAGCCCTTGAGCGCGCTGTTCGGCGGGCACGTCGGACGAACGAGCCGCTATCCCTGCTGCTGCTCGATCTCGACCACTTCAAAGCACTCAATGACACGGCAGGGCACCAAGCGGGCGATGATGTGCTGCGCCAGTTCGCCGGCATCTTGGCACAAGGAGCTCGGAGGCCGGACGATGTGGCTGCTCGCTACGGCGGTGAAGAGTTCGCCCTGATCCTGCCGGCCACTGACCAAACGGGTGCTCTCGAGGTCGCTGAGAGGCTAAGGGAGAACCTGGCTGCAGCCCAAATCCCTCACCCAAGAGGAATTGACGGACTGGTGACGGTGAGCGTTGGCGTGGTTACGGCGGGTCCAGCCGAGCTCTCTGCGAAGATACTGGTCTCGACCGCTGATGCCAGATTGTACGAAGCCAAGCGCGCTGGCAGAAACCGCGTTGTTGGCGGATCGCTTCCCTGAAACAGTCACAAACGTGAGTGACATTGGGGCTTCGGCCTTGCCCTGCCTCAGCTCGCACTGATGCAGCTCCCCAAGGCCGCGACGCTGACCGGTGTGGCTGTTCCATGGGCACGATGCGAGCGACTGCTCAAGGTGACCCGGCCGGTCGGCGTCACCCTTGAACTCCATTGTGGAGTGATGTGTTCTGCGGCACCGACGAGACGAGCAGAACACGGCAATCCTTCAGTCACGATCACGCTTCAAACACCTGACAAGGAAAGCGATCGGTGAAGGTTCTTATCATCGGTGCGAGCCGAGGAGTGGGACGCTGCCTTCTTGAGCGCGCTCTCGCACAACACCATCACGTCACAGCAGCCGTCCGAGATCCCGCTGTAGTCGAGATTCAACATGAGCGGCTTCACATTGTACGCTGCGATGTTCTGGACGCAGAGGCGGTGACCCGCGCACTCGCAGGCCAAGACGTAGTGTTTTGCACCATTGGCGACAAATCACGAGGACCCACAACCCTCTACTCAACAGCGGCCCGCAACATTGTGCAGGCGATGCAGGCGCACCAGGTGCGGCGGCTCGTCTTTCTATCGAATTTCGGGGTCCTTGACGAGAGGGCACGGGATCTGCGGGGAGCAGCGCTCCTGTTTCTTGCCAAACGCGTAATCCGTCACGCCCTGGCCGATCATCGGAGGGCATTGCAGGACATCCGGGATCATGCGCCGGAGTGGATCGCCGTGCGGCCCCTGCCGCTGACCAATGGTCCGTGGACTGGGCAGTATCGGACAGCTGTTGATGGCATTCCCGCCAAGAGCAGTCACATCGCGCGGGCCGATGTTGCTGATTTCATGCTGCGGCAAGCGACGGACGACAGCTATCTGAATAAGACGCCGGCGATCGCCTATTGATAGTCACTGCCGCACCACTCCAAACAGTGGAGATCGTGATGAAACGCTGTGCCACCCTTGCTCTGCTGATATCGATTATTGCAAGCACAAAATTGGTACGGAAGGCATCCGCGAAGGTGCGGTGGCATGACTAGCGCCCTTCTCATTGAGATCTATTCTCTTATTGATCCGGCTTGGGAGATTTTGAAATCCACGACCGGTCGGACCAGATCGACGGGATGAAGCATATAGACATGCGCAAGCTGCCAGCAGCAGCACAAGAGGAGCGTCGGCGACAGGTGGTGGGGCTACGCGAGAGCGGCCTGACCTA
>NZ_VOSK01000507.1 GCF_009296175.1 Microvirga tunisiensis | reverse complement strand
TGATGGGCGAAAACCAGTTGCCGAAAGTAATCGCGGGTGTCAGATTCCAGGACGGCACCGAGATCGCAACGACGCCAACACACAACGTCGCCTGATCGGCCCCATCACCCAAAATCCAGCATAGGTCTTCTTAAACCCTACTTGGAGGCCGTGATCCTGCCGCGCGGCACCGTGTTGTACCAGCCCGGCGACCCCATCCGCCACACGTACTTCCCGCACGATGCTGTCGTTTCCCTCATCGATGTGATGGAGGATGGCCGTCTGGCAGAAGTGGCAATGTTCGGGTGCGAGGGGTTGTTCGGCCTCCTGACCGCATTTGTGAGCCGCGAAGCATTTGGCCGCTACGTCGTGCAGATCCCTGGCACTGCCTCACGCGTCCCTCTCGACCAGATGCACGAGGCCATCCGGACACGCCCCACTTTTCAACGGCGGGTGCTCGCTTACAACGAGGCGCTGCTCGCCCAAGCATATCACACGGTCGCGTGTAATGCCGTGCATACCGTCGAGGCCCGCTGCTGCCGCTGGATTTTGAGCACGCATGATCGCCTGAATCAGGACGCCCTGCCGTTGACCCACGAGTTCTTGAGCGAAATGCTGGGTGTTCAGCGCTCTACAGTCAGCGCGACCCTACGCAGCCTGCAAACCTCTGGACTCATCGTGCAGCGTCGAGCAGAGATCGTCGTGACGGACCGTGGCGGTCTCGAACAGGCAACCTGCGAGTGCTACGGCAAAATCCGATCTCGCTTCGAGAAGCTGCTGCCCGGCACTTATACCCGAACCGAATGATCAAGTCGAACGCGAGGCGCGTTAAGTCTAAGTTGCAGGAGCAGGGCTGACGATGGCTTCATCGAGACGGCTCAGGAGTCTTCCTCTTCCTCCCATGCGCCATATTGCTCGGGAGCCTTGCCGACCTTCTTGAGCACCTTCGGGTAACGGGTCTTCGCGACCTTCTGGCCCAGGCCGATAACCTCGACGACGAACCGCCAGTCGTCGCCGTAATCGAACATGAACAGCATCTTGTGGCCCACGTCTGGGAAGGCATCGGCAATGCGGGACTTCTCCACGCTCTTGGCTTCGGTCGCCTCTCCCATATCGGCAAACAACTCGTACCTGGGCTGGGAGCGCATCACGTCCTGCCCGGTGAGCTTCGAATAGAAGCCGAAGGCGTGATCGAACTCGAAGCCGAAGGAATGCACAATGGCCTCGGCCAGATCGCTGAGCGTTTTACGGCTTTCGACCTCGATCTCGCGGTAGATGGTCGGCTCGCCTTGGAGAACGACCCGGACGATATGGGTGCCAGCTTCGGTCATTCCGATCTCCTCCTTGGCCACCGCGCCCCTGATACGAGGCTCGCCGGTCATCGTTCTTGGCACGCCCGTCCCAGTTTCAAGTGATTTTCGCTCGAACATAGTCCACCCGGCGCTCCTGACCATCTTTAGGGGTGGGTACCTTGCGGGCTACAGAACCAAGCTGCGGAAGTGGCTGGTGGCACCTTGAGCCGCCAAGTTTCAATCACCACGTGGCTGCCGTACGCTCTTGGAGGTTCAATCATGCGTCGTCAAACGCGCAACTGGATCATGCCTGAAGTCGATATGGTGGCTATGCTGAGGCTCATCGACGAGAAGATCTGTTCGACAGAGATCGAAACCCGCCATCGCGATGCGCTGATCCGGCTGCGGGAGATTCTGGAAAACGATTTGACTGCTCATCTTTCGAACGGTTTGCCAGTGGAGTGTCAACCTGTTGCATCAGAAACGAGTAGAACGGTTCTTGCCAATCCCATCCGAGCGATTTGTCCCTAGATCTCTCTAAGCGGTTGGAGGGACATGGACGAGTCTCCTCCGTCCATTCGAGCCAGGGATACCTCTCCGGGTAGCGACTTTATGGCATTTGTGTGACATGTCGAATTGTGTAGCATAGGGGAGACGATAGAGACGGATTGGACAAAGAAATGGCATACGCTCGAAGCGCAGCCTCTGGGGTGGCAATGCTGCTGGCGGCTGTGGTCTGCGGAGGCCCTTCCGCTGTAGCGCAAGTTCGGCCACCCGGTTACGTTGAGGCTGCAAGTGCGTTCCAATCTGCATTCAATGTCGAGCAGCGGCTCTTTTTCCAAGTCTTAATGACCGCAGCCGGGTACTGGAACGCGGTCCCGAACGAAAACTTCAACCAGAGACTATTCAAGGCCATCCAGCGCTTTCAGACCGAGAATGGCCTCACGCCGAACGGCGCAGTGGACAAGGCACAACTCGAACGGCTTTTTGCGGTAGCGACACCGATGCTGGACCTATGGAGCTTCCGTAAGGTGAGTCATCCCTCCCGACCCACCGCAATCTGGATTCCATTCGGTCTCGGGCTTCATGCGGTTCGCAACGAGTTTGGGCTGACCTATGTTGATCCCCAAAAACGCGCAAAGATCGAGTTCACCACTGTCCCGAATGTCGGCATTGGCCAGAACTATGCTGCCGTCTTGAACACGATTGTCCGAGAAGGGGCCAAAGTCCACTACCGGGTCATGAAGGACGGCTGGTTCGTGATCTCAGCCACAACTCCGGATGGTATCGACCACTACATGCGCTACCACCAGGATGGAGCCTACGTCACTGGATTCACCCTCTCCTGGAACAATGCCAATGGCAATGTTGCGGGCGAACGGATCGCAATTCTGATGTCAGCCTCACTCTGGTCCAGTATGACCGGGGCTGCCTTCATCGATCCTCCGACACCTGACCGAAAGTCGCAGTAGCGCGACCGGCACCCGTGCAGCTACCGCCTGCGCCGCAACCCTCAGCCGCTTCTCCCACTCCATCGAAGCCGAAGGCAACTGGGGACTCCTCAGGAACCGGTTTCTTCGTCGGCAATGATGGCAGCTTGCTGACGAATGCGCATGTTGTAGACGAATGCACTACGATCCGGGTTACACTCGATGGTCGTGAACCTCTCCCGGCTCGGCTCGCCGCCAGTGATAAAGCAAACGATTTGGCCCTCCTCAGGGTTGATCACCGTCCCACGAAACTGGCTGCAATTAGGATCGGTATTCGTCTCGGTGAGCCAGTAGCGGTGTTTGGTTTCCCGCTTTCCAACGTCCTTGCGAGCACGGGCAACTTCACTCTGGGCAACGTCACCGCGCTTGCTGGTCTTGGCGACGATACACGCCACATTCAGATCTCAGCGCCTGTTCAGCCCGGCAACTCCGGTGGTCCTCTGCTCGACCACCAAGGGAATCTGGTGGGGGTTGTCACCTACAAGCTGAACGCACTTAAGACGTATCCATCCGAGCGGGGCCGCGGGATTTTGGGTGCCGCGCGTGGTAACGTCGGTTCATGGAGATCGATGAGGACAAGATCGACGATGCCGTTTTGGCGCTGTTATGGCTGACGCTGCATAACGAGCGTTGTGCCTGGAAGGGCTTCGACTGGGCAACGACGGATCGGCTTCACAAGAAGGGCTTGATCGGCGACCCAGTC
>NZ_VOSK01000506.1 GCF_009296175.1 Microvirga tunisiensis | reverse complement strand
ACTTCGCATCTGGTACCGAGGCCCCGTCCAATGGGGATCAATCCACTTGCAGATCCCGCACCGCTTCGAAGTGCCGTCACAAGAGACGGCAGGCCAACCGGTCAAAATCACTGTGTCGAGGATCTAGTTCGGGGTCGCCGCCGATCAGGTGGAAGGTCCGGAAACCGTCGATGGTGAACCACCGGATGTGGCTCTTGCCGACTCTGTTGGGGATTTCCTGAAGGCCAAGCACAGTGGCGTAGAAGGAGGCACTGGCATCCACATCCCGCACATACAGCGAGACATGATGCAGGGTGAAAAGATCTGACATTGCCAAGCTTCCCTGCCGATATAGCCCAAGATTAGGTTCCGTAAGAGCATAGCGGGCATTGCATCGCACCACCACGTCACTCGCGGAGTATGCCGAAGTGAACCGACCCAGCGCTGCGATAATCGCAGTGTGAGAAAGGCGCTCCCTCGATCTCGAAAGCCAAGGTGTCGATTGAAGATCCCAGCGCGGTTTCCGGCCACAACCTCAAACTCGCGGGCAACTAAGCCCCAACTAAGGGACGGGTCTCAGTCGGTTAAGTTTGTTCTAGCTCCGTGAATCGAGCCTTGCATTTGGGATCGTACTGGTTCCGAGGGCGCTCCCACGAGAGGGATTTTATCGGGTAATCAACAGTGATCCTACCGCTACGAGCGCCTAGCTGGACCCATTCCTCAGCACGAGAGGTCTGGCTGTGATAAGTTAAACCAGGCAACCCGGCGTCAGGCCAAGCTTCTCCATAACGACGCGGTGAGCAGATGACCACGCCTGCGCCCGGTATCCAACGTCGGCTTGCGGCGATCTTCTGCGCCGACGTGGCAGGCTACACCCACCTTATGAATACGGATGAGCGCGGCACCCTGCGTCTGCTTACATCCCATCGCGAGATCACAGATCGTGAGATCGAGCGGCAGGGGGGACGGATTGCTAACACGGCAGGCGATAGCATCCTGGCAGAGTTCCCGAGCGCCGTGGACGCCGTACAATGCGCGATCACTATCCAAGAAAGGGTTGCCGCCGTGAATGAAGCAGTTCCTGACGAACGGCGGGTGATGTTCCGGATTGGCGTGCATGTCGGTGAAGCCATGGTCAGGGACGGCGACCTGTTCGGAGATGGTGTGAATGTCGCCGCCCGTCTGGAGGGATTAGCGCAACCGGGCTCAGTGTGCGTTTCTGGGGCGACCTACGACTATGTGCATCGGGTGCTGCCGCTGGTGTTCGAAGACCTCGGCTTACAGGCCGTGAAGAACCTCGACCCTATTCGCGCATACTTGACGCGCCCGAGCGGCGAGCGACCTTCGAGGACGACACTCTTCGACCACAGGCGCTTTGAGATTTATTGGGCTCGGCAGTTCCAGACGATCTGTATGGCTGTAATGACAGAAGTCGCCAAAACTGCGGACCTCAAGGGGATCGACATTCCCGTACTTGCGGCAATCATGGATGCACCCGGTATCCGGCTTCGCCAGTTGGCCGAGCGGGTGGGGATCGAGTGGGCCGTTGCCAAGCGAAGTGTGGCTCGTCTGGAACAGCGGGGATTCATCACGCGGGCTCCCGATACCGGTCGATCACACCAGCGGCTACTCAGTCCGACATCCGAGGGCACAGAGGTGCGTTTGAGGCTGCGTTCGGCGGTGATCGTCGCGCAGGACAGGTTGATGGCTCCGCTCTCCGATCAGGAGCGCGAAACGCTGAAAGACCTTCTCAGACGGGTAATCGAAGCGAATGTGAGCCGTGTCAATGGCTGAAGAGCGCCCACGCGCCGATTGCTGCTTCCTCATTTGGTGCGCCGCCGAGCATTCCCCGAGCCTCCGGGCCTACAGACCTGGTCCCTTGGCCGCGCCCGGGATGTTTCCCGGTCCGTCGTCCTGTGCCCTCTGGAGCTGGACACCGTACGGGTCGCTCCTTGCGTCCGGACGGCCAAGGCCGGCATCCAGGAACTCCACCGCGGTTGCGGGTCCATATAGCCTCAGCGTTTGGAACCGACCGTGATCGTCAGCAGACCATCGGCCCCCTGATCAAACGCCAGTGAATAGTGGGCATCGATCCCGGTGCCCTCGCTCTCCCCATCGCGGAGGGCCGTCCCAGCCAGGTCCGAGAGCAGCTTGAACCGCCTCTCGGGTTGAAGCGTGGGATCGACGAGTTCCATCGTCGCGCCCAATGATGCCGTGGCCTCAGTGACGCGGTCATGGACATCGCCTGCGGTATCGGTCGAGAGAAGATCCGCTGCGATCATGATCTCCCTTGTCCAAGGCGGTTTCGCCCGACCAGTGGCCACAAGGAGGGTGTGCGCTGACGAGAAGCGGCATTCCATCATGTCGCGCCCGCTGCACCGTTCGAGTTCAAAGCGCAGATCGAGGCCGGCCGACCGAAGTCTGTCGTTCACCGCGATGCCGACATCGCGGGGCGACCTGTCGAACGGGTCCGCGGTGGCCGGCCCGGCAAGGGCGGCCATAAGGGCCGTGGTGAGGATTTTCCGTTGGTTGTCCGCCCGGGCACCCTCCGCCGTCGGGAAGCATGGGCCAATACTGTGGCTGAAGCGTGCCGGCTGGCTCGCTTCAGCGGATGGCGAGGGATACGGAACATCGCGTGGGCGGCCCAGGGCAGAGCGGTTGATCTCGGGAGCGGTTCGTCACGCGCTCGTGAGGGGGCCGCACTTTCCAATTCCGACTTGGCGGGCGAGTTCGGCAAGAACGGCAGCTTGATAGCCCAGGCCGGTGCCAACCTCGAGCACGGCCTCATGAGGCTGTGGATCGAGCAGGTCTGCCATGAGAGCGCAGATGAAGGGCTGGGACACAGTCTTGTCGAAGCCGATCGGCAGAGGCGTGTCGTGGTAGGCCATGGCCGCAAGTTCAGGCGGCACGAAGAGGTGGCGTCGCACCCGCCGCATGGGTTCGAGAACTCGCTCTCCAAGGATGTCCTTGCCAATCTCCTCGCTCATGAGGTCGGCCTGAAGAGCAATCACCTCGACCATATGCCGGCGCAGGATGGCGAGGTGCGCTTCCGTCATCGGCTTCATGTCGGCAGATCCTCAATTGAGCTGATCCGAACGAGGCATGCCATCTTACGCCGATTGAGGGCACGCGCTAATCCCGTTCCGCAGCCTGGGACCGCGTGTGTTTCAGACGAATGGGCCAGTCAGTGTTTCTTGTAGAGCCGCTGTTCCGATGAAGGTGATCTCGAACCTACGACCAGCGAAAGAGCGTCTGAGTTACAATCTGCATTGGCATCCTCCCGCGCCGTGCCGCGGCTTCGGTGCTGCCAAGGGCGCGAGGCTGTTCATTCGGCTCCCTATGAGCGGGCGAGCTGGATCACTTCCGTGACGTTGCCCTGCCGCAGGGCCACGATCGGCGAGGCACCACCGAGAGCAGGATCCGGGGTGACAAGCCACTCAAGACGCATCCAGGGCGAGCGGATCGGCATGGAGCGGAGCACCTCGGACAGGCCCGCCACCATGCCTCCGATCTCAAA
>NZ_VOSK01000505.1 GCF_009296175.1 Microvirga tunisiensis | reverse complement strand
AAAGTGTGGCAGGCTTCTCGCTGACGGGCAGAGCAACGGTTGAGAGGTCCATGGGGCGTCTCCAGGGTTCGGATGTCGGACCCCGAAACCCTACCCGAGTTCCACTGTCCGTCGCCTCATAGGATCTCTTTGTGAAACAGCGAGATCGATGAGACACCAGGACGGACTCGTCTCGGCCGCCGAGAAACGCTACACTTCAATGCGCCGAATATCCAGACTTCTAGATCAGTGGCGTGAGGCATCCCAGCACCTGAGCGTCCGGTCTCAAGCTTCGTTGGAGCCACCTTTGTAATACTGCCGTGGCCGGCAACGCATAGGACGCTGGCGTGGCAGTATTGGTCTCAACACCTTGGTTCACGAGGTTGGGACATCGACCAAGCGCAGCAAGGAGGAAGCACATGAGTTGGTGTTCAATCCTTGGGAGGACAATTGCCGGTCTTGCGGCACTTTGCGGTATGTCTCTGACCGCCTCCGCAGGCCAGCCTTTGGTCAACGTCCGAGGTGGGGATGGAATCGCAATCCACGGCTACGATCCCGTCGCCTACTTCATTGCCGGGGAGCCTCGGAAGGGAAGTTCTGGACTTGGCGTCGCGTACAGCGGAGCCCAGTGGCTGTTTTCAAGTGAGACGAACAAGCGCCTCTCCGTGCAGAATCCAGAGCATTATCTTCCGGCCTACGGTGGGTACTGCGCCTATGGTGTTGCTCAAGGACGCCTGTTGGATGTGGACCCGCAATCCTGGACGATCCTGTATGACCATCTTTATCTCAACTGTCCGGAACCGATCTACGATCTCTGGCTCGGTGACCCGATGTCGTACATCAGGCAGGCCGATAAGAATTGGCCCCGCCTGACCGGACAGATTGCCGTTCAGCCCCAACCGAATGCCAGCACGTTCCCTGCACCCAACAGTAGAAATCCATGAGAGTTCGATCTCACTCAAGACGAGCGTATTGCCAGCCGCTCATGGTGCCATCTGGCTTTACACCCAGGCCCCGTCTCTTGCTCAGTGTCAACTTCTGAGTACTCTAACCGGCGTGGAACCACTTTGGAATGTCGTGTTCTGGCACACCTGGGAAGTAAGCGATTGATCCGCTTCAGCGCTCAAGAGCCGACATTCGTTGAGCCGCCGGTGGAGTGCGCCGCCGACTGTGCCTCCTCTGTTTAAGCCACTTGCTTCGATCATTCAGCTTGGCTTCTTGGATGTATAAACGTGAACCCCACTCCATTCGCGCGGCCGTGCCGCAGAGAAAGCCCGCCGTGTTTCGACTGAGTGTGCAAGCAGCACCCCAGCGGCGTGGTCATTCGAAGCGGCATTGACGATCGCCGCGAATCCGCGCTCAGCGGTGTCGAAGTCGCCCGCGATCAAGGCACTTAGTGCAGCCTCATGAAGGTCTCGGATCCTAAGCTTGGCAGGATCGACATGGCCCTGACGCCCGAGAAGCTCGAACAGCTCAACCGGTGCCGTACGACCCGCTACGGCAATCCGATCGAGATGACGCCATTCGAAGCCTTGACCGGCTTCCGCCCACACCCCGCCATCGGCCAGGATGCTTGTGCCATAAACCTTGTTGAGTGCCTCCAGGTGGCTCGAGAGGTTCACGACATCGCCAATCGCTGTATAGGCGAGGCGATGAGATGTCCCAATGTTGCCCACCACCGCTGGTCCCAGGGCAAGGCCAACCCGGGTCCGGAACGGCGGCATGCCGTCAGACTGGCGGTTCGCGTTGAACATCTGGAGACGGTCCTGCACCGTCAAAGCCGCCTCGCAAGCGCACGCGGCGTGCTCCGGCAGCAGGGCTGGGGCGTTGAAGAAGGCCATCGCGCCATCCCCCATGAACTTGTCAACGAGACCACCGGCTTCCGTTATTGCACCCTCCAGAACGTCGAAATAGCTCCCGAGCTCACGACTCAGCTGTTCTGGAGGAAGGATCTCGGCGATCTTCGTGAAGTCAGCGATATCGGTGAATAGAACAGTCAGCACCCGCGTCTCGCCGCCAGGCTCAACCTCTTGGCCACTGTCCAACATGGCCCGCACGAGCTCTACCGGAACATAGTGTGAGAAGGACCGAAGGCACGCTTTCATTGCCGCCAGAGACATCGACATCGTATCCATCTCATGGAGGAACGATCGGGTAGGAGCCGTGCCTGAGAGGCGCAACTCGCCAACCTGGCGCAAATCTTCGCTCATGTTTCGGATCGGGCGCGTGATCGCGTTCGCGATCCAGATCGCTATGGCGATCTGGATCGCGAGGAAGCCGGCGCTGACCACAAGAGTGTCCCGGGTCGCCCTCTGGATCGGACCATCGATCTCATCTGCGGGCACCATCACGGTCAGAAACCACGGCCGGCCGCTTGCGGGCTCAAGCATATGCAGACTCCTGGCGACTGAGTCGCTGCCAGCCTGCTGCCCGACCGCCTGTACATCCAGAGAGGCAGAGCTGCGGTCGGCTGTAGAGAGCTGGGCCGCCGCCGCGATGACATCGGCCCTCATCTCTGATGGCAATGAGCTACTGCCCAGGATGACAGGGTCGCCTGCTAACTGGGGGACGATAACCGCCGCGCGACCATTTCTGCCTACGCGCAGATTGCTGAGAAACTCATCGATCACCCGCAGATGGAAATCGGCCGTCGCAACACCCCCGATATGGCCTGGGGGGCGCAGCCTCAATACGGTCGAGACGCCCCATTCGCCTTCGGCAAACTTGTAGAGGTCCGTCCAACGAGGCTGCAAAGATTCGAGCCCGAGAAGGAACCAGGGGGCGGTGCGGGGATCATAGGACGCCTGCAGTCGCGGGGTCAGAGGGGAGCGAGTGCCATCCTCGCGAATTTCCCATTCCTGGGGACGCCCCTCATTCACATTTAAGGCTGAACGGTTGAGGACGAGCATTCCATCGCGTCGCGTGACTCCGATGAATGTGCCTGCCTGCGCATCCGAGTAGCTCAACCACGTTAGGTCGCGATCCGCCCGCATTTCAGCGATCAGGTACACCTCCAGGCGATCGGCATCATCCAGGTTGAGGATGCGCCTCTCTACGAGCCGCTGAATCCGGGTCAGGGCCAGTGGACCTTTTTCGAGGAAACGTTCGATCCGATTTTGGACGTCCGTTGTAGCCTGATCGATCTGCAGGCGAGTGATCGCGCGGGAGCTCTCGTTGTTCCGGATCAGCACGAAGGCTGAGACCGCCCCAAGCGATGTGACCATAAGGACAATGATCGCGGCGAGGAGCGTGAAGCGGAACCCCAGTTTCATCCCCGCCTACCCCTGAGGTGCCGTGGGTGAGAGCCTTAGGTGGTCGTCACCCGCTTTCATAGCAGGATCCGAAGCGGCCGTAACCAAATTGTAGTTCGGCTTGGAACCCGGGCCCGTCTCTTACGCGTAATAGGGGCAAAACCGTTGGCGATCACGCTAAGGAGCAGCGGTCGCTGACCAGATCTGCCAGGCGCGGGACGGCTGGCGCATCAGCAATTCCCAGTCTATCGCCAAGATAGCTCCAGAATGACACT
>NZ_VOSK01000504.1 GCF_009296175.1 Microvirga tunisiensis | reverse complement strand
ATGCGTTTGCCCGGCAAATGCGGCTCCATCCGATCCCACTGGTGATCTTTCAACATCAGACGAACTCCGCTCACCCAAGCCTCCGCGCCCAAAAGGAGCTTGAATCAGATTTGCGAGTCCGTCGAAAGCCTGAATGTCAACGCGCTCTAAGAGGCACGCGGCCAACAGCGGGGCCTAGTCGATCTTTTCCGCCAGCAATCCCTCGACGAAGTCGGAGAGGCCGACGAGGCGCTCGCGCTTCTGGCGTTCGGCAGCCTGAATGGCCTTGAGGCTCTGGAATGAGCGGTCGAGGTCCTCATTGACGATCACATAATCGTACTCGACCCAGCGCTCCATCTCGACGCGAGCATTGGCGAGGCGTTTGGCGATAACCTCGGGCGCATCCTCGGCCCGACGCTCCAGGCGCGCCTTCAGCTCCTTGAAGCTGGGCGGCAGGACGAACACGGTCACCACATCGTCGGGCAGCTTCTGCCGCACCTGACGGGTGCCCTGGTAATCGATGTCGAAGATCATGTCCTGGCCGGCGGCAAGCGTCTTCTCCACGGGCTTGCGCGGAGTGCCGTAGAAATTGCCGTGCACCTCGGCCCATTCCAGGAGTTCGTCGCGATCGCGCAGCCCCTTGAACTCTTCCACGTCGATGAAGTGATAGTGACGGCCTTCGATCTCGGACGGGCGCTTGGGTCGCGTGGTGACGGAAACCGAGAGAACGCCGGCCTGCTCCTCCACGAGGCTGCGTGTGAGCGTGGTTTTCCCGGCGCCGGACGGCGAGGACAGGATGAGGATGAGGCCGCGACGGCCGACCGGACGCTTCACATCTTGGCTCACCGCATCACTCCACGTTCTGAACTTGCTCGCGGAATTGCTCGATCACGGCCTTCAATTCAAGCCCGATCCGCGACAGGGATACATCATTGGCCTTTGCACACAGGGTATTCGCCTCGCGGCCGAATTCCTGGGCCAGGAAGTCGAGACGCCGGCCGACCGATCCGCCCTCCTGCAGGAGGCTGCGGGCAGCGTCCACATGCGCGCGCAGCCGGTCGAGCTCTTCGCGGATATCGGCACGGGCCGCAATCAGCACCGCCTCCTGATGCAGGCGGGCCGGATCGAGATTGGCCTTGCCGTCGAGCAGCTCGGCAATCTGCGCTTCCAGACGGGTACGAATGGCATCAGGCTTACGGGCCGGTGCCGCTTCGGCTTCATCGACGAGGCGGGAGATGAGATCGAGCTGCTGTCCGAGAACGGCGGCGAGCGCCTGCCCTTCCTTCAGCCGTGCCGCCTTGAGAGACTCGATCAGCGTGCCGATCCCCGCTCTCAAAGCCGCCGCAAGTCCTTCGTCCTGCGACGGATCGGCGGCATCGTCGTCGAGCTCGACCACGCCGCGCACGGACAGCAGACCATCGAGCGAAGCCGGCTTCACATTGTTCGGGAGGGTCAGGTCGCTGATGGCCGAGAGCAGCGATTGCAGCACATCCTGGTTCACGCGCAGCTTGGGAGCGGCCGATGCTTTGCTGAGAGAGAGGTTGAGCTGGCCTTGGCCACGGGTCAGCGCCTTGAGGATCTGTCCTCGCGCCTCTTCGCCGATGGCATCGAGGCCGGAGGGCGTCCGGACGCGCACCTCGAGCCCGCGTCCGTTTACTGTCTTGAGCTCCCATGCCCATTGGTAGGAACCGGTGACGCCGGTCTCGCGGGCAAAGCCGGTCATGCTCGCAATGGACATGCGCTAACCTCAAACGGAATGAAAAATCGGCGCGACCATAATGCGCGCCGATCCAAGAGTCGATTACAAGGATCTAGAATTGCGCCCTGCAGCTTAAGGCTGCCGCAGAGCCGGAACGTTCTTCGGATTGTTCAGGTCGAAGGTCTTGTTCTTGAGCGGGTCCTTATCGGTCCCCTCGCTCGCATCGAAACCGCGTCCCGGCCGTCCTCCAGCGGCGGGCAGCGCACTGGCCGTCCCCCGCAATCCAGGCACCATGGGCGTTCCATTCTGGCCGCGGACATCCTCAGCATCGGGCACCACCCGGTCCACATCCGCGGCATCGGGAGCCGGGCGGCTCTTCTCGATCTGCCGCCAGCGGTTCACGTTGCGCTGATGCTGCTCATATGTCTCGGCGAAGGAATGGCCTCCCGAGCCATCGGCGACGAAGTAGAGATCCTTGGTGCGCGAGGGGTTGGCCACCGCCTCGAGCGCGGCTCGGCCCGGATTGGCGATGGGGCCTGGCGGCAGGCCCTCGACCACATAGGTGTTGTAAGGCGTTGCAGCCTCGATCTCGCTGCGCAGGATACCGCGCCCCAGGGTGCCCTTCCCGCCGACGAGCCCGTAAACGATGGTGGGATCGGACTGGAGCTTCATCCGCTTCATCAGGCGGTTGATGAAGACGCCTGCCACACGGGTACGCTCGTCCGCCCGGCCCGTCTCCTTCTCCACGATGGAGGCCAGGATCACGAGTTCCTGCGGCGACTTGATCGGCAGCTCGTTGGAACGGCGCTGCCAGATCTGCTCGATGGCCTGGCGTTGGGCCGTCTGCATGGTGCTGATGATCTGCTGACGGGTCGTGCCGCGCTCGAACTTGTAGGTATCGGGCAGGAGCGAGCCTTCACGCGGGGTGTCGGTCACATCGCCGGTGAGGATCTCATGCTCATAAAGGCGGGCAATGATCTGTTCGCTGGTCAGCCCCTCGGGAACCGTCACCGTATGCAGGATCGCCTTGCCCTGAATGAGGGTGTCGATGGCGTCCTCAATGCTGGTGCCGGCCTTGAACTGGAACTCGCCAGCCTTCAGCTGGCCACGCTGCCGGTTGATGTGGGCGTAGGCCTGGAACAGCAACGGCTGATTGATGACGCCTTCCTCCTTGAGGATGTTGGCGATTTCGCCCGTGCCGGTGTTGCGGGGGATTACCACGACCTTGTCGCTCTGCAGCGGCCCCTGGGCCGTCACCTCCTGCTGCAGCATGGAGAAGCCGAAAATGCCGGCAATCGCCAGGGCGACGAAAAGGGTCAGCAGGCCGCTCAGGAGCGACAGCATTCCCCTGCGGCGGCGGCGGAGCTTCGGCGGCGGCGGAGGCGCCATCGATGGTTTGATGGCCTCGTTCGGAGATCGGGGTGACAGACGGGGCTGCGCCGATCCGTGGTCGGATTCGTCTGCAGGAGGGAGAAGGATCTTTTTCTTTCGTCCGAACATCACGCCGCTTTTCTGATATCGGCCGGCGGTCCTACCGGTCCGCCGACACCCTAACAGGGATTATGGCGAAAAGCCGTAACGTGCCGTCGCCAATCGAAGCCTCGGACCCGAAAGTGGACTCCACTCTTGGGATCGATCCGATGCTCAATCCCTCAAGCGGCCCATCGCCCTGAGCGGAAAACCGGGGCCACTTTTCCGCGCGATGCGCTAGAGCGCGTTGACATTCATTTGGTCCAGATGAACGCGCTGACGAGGCAAAGGATTGACATAAACGCCCGTGGGGTCTGTTCGTAGCGCGTGGCGATGCGTCTGAAGTGCTTGATTTTCAGGAAGAAG
>NZ_VOSK01000503.1 GCF_009296175.1 Microvirga tunisiensis | reverse complement strand
TCGCTGCACGAGACGCATGCCAACTGCCCTATCCACGACGGCGTGCCCTGGATGCCTTCAGCGGCCCGTTAGCGGGAACTCGCTTTTGGAGAAGCTATAGGCGACGGTAATCGAGTTCGCCAGAAGGACGTTCTGGTGTGCCTGTGCTGCGGCTTCACAAGCCTGTGGAGTGTCATACTCAGCGACAACGGTATGATTCTGTCCGGTCAACAGTGTCATCAACAATACTGTTATTGCCATGCTCGAAGTCCTCTACCTTTATCCGGAGAACCACTCCCTTATCTAGACGCACATCGATAGTTTACCAGATACTCCCCTGAGTCATTTGCTCTGCGCGTGTCGTTCGCCCAAACAGTGACTCTTCTGAGGACGTCAGGGCGCCAGCTCAAGAAACTCGTCCGACTGCCTATCTCCTGCACGCTCCGCCACCCTTGCGAACTGCTTGGATGGTCCGATTGACCTCTTCATCGGTGGTGGCAACCCGCGTGACGGACACTTGGCCTTCACCCACTTCAGAAGGTCTGCAACTGGCATTCCTCACCCTAAGGACTTGGACCAGCTTCGTCAGACAGAGCGGCCCTTGATGAGGGGCAGGAGTTTCACTGGTTCCTCCACAGCGACTACTCCGGCTCGGGGGACCGGGCCGCGTCACCAGAAGCATTGCGCGACCCAGAGTTCGGCCCCGCCCAGATCAGCAATGGTTGTCCTGTGCAGATCGCCCAGGCCACCGAACCCGATCTCCAGAGATCCCTCCAGAGATCAGAGCCCCCCAAGTCCGATACAGCTGCCACCGCATCTGCTGCTGACCCAAACTGACAACCAATTGTCCTTTTCGATCAAGCATCCCGTTTCAGAAAGACTAGAGTGGATCTCGAGTGTGCAGATGGACGGTTCGCCTGGCGACCTCCCCCTGCCAAGCAGGATTGTGATTCGTGGTAGCGCGCCATTCGACAATCGGGCGCAAAGCGCGAGCCTCGACGATTGCGGCTGGCGTTGCCGAGGCTGTCGACAATTGCCATGATGGTGCGTTCTAGGCAGAGACAGCCGGAAAGCACCTGCGCCCCGCGCAGAAAAAGGGCAGACCCTTGGCTGAGCATTCCTTGGTTTGAAGCAGTCAAGGGGGCAAGCTTGCGCAGTCTTGTCGCGTTTGAGCAGAAGAACAGTTGATGGAGGCGGACATGAAGACCCTGATCGCATTATCGGTACTCATGGCTGGGTTCACAGCCGCAAGCACCGAAGAGGCCCGTGCTGTGGTTTACTGCCAGTACGTCAATTATCCTGTCGGGTGCATTGTCAGACCTGGTGTCGTGCTGCGGGCACGGCCTGTCGCGCGGGCCGTGGTGACCCCAGGTGTCGGTGCCCCAGGTGTTGGAGTGCGGGCGGGAACACCGATGAACCGGGGCGGCCCAGTCAATCGCGTCGGCAGGCGCTGAGGTGCCTTGTTCTGAATTGTTCCGCGGAAATTGAGCCCTCGCTTGTCCGCGAACTCGTCTCAGACGGATTGAATCCGCTATGCGCATATCAGGTGCAAGATTCCATGGAACGACGCACGGGCCCAAATCAACGGACCTGAACGCGCCAGACCTAAGCGAGGCGCCGGCATCCTCAACTATGTTCGACACCGCGCTCCGCATCGGGCTGGTGGCCCTTTTGGTTTATGCCTGCGCTCGGATCGTGCTGCCCTTTGCCTTCGTGTTGATGTGGTCTGCGATCCTGGCGGTGATTCTGTATCCGCTGCACCTTCGTCTGGCCAGGCAGCTTGGGGACCGCGGGGCGGCACTGCTGATTGGGCTGATCGGTGTCGCGGTGATTTTGGGGCCGATGGTCATTGTGGTGACGTCGCTCGCAACTTCACTCTACTCGTTGATCTCGAGCGTTCAGAGTCAGGACGTGGCATTGCCGCCGCCGCCGCTGTGGCTCGATGGAGCCCCGCTGGTCGGCAAAAAGCTGACGGAGATCTGGACTCTCGTCGCCACCAACCTGCCAGCGGCACTCGCAAAATACGGGCACTTGATGAGTGGGCCTCTGGCATGGGTGGCGTCGTTCGCTGGGGGCTTGGCCATCGCCGAACTATCATTTGTTCTTTCATTTGCGATCGCCATGGTGCTCGTCGTCTATGGCAGGGGTGCCACCGAGTTTGCTCAACGCTTTCTGGAACGTGTCACCAGCAGCCAGGCGCGTGCAGTGCAGCTGGTCACGTTGATGGCCGCCACGATCCGCGGTGTGGCGCTCGGGGTGATCGGGGTGGCGCTGATCCAGTCGGTACTTCTAGGGGTCGGCTTCTTCGCCATCGGCATTCAGGCGGCCGGTCCTTTGACGCTTATTGCGCTTTTGCTGGGTGTCATGCAGGTGCCCTTGATTTTACTGACCTTGCCCGTGGTTGGGTACGTCTTCGCGACCGAGCCAACGCTGGCGGCGATCATTTTTCTGATCTGGAATGTCATCGTCGGACTCAGCGATAATATATTGAGGCCGTTGATGCTGGGCCGCGGGGTGGAAGTGCCCATGCCTGTCATTCTGATCGGTGTCCTCGGCGGTATGATTGTCGACGGACTTGTCGGCCTCTTTGTCGGGCCGGTGCTTCTGGCCGTCAGTTACGTACTGCTGCTGGAATGGCTGCGGCAGAACCCGGTCGATGACCCGCATCGCGGTGACGCGCCCGCGTCATGATTGCGACTCGGAAGTCGTCCATCGCGTGGAGCGGCCTGTTGGCTCCAGCTTCGATCCGTTGCGGACCTACAGATGGTGAAGGCAGAAGCTAACTGGCCTCGGGTCGCCCTTTCAATGCCTCAGCAGCGTCAATTCCGTCGTGGAGCGGACAAGGCCGTTCACGCCGATGCGATCCATGACCACGATCCGGAACTGGTCTGCATCGACACTGTCGACCCTCAGATTGGCAGTCGTGTCGCCGTAGAGGGGCTTTGGCCATGTAATCGTCAGATCAAGATCGGCTCCCATTTGCCTGCCCGTAAGCTGTGCCGTACCTACACGCGACCCCGTGTACGTGCCGGTGATCCGACCGGATTGGGGGTCCCAGGAAAGATCGACGCTGATGGATCTCGATATGATCAGATGGGCCCGGCACGTGCCGCGGAACGACAGACCCGTGGCCCCTTGCCGTGATGCCGTGAAGCGGCAGCGGACCCGATGAGAATCGGCATTTGGTCCTTCCAAGATCGTTCCAGATCCCACGAAGGAGCCGGCGTATCGATCAAGGACAGCCGTGGCGGCATCCGCACCTCCAACAAGGCAGAGCAGTGCCAGGAGCCCATAAGTAAGCCAGCGCAAACGGGATCCCATTGATGCCTCCTTCCGGATGTCGGACCATGCAAACCGCAGCACTCGCTTGGCACCCCAGGGAGGGCCCGGGTAGGTACGCACCGGTGGTCCCCGTAAGAGGACACTTCACATTCTGCATCATCGCAAAGCGATGAGCCCTATCAGAGTACCCGCTGGTACGCCCGAGGCGCCAATGCACAACGGTGGCGAAACGCACTGCGACGGCCCAGAAGTGTCTATCGCTTTGGGCCGG
>NZ_VOSK01000502.1 GCF_009296175.1 Microvirga tunisiensis | reverse complement strand
ATCCGCGCTTCCACCTGCACTTCACGCCGACCTCGGCCTCATGGCTCAACCAGGTTGAGCGCTTCTTTGCCCTGATCACCCAGGAGCGCATTCGGCGGGGCGCCTTCACGAGCGTGCCCGATCTGGAGAGTGCTATCATGGACTACCTGGAGCACCACAATGCCGACCCGAGACCCTTTGTCTGGACCGCCTCGGCCTCAGCTATCCTGGAAAAGGTCGCCCGTGCGAAACAAGCGTTAGAGTCACAACACTAGCAAAGGGGGCACAGCATCCGATGACACAAGTACATGTTATCACTGAAGATAATAAGGAAATATACCGAGATCAGTTGGAGGAATACTTCCGTCTGAGGCAGGAAATCTTCGTCAATGAACGAGGATGGCGTGACTTGAACTGCATCGATGGACGCGAGATCGATGCATACGACAACGAGAATGCGGTTTATCTGCTCGCCATCGATCAGAATAGGGTCGTCGGAGGGCAGCGGCTCTATCCGACACTCCTCCCGCACATGTTGAGCGATGTCTTTGACCACATGGTCCAACGCGGCATTCCTAGGGCGCAGCATATATGGGAATGGACGCGTTATTTCGTTATAAAAAAACAGGAGGATAGGACGGACGGACTGCCGACTTCTTGCAGCCATTCAGCAATTCTGCCTTGAGGAGGGCATCACAGAGATCACAGCGGTTGTCGAGATGTGGTGGCTGCCTCGCTGGCAGCAGGTAGGGTTCAATGTTCGGCCGTTAGGACTGCCGACCATGATTGAGGGCCAACCTTGCATGGCAGCGGCAATCAGAATTTCGCAGGATAGTCTGGATCAAGTTCGCAGCATCGCAGGCCTGCGCGGCTCCTGCCTCTCGCGAGATTCCGGGATCTCCTCTCGCCGTGATCGGGTGCCGCATGTCGCTGCCTGAAGAGAATCCTCCCCTCTCCCACCTGGTCCAGGAGGAGATGATGAACCGCGCGTCTCAGAACCTGGCACATTGTCTTGCGCAGTTCCCGCCCATCGTGCGCCTGAGGCTCCTGGCCTTCACGCATCTGGTGGAATACCCCGATACGATGAGAGCCTCGCTCGAGGTCACGCCATCGGGATCCATGCGCCTGACGTTGGACACCGAGATCGCGCCCGACACGGCCCATCGGCATTGAGAGTCGATCGTCCGGAACGACCGCAAAAAGAAGGGCCTCGCGCTCCCACGAGCGCGAGGCCCTGCCCTTGAAGAGCACCCTTCAGGCAGCCTTAGTATTCACACGAGCCTCGGCGAGCTCGGTCAGCAGCTTGTCGGTCTTCTTCTCTTCCTGAAGATTCTGATCAAGAAGCTTTGCGGCGTCGTTCAGGCCCAGTTCCTGAGCCCAGGTCTTCAGGGAGCCGTAACGGGTGATCTCGTAATGCTCGACGGCCTGCGCAGCCGCAAGAATGCCAGCATCGAGAGCCTCGCTGTCCGCGAAGTCCTCCATGACTTCCTTGCCTTCCTCGATGATGCCGTTGATGGCCTCGCACTGCACGCCTCGGGCCGGCTTACCGAGCATCTCGAAGACCTTCTCGAGCCGCTCGATCTGGCCTTCCGTTTCCAGACGATGGGTCTCGAAAGCCTGCCGCAGCTCCTCGGATTCGGCGTTCTTGGCCATCTTCGGCAAAGCTTTCAGGATCTGCTTCTCGGCGTAGAAAACATCCTTCAAAGTATGAAGGAACAGGTCATTCAGGGTCTTTTCCTTGGCTGCCATTGTCATGACTCCTCGTTGAGCGTGGACTCAACGAAGGTCAAGCTTCGAGGTTCCTCCCGACTTCGGCAACGGAGCGATTTGGAGGAACAACACTGCTTCGCGTCGCGTTCGGCCAAGGTCAATCAAGGAGAACCGACGTGACGAACATGATCTCGGCGAGGACAGGATCGCTGATGAATGGAGAACCCAATCTCAGCACGATCGAACGCGGCACCTATATGCTGGCCGGTCTCGGCCTCGCGGCGGCGGCAGCCAAACCCCGCCCCAACCCGATGTTGAATATCCTGGCGCTCCTGGGCGGTTCCTATCTCGCCTGGCGCGGCTATGTCGGCAATTGCCCCGTCAAGGCAGCTCTCACGGGCTCGCACGGAAGCGACCGCATCGCTCACCACAGCTGATGCAAGAAGGGCCACAGCGAAACTGTGGCCCTCGGCATTCCGATCTCGATCCTGGACCGATCAGTAGGATGACGTCGAACGGCGTCCGGCGATCAGGCCATAGATGAAGAGCACGATGACCGCGCCGACGATGGCGCCGATGAACCCTGCCCCCTCGTCGGCCCGGTACCAGCCCAGAGCCTGCCCGAGATAGGTGGCAACGAGGGCACCCACGATGCCGAGAATGGTTGTGAGGATGAACCCGGATGGCTCGTTCCGGCCAGGCATGATCCATTTCGCGATCAGGCCAGCGACGAAGCCGATGATGATGGTCCAGATAATGCTCATGATGGGTCCCTAGTCTGCGTTGCCTCCACAAGGAACGCACATCCTCGGCTAAGGTTGCGGCGGACGGTGCCCCAAAGCGCGTTTTTCATCATCTCGCCGCACTTGCAGCGGACGGTTGCACCTCATCCACATGGAGACGCCTGCCATGAACTCTGATGCGGAGCACTGGAATTACGAGTCCGTTCAAGCTCTTCTGTCCCTCGCGCGGGAAGGAGCCCCGGTATCGGTGATCAGCCTGAAGCTGAAACGATCGGTCACGGAGGTTCGAGCCAAGCTCAACGACCTCGGTGTCACTCCAGCCGCCGAGGTTTAGAACCCAGGACCCTGGAAGCACACACAAGAGGCTGCGGCGCACAAGGCCGTAGCCTCGAACCTTCGTCTTGCCTGAAGTAATGTAGGGAAGGAAATGGCGCGCCCGAAAGGATTCGAACCTCTGACCCCCAGATTCGTAGTCTGGTGCTCTATCCAGCTGAGCTACGGGCGCTTGGTCGGCAGGTCGTTGCGGGAAGCAACGTTGGCCGAGGCCGGTGACATAGAGGGATCTGATCCGGTTGGCAAGCCTCTTCGTGCAGAAGATGTGCGGAAAGCCTGAGTTTGCCCGTCGCATCGGACTCAAAAGTGGCTTCCGCTTTCGGGATCCATCCGGTGCTCATTCCTCTTCTAGTGTTCTGTCACTGACGAGTGATTCCGAAATCCGATCCGACGTGCGATCCTGCTCTGATGGGCAAGATCGAACGCATTGAGGTTCCCGCCGCTGATCGAGATCGCTTGGAGAGCTTGGTCGGTGACCGCAACACATCCCAGAAGGTCGTCTGGCGGGCTCGGATTGTTCTGCTGGCTGGTGAGGGCCTGCGCGCTACCGAGGTCGCCGGCCGCGTCGGCACGAGCACTCTGACGGTGAGGCGCTGGCGCCGCCGCTATGCGCAGGCGGGCGTCGACGGGCTTCTCAAGGACGCCACCCGCCCGCCAGGGCGCAAGCCCCTGACGGCCGCGGTGATCCAGCGGGTTGTCGACATGACCCTGCATGAGAAGCCGCCGCGAGCGACGCAGTGGAGCGTGCGCTCGATGGCCGCTGTCACAGGCCTGTCCCACACCAGCGTGCAGCGGATCT
>NZ_VOSK01000501.1 GCF_009296175.1 Microvirga tunisiensis | reverse complement strand
CCTCGCCGCCAATGCCGCAGCCTGGGTGCTGACGCTGACGCCGCAACAAGCACGTCGCAAGGCCGGCATGGCATCCAAACACTTCTGGCTCAGAAAGCTGTTGCAGAACTTTTGGCGACCTACTTAGTTCCATAATGTTTGTTCAACGAAATTTGAATGTAGGCAAAGTTAAAATGTCAGTCTCCTGCCCTTCGGGTTCGAGGCACGGAGGCGGCAGAGCCTCTTGGAGAGACTTTGAGCTTCGGATAGGTCAACATCCCGCCGATGCTGTTTTCGGCCTTCTGTAAGCCATCCTTGGCGGTCGCTTCTAACGCAGCACTACTCAATCAGGAACACATCCTGCGCCGATTCCACGGGGCAGCGAGGGCGGTCGCCGAGCCTTCGGAAACTGTCGGGCTCTGCCAGACGTTACTCATGGCCGAGAGCCACCACCCGCTACCCGTTAGAACTGCGAATGGACCGCGAGCCAACCTCATCGCCGCCTTTAGCAATGGCGGCACAGGCCTCCAAGGGCCTGGATGCGCCCGCCGTCGCCAGATTGCTGGTCGAGATCGGGCAGCGGCTCGTGCTTGCGGGAGAGAACCCCTACAAGGCCCGCTCCTACACCCGGGCGGCCGAGAGCCTCCTGCTGCTCAGTGAGCCCCTCGAGCAGGTCATTGGTGCAGGGCAGCTCCAGGAGATCCCAGGCGTGGGTGCCGCCCTCTCAGAGACGATCCAGCGATTGCATCGGGACAGCATCACGCCGCGCCTGGAGGCCTTGCGGGCCGAGGTGCCAGCGGGCGTGCTGGAACTGCTGGCGATCCCAGGTCTGCGCCCGCAGAAAGTCCTCGACCTCTACCGCAAGCTTGGGATCACAAGCATCGATGAACTCGAAGCGGCGTGCCGGCAGGACCAGTTGAAGGCGACAAAGGGCTTCGGTCCAGCCTTTCAGGACAAGGTCCTCGCAGGCATCGAGCTCATGCGGCGTTCGCACGGGCAGCGGCTCATCCATCGCGCCGGCGAGCACCTTAGCACCTTGGAAGCAAACCTCAGGCGGTCGCATCCCGAGCTCACCCGCATCGTTCCCGCCGGCGAATTCCGGCGTGGCTCCGAGCTGGTGTCGGATCTCGCTCTTGTGGCCGAGACCCCGGCTCACGCAGGGATCGAGGTTGTCGGACTCTCTGAGGAGGCCAGGGTGTGGCTGACGGACCGGCGGCACTATGGGGTTGCCTTGGTGCTGGCAACCGGCTCGTCCAAGCACATCGATGAACTCCGATCTGTTGCCGAGCGCCGCGGCTTGCGGCTCGATGAGCGAGGGCTCTACCGCGGTAAGCACCTCGTTGACTGCCTGGACGAGAAGGACGTCTATGCTGCGCTGGATCTTCCCTTCATCGAACCCGAACTGCGGGAGGGCAGGGGAGAGATCGCCCTCGCCGTGGCGCGACGATTACCTCACCTCGTGGCCGATCAGGACATTCGGGGTCTTCTGCACTGCCACACCGACTTCTCGGACGGCAGCAATACACTCCAGGAAATGGCCGAGGCGACGCGGGCCAAAGGCCATGAGTATTTCGGTGTCGCGGATCACTCCAAGACGGCCAGCTATGCCGGCGGCCTCTCAGTCGAGAGAGTGGCCCACCAGCACAAACTCGCGGACGAGTTGAACGCTCGCTACCAAGGCCGCTTCCGGATCTTGAAGGGGATCGAGTCCGACATCCTCGAAGACGGCTCGCTCGACTATCCGGACGAGGTCCTGGCTCGCTTCGACTTTGTCGTGGCGAGCGTGCACAGCCGCTTCAGGCTTGATGCCAAGACCCAAACCGAGCGGATCATTCGGGCGGTATCCAACCCGTTCACGACCATTCTCGGCCACATGACGGGTCGACTGCTCCGCCGCCGGGAAGGCTATCAGATTGACATCGAGACGGTCTTGGAGGCCTGCGCAAGGCACGAGGTGGCCGTTGAGATCAACGCCCATCCTTCCCGTCTGGATCTGGACTGGCGCTGGCATCAGCGAGCACTCGAACTCGGGTGCATGTTCAGCATCAACCCGGACGCGCATAGTATCGACGAGCTTGATCTTACCTCCTGGGGTGTTTTGATGGCCCGCAAGGGAGGCATTCCTCCGCACCGGGTGCTGAATTGCCTGGGGCGTGATGAACTCGTGGGATATCTCACCAGGCGGGCTATGCCGCTCAACGGGGTCAGCGCATCATAAGGCTGTGCCACTCCGTCGGAGCAGGCTGAATTGATCAGCGTATTAAATTTGCGGTCCTTTTTGTCCACGAGAGTGGAATAGACCACCCTTGGTCGCCCGGCACGCGCCATGGCGCAGGACATTTCATAGGCAAGGCCGATTGACCGAGTGGCGGTCTGAGCAGCCTTGTGGCTCGCACAGCTCGAATGATCTACAACGCGCATGAGTATGAGGAGTTGACACGTGGCCCACCATCGGTTCGTTCCGGCAGGCTATCACAACGTTTTGGGTGCTCGAGATCCGGTCCTGCGGATCAGTGATGGCGACACGGTCATCACCACTACGATTGATGCCGCTGGACGCGACCACGAACATGTGGAACGCGCTCCCAGGCCTAATCCCATGACAGGTCCCTTTTTCGTGGAAGGGGCAGAGCCCGGCGACGCGCTGATCGTGCAGATCCAACGCATGACGCCAACGCGGGACACGGGCTGGACCTATTCCCTTCTGGCCCCGAACGTGGTTGATCCGGAGATCCTGCCCCGACTGCCTGAGCGGTATCGCGTCGAGTGGGCCATTGATCGCGCCGCTCAGACTGTGCGCTTGATGGAGCCGCCCACCGCGGTGGCGGATCTTGTTTTGCCTCTGACCCCCATGATCGGGTGCTTCGGAGTGGCACCTGGCTTGGGTCAGGCGATCTCCACGGCCACGAGCGGTCGGCATGGCGGTAACATGGACTTCAGAGGCTTTGCGCCAGGAGCAATTGCCTGCTTCCCGGTGTTCGAGTCCGGTGCCCTGTTCTTCTTGGGCGATGGGCATGCATGCCAGGGGGATGGCGAAATTGTCGGCACGGGGATCGAGACTTCGTTCGAGGTCGAATTCACCGTGCGACTGAAGAAGAAAGCCAATCACGGCTGGCCCCGTGGCGAGACAACTACGGATATCTTCACGGTTGGCAATGCCCGTCCGCTGGACCAGGCCCTCCAGCACGCTACGACTGAGATGTTGAACTGGCTTGGGAACAGTTTCGGCCTGGATCCCACTTCTGCCAGCCATCTTCTGGGACAAGTGGTGCGCTATGACATCGGCAACGTGTTCAACCCGGCTTACACCGTCGTTTGCCGCGTTGCCAAAACCTGGCTCCGGAAGCCGTATTCAACTCTGGGTTGGCTTGGCTGACAGGTGCACGGTTCAGGCACAATCGACTCTTGAGTACCAAAAACAGATAACTCCAAGCAGGATGGACCAGTCCGCTGATGGAGGTCGCCGACCAGCTGTGGAAGGTGTCTAAGCAGGTTTCAGCGGGGTGGCCAACGGATGCTGTCTGTGATTCCATCTTGTGGTTTAGTTCGGGATGCGGATCATGGCGGGCAAATCCCCTGTTGTCGCGAGCGCCGCACAACGGCGTGACCTC
>NZ_VOSK01000500.1 GCF_009296175.1 Microvirga tunisiensis | reverse complement strand
GGTCGTCCGGCTCGATCGCTTGGCCCGGTCGGTCAGCCACCTGCTCGAAGTCATCGAGACGCTTGAGGAGAAAGGCGCCCACTTCAAATCCCTCAGGGATCCGATCGACACGTCGACCCCGCAAGGCGTGTTCTCTCTGCAGGTCCTGGGCGCCGTCGCTCAGCTGGAGCGATCGCTGATCTCGGAGCGCACGAAGGCTGGCATGAAGGCGGCAGTGGCTAAGGGGAAGAGGCCAGGGAACCCCGGATTGCGTGAGGGACGGCCAGAGGCAATCCGCAAGACCGCCCTCGCCCGCGACCGCGTCTATTTGGGCGACCTTTTGACGGCGGCTAATTCTTTCCTTCCCGTTGTCCGTCAGATGCGGCCGGACCATAGCTGGCGAGATGTCGTGCAGGTGCTGAATGCACGAGGCCAGCGGTGGACGGATCAAAGCCTCAGGAGGGCGATCAAGCGATTGGTCGCCGAGCGGATGGCTGAGCCGGAGTTGTTACGGAAAGCCGGGAGACGTCCGCCGGACGATCGCATCATGACCCTGATTGCCGGCATTGCGATCTCTAACCCGACCCTCACCCTGCGTGAGATCGGCGCCCAGCTGGAAGGGATGCGAGAGCGGACGCCACGAGGCGGGAGAGAATGGAAGGCCAGCTCGGTCAAATTCCAACTCGACCGGGCCCGCAAAATTGGCCTCGCAGTCCCTGACATCCAGTGATAGCGCTGCTGTCACCAGATTTTGCGTTCGACGAACGAGGGCATCATCAAGAGGCGACTTGCCTCTGCCGGCGCCTATCGGCCGGAGCCCCCTCCCCTGCCTTCGGACGAGCCTGCGCTTCACGAGCCGCGTAGCCTCTACCGCGAGATAGGCCAGTTCCCGATCCGGCATGCCCTCCAGGAGTTCGTCGATCTCGGGCCTTGTTGCCTTCGCGCCAAGCGTGCCCAACGATACTGGCTCCGGCGCCCGGGTCTCCTCACGCACCGGCCTCGGCGGGGAGGCCCGGCAGACCGGTTTGGCAGGTGACGGAGGTGCCCGAACAGGTCCCCTTGGCGCTCATCGCGAACCGGGTTTCGCGCCATTCCCCCTCCAGTCCGTTTTCCTCTCGTTAACCATAGTGGGTGCCACGCCTTCGTCCTTCACCTAAATCGGTGACGGTACTGATGGTTGCGCGAGAGAATGGCCTCTCCCCTACAAAGGGTTGCTCTGTTCAACGGAAGGTGCCGGACGGTCAGCTTCATGATGATCCGACCCGTCATCCGCTGGGGCATCGGACGTCGTCCCGATCTCATTAGCAGGCAGTCGCATAAGAAGGATGCACAGGCGCGCCAGTGTCGAGCGCAGATCATGGCGGTGGACCACCATGTCGACCATGCCGTGTTCCTTCAGGAACTCGGCCCGCTGGAACCCGTCGGGCAGGTGCTCGCGGATCGTCTGCTCAATCACCCGTGGTCCGGCAAACCCGATCAGAGCCCCCGGCTCGGCCATATGGACATCACCCAGCATCGCATAAGACGCCGTCACCCCGCCTGTGGTCGGATTGGTGAGAACGACGATATAGGGTAGCTTTCTCTCGCGCAGCCGCTGGATCAGAACCGTAGTGCGCGCCATCTGCATGAGGGACAGCATGCCCTCCTGCATCCGGGCTCCACCCGAGGCGGTGAACGCCACATAGGGCGTGGCTCGCTCGATCGCCGTTTCAGCACCCCGGATGAATGCCTCCCCGGCCGCCACCCCGAGCGAGCCGCCGATGAAATCTGGGTCGTGGGCTGCCACGGTCATCGGCAGGCCTTCGACGGTTCCCGTGCCGACTTTGATCGCGTCCGGCAACCCGGTTTTCGTCCTGGCCTCTTTCAGGCGATCGGTGTAGCGCTTGGTGTCTCGGAACTTCAGCGGGTCGGAGTCCACGTCCGGGACGGGCACGTCCGTCCACTGGCCCTCGTCGAAGGTCAGCGTCAGGCGCTGGATCGCCGACAGGCGCATGTGGTGGCCAGAGCCTGGGATCACCCATTGGTTGGCCTCAACGTCCTTTTGGAACACCACTTGCCCGGAGTCTGGGCACTTGATCCATGAGTTTTCGGGTGTGTCCCTCTTGAACAGAGTTTTGATCTTTGGCGCGACATCGGTAATCCAGCTCACGCGGCGTTCCTTCCCTCTCTGCCTCCGCGGCACAGACCACGGGAATGTAGCAGGAGTGCGACGCTGGACCAGGCGGATCTCCTTAAGCTGCTCAGTCACGATTCACAAATCAGAGGGGCTCGACTGTAGTCCGGCCAAGGCAGATTCGAAGACGGCACTGCATGATGAGGGAGCAAAAAGCGTTGGCCCGTTCGACATCTCAGATCAGCCGCGCGAAGCAACTCGCCGCGCTGGCGGCCGTGCTTCCGATGGCGGCAGCTGAACGCTATGCGGAAGTTCTGACCGACGCCGATGTCGCCGCCCTGAAGCACCTCGCTGATACAGGGATGGGGCGAACACGCTACGCGCTTTCGCCTCGGATCTCGCCTATCTTGAGGCCTGGTCCCTTGCTGCCACCGGACGCTCCCTGCCCTGCCCTGCCCTGCCCTGCCCTGCCCTGGCCTGGCCTGCAGATCCCGAACTTGTCTTGAAGTTCATTGCCCATCATCTCTGGGATCCAGATCAGAAAGCTATCGATCCGGCCCACGGCACGCCTGATGCCGTGATGGAGGAGCTCAGGCAGTGCAAGGTCCTGAAGGTCGATGGACCAAACGCGCCCAAGACGTCTCACGGCGTTTGTCCAACTAACTGGTCGACCCTGCATCAATGGAAAGTCGTTGAGGCCCCGTTTGACCATCCGGGAAGTAGGAAAGCCGTCCGGCTAGCGATGAAGGCCTCGGGACGCTTACCCCAGCGCAAGAGCCGCAAACCCATTACTCGCGATGTGCTCGACCGGCTCCTTGCCACCTGTAACGGATCAAAAGCCATCGACCTATGTGACCGGGCAATGCTCCCGCTTGCATTTGCCGCTTGCGGCCGCCGGCGCAGCGAGATCGCGACCCTGAGACACTCCCAGATCACTGTTGCCGATCCAATCATGCTCCGACCAGACGATACCGCATCTCCTGTTGTCCCATGCATCCGCATTGCAGTCGGACGCACTAAAACGACGTCCGCAGGGCAGGGAGCTTTTGTATTCGCCGCCGTACGCGCAGCTGTGGCCCTCCACGAATGGATGCACGTCGCCTAGATCACCACGGGCCCATCTTCCGGGAGGTTCGCAATGACGGCTCCATCGGCGACACCTCGCTGACGCCCCAGTCGGTCAATCTCATTCTGAAGAAGCGATGCCGAATGGCTGGCCTTTACCCGTCCGACTTCAGCGCTCATCGACTCCGTTCGGGATTTATGACTCAGGCTGGACGGGATCGAATCCCGCTAGTGGATGCGATGCGTCAGTCAGCTCACGAGTCGGTTCAGCAGGCTGCGGGCTACTACGACGAACAGGAGCATGCTCAGAGTAGGTAGTCGGCCCTGAATAATGCGGCGGCACGCGGCTGGCGCTGGATTTCAGGCGACCTGAGAAGTATCCGATTGCGCGGATGAACTCATCAGGGCTGCCATGAGCCAAGCGATAAAAAGCCTGAGCCAG
>NZ_VOSK01000499.1 GCF_009296175.1 Microvirga tunisiensis | reverse complement strand
CCCCCGCGTCCTGCTCCCGCAAAATTCCAATAATCTGCTCTTCCGTGAACCGTGAACGCTTCATTGTCCGTCCTTGTGAGGGGCCGGACTCTAACTCAACGTGGAGGAAAATTTCAGCGGCAGGTCAATGCCTCTCGCTGATATACCCTCCCTCCAAGCATTGCTCGGAACAAAGATCGTATGGGTCAACACGCACCCTTCGCGCGGAGCCTCGCGGTCCATCCACGTTTGAGAAAATGCATAGTAGTCCCCGCTAGGGAGCGGATAGACTGTTAAGTAGGCTGGAATGTCATCCTTAACGGGTAAACCAGACAGATCACTGAGGTAGGCGACAGCCTCTTCGTCTATCGGATTCAGCTCAAAACTAGCGGCAAGCTTCTGGTGACCGCGGCGGTAGCCGTGAACCGCCTGTTGAAGAGCAACACTGGTCATTTTCCTGGGGGCCCCACAGCGTCAAGGGCCCAAGCGACTGGAAGCGCGAGATCATGGCTCTCACGGGGCATTCCTTCAAGTTCGTGCCAGACTGATCCCCAGGTGAGAGGATCCATCGTATTAAGGAACCTTTCACGAAAGTAAGGCTCATCGTTCAGGTCGCCACCGACGACCGAAACTCCAAAGCACGCCGTCTCGATCCTGTGCTTATTGCTTTCCAGGTAATCTGCGAGCAGCCTAAACTCCTGCTTCAGATAAGCGGAGGGGCCTTCCTCCTGTTCAGATTGCGAAAGCCGGTCCCATGCCGACACCACGATGCCGATCCTTGGCTTGCGCGAGACACCGGCCAATTGCCTGAACATGCCGACAATGGTCTGAATTTAGTCAACAATAACAACCTGGGTGGGTGCTTCCTCAGGGGTAACATCCTTTGAGATGTTCGGATCTAGGTTGGCTCTGTTACCGCCGAAGTAGCGTTGGACCGTCTGCCAATCCAGCTGCGGAACATTGAGGGGTGAGTGGGCGCGCACGAAAACAAGGAACGAGGTGTCCTTTGTGAAGTAGGTAGCCCAGTCGGCAGGCCACCTACGGTCATTATAGATCCGCATCCACTCTTCGCCTGCGATATCCGGAACCAGCAGCGAGAACGGCTCATCCCTGACAGTGAGAGGAATTTCGCAGAGCGCACCAATTCGCTGGAGAGTCCGCCCCGCAAAATGACCACCCAGCAGCGCATCGGCGCCACGATTGAGATATTCGAGGTCGTCGGGCAGTCCAAGGGGCTTGATGCTCCTCTCCTTGTTGTCACGAACAGCCAACCAAAAGCGCATCAGATAGTTGGTCTTGCCAACCTCTGGACCTCCGACCAAGAGCACCGTGCGGCCGCCCATCATTATCGTGCCTCTCCACGAGTGACGGGCGCCCACCCGAAGAAGCGCGCAGGCCTTGCGCTGACCTCAGGCCGAGTGCCGGAATATGCAGCGTTGGGGGATGACGCTAATACTGTCATGAGGGACTCGACAACGCCTGCTCCCGAGCAAACTTCTTCCACCCCTGAAAAGGAAGAGATGACGGCGCCATGGGCTTGAAACCCGCTTCGTCTAGCGTGTTGAACAATGTCGTCGAGCGCGGGCGGAGTGGTCATGCCGATTTGATCGCCCTTTGTTGCTAAGACGGCTATCGGGCACCGGTTTGGGACAATGGCTGAGATTCTGTCGATCAGGATCTTGTGCTGGTTCAAGGTTTGCCCTCGCCGCAGCCGATCCAAGAGAGTTGGACCATCGATCAGGATCAGGATCCCATCGGACCTGTCGATGAAACGTAGGCGATCCGCATTTCGGGCGTTGTCGATAAGAGTGGTGGTCCACTCGCCGGGTAGGTCAGATAGAAACAGGCGCATTCGGCGCTCCTGTCCAATCCGATGTAAGTCTAAGTGCATAAAGCCAGCACCGCGATCAACCTCGTACTGGGTGCGGTACGTCATGCGATCGGGAACTTTGCCCTTCTCCCAGTTCCTGCTCTTGCGCGTTCGGGCCTCAAAGCCTGGCAGCGTCAAGCTGCCGGCGAATCTGTATCCATGGGCCTCAAGATCACCGGAGGCCGCCATGCAGTAGAGGGAGCAAAGGAAACTCGTCTTGCCTGCATCTCCCGCTCCCAGGATCGTAATGACATGGCCATAATCTTCGTCCATGAGCGGCTGCAAATCCGGCATGCCCAGCTCCATACCGGGATGGAGTCTGTGATCTCCTGACTTCGCGACACGCGGCTCTTCGTCTTGAAGCTCGGATTCTGGACGAAGCGCTAGAGCGGTCTGCTTATCGATTTCACCTTCCAGGTCTCCAAGAGAGGCTGGCTGCGCAACCGTCGAAGCCATATCGCACGGCTCTGACCCACCGGTGCGCTTGCAGATCTCGGCTTCCAAGATCAGGCACCCATCTTCTGAACAGGAGATTGCTTTAGTCACAACTCAGCGCCCCGATTTGGGTCGGACCGCTGCGCGCAGCAACGACCTTTCTGCAAAAACCTGCGCAGCAAGCATGCTTCCGCTGGAGTTGGCGTCAGGGCTCCATCCGGTGATCAGGGAGTTGAAGTCCGGTATTCCTCCCGCCTGCTCGCGGCGTGTCGCTACAAGACTGATAGGGAAAACGACTGGATGACGCTGAACGAAGTCTTTATCGCCCGCAGCCGGGGTGACTAGCGCCCACGCTTCCTCAGAAATCTCTTCAAGGAGGGTGGCCAATGGTTTCTCTTCATTCCCTGCCGGCACGATGCGCATCATCCTTGAAGCAATGGCAGTCATTCCTAGCGTGGCGGGGGGGCTCACAATCTCTGCAAGCTCAACACCGGCCGTGACCGATGCCGCGGCTGGGTTGAGATCCGCGTAGGGTTTCATCAACTTGTACGAGTACTCACCAAAGACCCACCAAAGTGCCTCAAGCTCCTCACGGTCTTTGGAGGCATCCTCCTCCACTTCCCGGAGGGCTTCGCCGACGACCTTGCGCCAGTCGGCCGTCTGATCGGCAGCAGCTTCGGCGAAATGCTTAGAGGGAGACCCTTTTCGTTCTCTCCTGCGAACATCGAAGGTGTTGAGCACCTGCTCTGCCGACTCAAGAAGACCCCTCATCCGTGTCGCGGCGAACGCCCCTGTTGGCGGTGCCCTGTGCCGCAGAGCCGCAGTGACGGCGCCTGCCAGAAGGGCGATGCTGCCCTGCCGGCTTTGCCGTGTTCCAAGTGAACCGCCGAGCGCTTGGTCGACTGCGAAGGCGGAGAGGATCCGTGGATCCAATGCCAACGACAGCGCATCCTTGTCCGCTGTTGGCTGCTGCTCCTCGATTGCCTGGATCGCAACAGGAAGGGCCGCATTAGACGAGATCCCCGGGCTTCCGAAGGTTTCGACCGCGAGCGACACAATTTCCAACGGGATGGCGTTGGCTCCGGTGAGGCGTGAAGTCAGCTTCTCAGCCGAGAGCCGCCTTTTGGTGAGACGGTCGTCATCGAGCTCGGGATCAGACAGGCGATACCAATCGCCGATGGTGGCAGGCATCCTTAGACCTCACGGATAAATGGATTAGTACTACAGCCGGGGCTTGTGCGTTGTCTTAGACACGGAGGTGTCGCGCCATGACAGACGCAAGCGAGGCCCACCGCTGGGCCGATCAGTTGGACGATCTCGTCACCCGCATTGCTCCCCGCTTC
>NZ_VOSK01000004.1 GCF_009296175.1 Microvirga tunisiensis | reverse complement strand
TGACGTCTTCTGTTATAGGCCTGATTGAAGCCCTTGAGCAGCGTCTCGAGGTCCCGATGGCTGTAGATGGTGATGCCCAGCACCTCGCGCTGCACCCGCCCGTTGAAGCGCTCCACGAGACCATTGGTCTGCGGCGTGTAGGGCTTGGTCTTGCGGTGCTCCAGCTTCAGCTGGCGGCAGGCGTCCTCGAAAGCATCCGCCGTGAAGCAGGATCCTCGATCCGTCAGGACGTGCGTGACCTTGAAGGGGAAGGCGCGCACCGCCTCTTTCAGGAAGGCGACCGCGCTGGTGGCCAGCTCATCGTCCTTGACGGCCAGGTGCACCCAGCGCGAGCAGCGGTCGATGGCCACATACAAATAGCGCTTGCGGCGCTCCCCGTCGGCGGTCTGCAGCTTGGGCAGGTGCTTGATGTCGATGTGCACGAAGCCGAGATCATAGTCCTTGAACGTGCCGCTCCGGCGCTGGCGCTGCTGCGCCGGGGGCAATCGTCCCAGACCCTCGGCCTTGAGGATGCGGTAGACGGCATCGCGGTTGAGATGCGGCAGGAAATGCGTGACGATGAAGGTCAGATCGTCGAGCGGAAAGCCGGTGGCCTGGCGCAGGGCACAGACGATGGCGCGCTCTTCCTCGGTGGCCTTCCAGGGCAGCTTGTGCGGCCGGCTGCTATGGTCCTGGCAGTCCTGGGCTCCGCGCTTGCGCCACTTGCGGATGGTCTCGGTGCTCACGCTGAAGCGCTGGGCCAGCACGCCGGTGGGCTCTCTCGAGCGGGCGATCTCCTGGCGGACAGCGGGGGTGGTGCGGGCTTGCGGATGAAGGGAGTGCATCACGTCCTCCTGCGGTGAGAAGCTCGGCGTCGCAGGCCGTCAAAGCGCCAAGTGTACTCCTCAATGGCGTAACGCACCCGATCCCAACAACGTTCCGCCACCAAACAACTAGAGCGACGTGACGTGAATGAGTTGGTCACCCTCATCCGTGACTGCGACGACCCAAGAGCATACCTGCGTGCTTTCATGCAGCAGGCCGCCACGGAGCTCGGCCGCAGCCTTGTCGGCGGCCCCTCGGGCGATGACGGGATCTGGCAGATCGACCCCTTCCTTATCCCAGATGAACTGCTCCTTCGAGCGGAGATGGAAGTAGTAACGGGGCATCTCGTTCCCCTCTGTTGCAGCGATCGTCTGACGATGATGGAATACTCACCCGGACCGCACTTTTTGCGGTGTGGAAGCACACGCTACAGAGAAAGAACAAAGACAATCCGACCTGACTCGTCCGTAATGACAGTGGTTCTGTTGGGCAAGCTCTGGATAAAGCACCACACATGCTCCCAGGACGCCTGAGCGGCCAGAGACTCCTCTCCCCGCGCTGTTCTCAAGTTCGGCAGGTCGACACCTTCCCTATCCAGGATGAACCGATCCCCATGCTGAACGTGAAAATGATAGCGAGGCATGGCAGTTCCTCACCTTTTTCTGACTGCAGACTACACGCCCTGAGCTTGAGCGCGTTAACACAGGTTACGAGACATGGCAGTTATAGTTGTTTTCCGGAAACGATTGCTTTCAGCCCGCCATTTATACAGAAGGTGCTCGCTCAGAGCTGCGTCACATCCGTGTCGAACGTGATCCATGACCGTCCACTGCGTATGGCGCGCGGCAATGTCCGCTGAGGCATGGAAAGATTTGCAGAGGTGGAACGATTCATCGTCGATGTCCTTCGTGAGCAATAGGATCGATCATCTTCCCTGCGCAACAGCGTCTCATTGAGCTGTCGATGACGATGGCAGGCTATGTCCGCGAACCATTCGATGAAAGGACGCTCAATGCTGATGATTTCCTCTCGCCATGCCCATCTTTGAGGCAGCTAGCGACATTTTCAGACTTGCGGGCCGGTATGATGGACCGGACATCATCGCAACGCCTCTCCGAATTGTTCGCTCAATAAACTTTAGAGTAGCTTCTTAACCTATGAGTAAGTCACCATCACCTTCATGATGACTACCTCCTATGCCGGTCAATCCTCAGGAATAACCCACAAAAAATTGCTCAAAGCTGGTTAAGCAGGCTGTCTTCCTTTTTCGACAGAGGATTGTCTGCATGGCTTTGCGTTTCTATGCTTCGGAATTTGGTGCTATTGCGAATGATGCGAAGGACGATACCGCTGCCATCAATGCAGCCGTCAAAGCGGCCAGCGATGCCTACAATCCTTCCACGGGCCGTGTGACGGTCGTTCTGCCGGCGGGCACCCTGCTCGTCAAAGGCAATGGCGACAAGAGCGACGGTGCGGTCGAACTGCTCACTGGCACGGCCTTGCAGGGTGCCGGCATGGGCCAGACGATCCTCAAGGTTGCCGACGAATCGACGGGCAACATCACCGGCGTGGTGCGCACTCCATTCGATCAAGTGACAAGCAATGTGGGCCTGTTCGATCTCACCATCGACGGAAATCGCGACGCCACGACCGGCAAGATCGACGGCTTCTATACGGGTGTCAAACCTGGAAGTACGCAGCAGGATAGCGACATCCACGTGGCTCGCGTGGAGGTGATGGATTGCTCGGGCTATGGCTTCGACCCGCATGAGCAGACCCTGCGCCTGACGATCGAGAGCAGCGTGTCGCACGGCAACGGGCTCGACGGCTTCGTGGCCGATTACATCGTCAACGGCATCTACAGGAACAACATCGCCTACGGCAACGACCGGCACGGCTTCAACATCACCACCACGACGACCGGGCTCCTCCTGCAGGACAACATCGCCTACGGCAACGGGTCGACAGGCGTGGTCGTGCAGCGCGGATCGGAAAACATAGCTTGGCCGAGCAATGTCCAGATCGTCGGCGGCCAGTACTACGCCAACGTCAAGGACGGCGTCCTGCTCAACATGGCCGCCAACGTCATCGTCGACGGCGCCATGATCTTCGGCAACCAGGGCAGCGGCGTCCGGATCGAAGGATCGACCGGCAGCATCATTCAGAACAGCCACATCTTCAACAACGCGCAGGCCGGAGACAACCAGTTCGACGAGATCAGCATCCGCATGCGCCTCGATACGACCACCGGGCTGACGTACTATTCGACCAACACGCAGATCCTGAACAACACGATCTACTCCGACGGGGCGATCGACGCGCGCTACGGGATCCGCGAGGAGCAGACGAACACCCTGGCCGGCCCCAGCGGCATCCGCCTGCTCGGCAATGTGATCTACGGTGTGGATTCCGGCGCGATCTTCACATCACAGCAGACTTGGATCGGAAGCGCCAAGTCCAACTCTTTCAGAGGCACCGGGCAGGATGAGGGTCTGAGCGGCCGTTCGGGCAACGATACGATCCGGGGTATGGGCGGCAACGACTTCGTCTTCGGGGATGGAGGCAACGACAAGCTCTATGGGGATACGGGCAAGGACTATGTCTTCGGCGGGAACGGCCACGACAGCCTCAACGGCGGCGCCAGCAACGACATTCTGAGCGGCGATGCAGGCCGTGACGTCTTCATCTTCAGCTCGAAGCTCGGGAGCGCCACGACGGATCGGAAGGTCAATTTCGATACGATCACGAATTATTCGGTGCGGGACGACTCGATCTGGCTCGTCAACGCCATCTTCCGGAAGCTCGGACCGGGTTCGTCCACCCATCCCACCGAGCTCAATGCGGAGTTCTTCAACGCGGGAAACAGGCCCAAGGACCAGAACGACTACATCCTCTACAACAAGAAGACCGGCATCCTCTCCTACGATGCCGACGGGTCGGGCTCACGCAAGCCGGTGGAATTCGCACAGCTCAAGAAGGGCCTTGCCCTGACCCATCACGACTTCTTCGTCGTCTAGGGCATCGGACCCGCCCGATCAGGCCGCGATAACGATATTGCGGCCGCCGCGCTTGGCTTGATAAAGCGCGGCATCGGCGCGCCGGAGCAGCGTTCCGGCATCGATGCCTGTTGCCGTAATGCAGCCGACGCTGACGGTCACCGCGGCCGAACCGCCCAGAGTGTTTGCCCCGACCGTGGAGAAGGCATGCCGGATCCGGTCCGCCAGGAGAGGCGCCTCGCGGGAAGCCAGCGGCAGGATCGCGCCGAATTCCTCTCCGCCCAAGCGGCCGAAGGTGCCTTGTGGCAGATGGCTCGCCAGCACCTCACCGAAGATCGTCAGAATGCGGTCGCCGGCATCGTGTCCGTAGCCGTCGTTGAGGGCCTTGAAGTTGTCGAGATCGAACAGCAGGCAGCTCGCCGGCCTGTTGCCGAGCCGGCCGAGGAGAAGGGAAGCGTTCTGCATGAAGGCGCGCCGGTTGGGAACGCCGGTCAGCGGATCGACGAGAGCTGCTTGCTTGTACTCGAATTCGACCTTCTCCTTGGCCATGGATAGAAACATGAAGGCCAGCGTCGGCCCGAACATGACCAGCAGGAGTGCCATGGACGGCGACCACCGGCTGGCGAAGGTATCGATCCAGGAGACGGAGGTCAGGGCGATCCCGAGCGTTCCACGGGACAGATTGAAGATGGCAAGCCCCAGCAGAAGCACGACCGCGACACGCGAGGAGGCCAGAGGCCGTGGCGCATAGCGTCCGAGTTCCCACGCCGAAAGTGCCGAATACGCAAAGGTGATCAGCGACGCGACGATCAGCCTGTAGCCGTGCGAGCTATAGATGAACGGAAATGCGCCGACCCAGACAGCCACGCCGGCAAGCGTCGCCGTTGAAGGCGCCGAGCGACCATTGAAGATCCTGCAGCCCGTATACAGGACACCATAACACAGCAAGGCCAAGGCGTTCGCCACGAGCAGAATGGCGTAAGCCGGCTGGCCCTGCGCCAGATTGGCCGATCCAATTCCTAAGGCAATGAACCAGAAGGCGCTGCCCCACCAGGCGAGAGCCTGGACCTTGCGGTTCAGCACCCAGGAGAAAAGCAACAACGTTCCAAGCACTGCCGAAAGCAACACGAAGGCGACGGTGAGCGTGGCAGGATCAAGGACCATAGAAGCGGCTGCATGGAGTTCGGCGAGACGGCCGCAGACGAATCCCCACGGCCCATCCCGTAGGGAATGAATACCTGCGCTATCTCCCACCTGCCTCGCGATGTCCAGAACCCCGCTCTGCGACGGATCGGCGGACAGGGAAAGAAAGCGCCGGGAACGAAGGTATGGTCGGAGCATTTTTCCCTCACGCAGCATCCGAGAGGGAGAACTACATGGGCATGTACCATCGTCATGGCGTCCAGAGCACGGCGGCGATCGCCGGCCATCCGCTCCACCACATGCTGATTGTCTTCCCCGTCGCATTCCTGATCGGGGCTTTGGGAACCGACATCGCCTTCCTCGCCGTCCAGGATCCCTTCTGGGCCCTGGTCTCCTACTGGCTCCTGATCGCCGGCATTGCCACCGCTCTCGTTGCCGCCGTTCCGGGCCTGATCGATTTCGTGACGATCGACCGGGTGCGCAACGTATGGGTCTCCTGGGCGCATATGGTGGCCAATCTCGTGGTGGTCGCGTTGGCCCTCATCAATGTCGGCGTCCGCCTGGACGATCCGGCGGCCGGGGTCCAGGGCTGGGGCATCTGGCTGTCCGGCATTCAGACCGTTCTCCTCCTGTTCAGCGGCTGGCTCGGCGGCGAACTCGCCTATCGCTATGGCATCGGCGCGATCCGGGATTACAGCCCCAAGGCCGAACAGTTCCACGTGGAGGTGGACCGGGTGGACGTTGCCAAATCCTATGGACGCCGGAGTGGCTCGGGCGGCGTTTGAGTTCGGCAGAGGCGATCGCCTTGCCACGGGCGGACAGGGACGGCTAAACTCAAGCTTGCTATGAAGCGATGCGTCCTCGCCCTCATTCTTTCCAGCCTTGCGGCGACCGGTCAGGCGCAGGCGGCCTCGTCCTGCCCGCCCGGCTTTGCGATGCTTCAGGCCTCCGATACCTGCGTGCGGGTCAGCGGTCGAGTGCGGGCGGAGACGGCGATCGGCTCATCGCGTGTTCGCTCCTCCGACTCCTACCGGACGCAGGCGAGCGGTCGTGTCCAGCTGGACGTGAGGAAGCAGACGGAATACGGCCCCTTGCGGGCCGTCATCTCAGTCGGGAATCTGCGGCGCTGACGGCGTAAAGGAAGAGTGCCCGAAGGCGCTCTTCCGATCCGGGTCAGTACCCGTCGTCGTAGTACTCTTCTCGATAATAGGTCCGTCGGGGCGCCTCGTAGGCCCTGTAGCGAGGCCTGTCATAGGTCCGGTAGGTCGGCCGGGCCGTCGCAGCGAGCGCCCCGCCAAGGATCGCACCGGTCACACCGGCCGCAATCGCGGCATTGTTGTTGTTCCGTCTCTGAACGTAGTAGCGCTGGGCCTTGTGGTTTTTGTAATAGCCGTAGGCATGGCCCTTACCGGGGCGGGCATCCACCGCGCCACTGAAGGATGTCGCGGCCAAGAGAGCTACGCTGATCGTCACCAAAAGCTTTTTCATCGTCATACTCCTGAACTCAACTCGCTCCTGAACTCAACTTGAGGCCGATGGTTCGAGAAAGAGGCCGCTGAGCCGGCCCCTTTCCCAACCATTTCAGTTGCTTGTCATTACTGGTTCGGGCTGCTGCCGTGCGAGGAGGAGCCACCCTGCTGCGGCAGGCGCATGTTGGTGGAGCTGCTGCCGGAATTCGACGTGTTGCCACCCGAGTTGCTGTTCACATCCGTCCGGCTGCGGGTCGAGACGGTGCCCGTCGTTTCAGGTGCACTCGAGCGCGTCCGGCTCGTCGACACATTCACGTCGTTGGAGCGGCGCTGTTCGACCGACACGCCGACGCTCGGCGAGGTGTCCTGGGTCCGACGAACCGTCGTGCGGCTCCTCACGGAAACGCTCGGCTCGTTGACCTCCTCATAGCGGCGCACGCTCCGGCGGCGAACCTCCACGGGCTCCTCGACCACCTGATAGCGGCGCTTCTTCGACACGACCTTGTTGGTCCGCTTGGTCTTCTTCACCGCTACTTTCTTGGTGGGCTTCTTCTTCACCACGGTGCGGTGGATCTCGGAATCGGGCTCCTCATAGGTGGTCACGCTGCGGCGGCGGGTCACCGAGACACTCGGCTCCTCGACCTCGCGGACCGTGCGGGACCGGACGGACACGCCCGCGCGCTCGCGGGTCTCGACCCCGACCCGAGTGCCGGTTTCCTCACGATTGCGGACGTTAATCTGTGCACCGGAGCTCTCGCTGCGGGTTGCAGCTGTGGTCTCGCTCTGCGTCCGGTTGCTGCTGCCTGACTGATTGCGCAGCAACGTGTTCGAGTCCGAGGATGATTGTGACGTCGTGTTGGTGTTCGTATTCGTCTGCGTGGAAGTCTGGGCATAGGCCGCGCTGCTCAGCAAGAGAAGGGCGGCACCGAGAGCAATTTTCTTCACGGGACCATCTCCATAACAGTAAAGGTGCGAGATGAACGCCAACCACTGGAGACTGTTCCCAACAACTTCAAGTAACGCACCTTACCCGATAATTTAGATGCGAAGATGAACATCCGTTCAAAATACGACGCCGCAGCAACGTTTCAGACAGAAGCATTGAGGCGGGCGACGAGGCGTTCAACCGAATCTTTACCATCGCCATGAATGCCGGTCCTCAGACCCATACAGCTTAAGTTCACGTTTATCGTTCTAGCGTAGCGCTATTGGTCGTTCATCGGGAATAGCGCAGCCATGGCAGTTTTTCAGGCTTTCAATGCAGCGGGCGTGGGCTTCAACATGTCCAGCACCGGCAGCTCGGGCTGGGCGTTCATCGGGGCTGATCCCTCCGTCACGACGGACCTCGTCTATGACAACGGTGCGGTTGCCGGGTACGACATCTACGGCAGTGCCCTGGTGGATTACTTCACTGCCCGATACTGGAGCGATGGCTATACGTCATCGTCGATGACCTGCTCTATGAGAATGACGGCTACAAGATCCTCTCCATCGAAGACCTCGATCTTTATACGACGGTCGACGAGCTTCAGGGCTATGCCTGGTATGTGACCCTGAACGGAGGTCACGACACCTTCCACGGCAACGACTACGACGACATCATCCGTGGCGGGTCGGGCAACGACATCGTCTATTCCTATGACGGCGACGACATCGTCCACGGCGACACGGGTGCCGACAAGCTCTATGGATTCTGGGGAGACGACGATCTGTACGGAGGCGCCGGCCGTGACGCCCTGACCGGCGGTGCCGGCAGCGACTACCTGAGCGGAGGTGCGGACAGCGACCGGCTGACCGGCGACTCCGGCAAGGATTATTTCGTCTTCGACACGAGGCCGTCCACCAAAAATGTCGACCGGATCGTCGACTTCCGGCCCGCCGACGACACGATCATGCTCGACAATCAGGTCTTCACCCGGGTCGGACGCGACGGCTGGCTGTCAAGCGGAGCCTTCGCCACCGGTTCGGGCGCCCGGGATTCCTCCGACCGGATCATCTACCACAAGCAGAGCGGCGCCCTGCTCTACGACGATGACGGCGTCGGCGGAGTTGCCGCCGTGAAGTTCGCCCAGCTGAACTCCGGCCTGACCCTCTCCAAGGCCGACTTCTTTATCCTGTAGGCGGGGCCGAAGCTGCTTCCCCCGCGCGGAAGCACCCCTCCTCCTCGCCGGACCGCATTCTTGGCGTCAGATCGGCGCCTGCGTCGCAGAAGCCCTAGATCCCGCAGACAGCCCTGATTTCAGGGCTGTTTCTCGTTGTGAGCCTGGGAGATGCGCCCGAAGCAAGCCATTCCTGGCCTGCAGTACAGTTAACTTGGCATTAGGTCGTTATGCTACTAAAGCATGACAGACCTACACTATTACCACTCCTCTTCTGCACCGCACGGACGTATATACCGCACTGCAAACGCAAGAACAAAGGCCACCGGTCAAAGGGGCCGGTAACTGATTAGGAGCTTCCAATGTTCGTTTCTTACATCCTCTCTAAGGTCCGCAGCTATATGCGTTATCGCGAGACCATCCGTGAGCTGTCGCTGCTTTCGGACCGCGAGCTCGACGATCTCGGCATCTCTCGCTTCCAGATCGAGAGCGTCGCTCGCCAGAACGCTTTCGCGTAAGACTTCGCTGCAGCGCAGCAAAGACCTCAGCCCGCCTCCGGCGGGCTTTCTTTTTTTGACATTTGCCGGCGGGATTTCAGCGGCCGCCCGAGACCGGGAGGTTGGCACCGGTGATATAGGACGCAGCGTCCGATATCAGGAACAGCACCGCCTCGGCGATTTCCTCGGGCTCCCCAATCCGATTGAGTGGGATGTGGGGGCGAATCCGCTCCATGCGGCCCGCATCCTGGGTGCTGCGTTCGTGGATGTCGGTTTTCGTCATGCCCGGCGATACGGCATTGACGCGGACCCCCTCCCCGGCGAGTTCTTTGGCCAAGCCAATCGTCAGGGAATCCACCGCTCCCTTGGAGGCGGCATACCAGACATACTCATTGGGGCTCCCCAGGGACGCGGCGACCGACGATATATTGACGATGGTCCCGCCTTTCCCGCCTTGGCTCTTCGAGAGCCGTCGCGCCGCCTCGCGTGCCACCCAGATTGCTCCCAGTACATTGATGTCGATGCAGGCCCGTATCGTTTCCGCCGAGGCCTGCTCGAGCTTGCTGGACTTGCCCGTGATCCCTGCGTTGTTGACCACGTGGGAGACCGGGCCCAGCGCGGTCTCCGCTTCGTCAAAGAGACGCACCACATCGGCCTCGACGGCCACATCCCCCTGACACGCCACCGCTGCTGCTCCGGATGCGCGGCACGCGGCGAGCACCTGCTCGGCTGAGTCGCGTTCGGACCGGTAGGTGATGGCCACATCATAGCCGCGCTCGGCCGCAAGCTGCGCCACCGCAGCCCCTATGCCGCGGCTTCCACCTGTAATAAGGACGACAGGACGCCTGGATTGCATGGCGTTGAATGCCTTTCCAAAAGTAAACCGGCTCAACTTGACCAGGGCTCCCGAGGGAGTCAACAAAGCCGCTCGGGAGAATGACCATGAGCACCATCGAACCCATCCATATTGTCGGCGGAGGCCTCGCCGGTTCGGAAGCAGCCTGGCAGATCGCTCAGGCGGGTGTGCCCGTCGTTCTCCATGAGATGCGCCCCGTGCGTGGCACCGACGCCCATAGGACGGAAGGCCTCGCAGAGCTGGTCTGCTCGAACTCCTTCCGCTCGGACGATGCCGAGACCAATGCGGTCGGCCTGCTGCATCAGGAGATGCGCACCTTAGGCTCGCTGATTATGGCGAAGGGCGATGCCAACCAGGTACCGGCCGGCGGTGCGCTGGCCGTCGACCGCGATGGCTTCTCGGATGCCGTGACGGCGGCCCTCCAAGCTCATCCGCTTGTTACCATCGAACGCGGCGAAATCGCCGGCCTGCCGCCGGAGGAGTGGTCCTCCGTCATCGTCGCTACCGGGCCCCTCACCTCGCCCGCCTTAGCCGAAGCAATCCTGTCCCTGACCGGCGAGACGTCGCTCGCCTTCTTCGACGCCATCGCTCCCATCGTCTATCGGGAGTCCATCAACATGGACATCGCCTGGTTCCAGTCGCGCTACGACAAGGTCGGACCGGGCGGCACAGGCAAGGACTACATCAACTGCCCCATGACCAAAGAGCAGTATGATGCCTTCGTCGATGCCCTGATCGCCGGCGACAAGGCCGAGTTCAAGGAGTGGGAGGCCAACACACCGTACTTCGACGGCTGCCTGCCGATCGAAGTCATGGCCGAGCGCGGGCGCGAGACCCTGCGCCATGGGCCGATGAAGCCCGTTGGCCTTACCGATCCGCGCAATCCCGACAAGAAGCCTTATGCCATCGTGCAGTTGCGCCAGGACAATGCGCTCGGCACCCTGTTCAACATGGTCGGCTTCCAGACCAAGCTGAAATACGGCGCACAAACCGGCATCTTCCGCATGATCCCGGGTCTTGAGAATGCCGAGTTCGCGCGGCTCGGCGGCATTCACCGCAACACCTATCTCAACTCGCCCAAGCTCCTCGATCCGACCCTGCGCCTGACGGCGATGCCGCGCCTGCGTTTTGCCGGCCAGATCACCGGCTGCGAGGGCTACGTGGAGAGCGCGGCCGTCGGCCTGATGACCGGCCGCTTCGCCGCGGCCGAGCGGCTCGGCCGGCCAATCCAGCCCCTGCCCCACACCACGGCGCTCGGGGCGCTGATCAACCACATCACGGGCGGGCATATCGAGACCATCGACGAGGGGCCGCGTTCCTTCCAGCCCATGAACGTCAATTTCGGACTGTTCCCGCCTCTGGCCCATGCTCCGAAGGCTGAGGACGGCAAGCGCCTGCGCGGCCCTACCAAGGCCGCTGCCAGGAAGAAGGCGCTGACCGACAGGGCTCGGGCGGATCTGGCGGCTTGGCTTTCGGGCGGTGCCCTGCCTGTGGCCGCGGAGTAAGTCAGCTTACACCGCCATTCCAGGATGCGCTGAATCACAGGGACGATAATCCTCCCGTCATGGCCGAGATTGTCCCGGCCATCCCGGTCCGGAAGAGTGATCCGCTTTTCGGATCGAGATCACCGCCACATGGCCGGTGATGACGTAGTAGGCCAGGGAAGCATCGTTGCGTTCATGGATCCCCGCCTTCGCAGGGATGACACTGAGTGGCGTGAGATTCTCTAAAACGGCCCACGCCAGAGCGCCCAGATCCGGCGCCATTGCGGCAGGTCCACGGATGTGTGGAACGGATCGTAGTCCCGACGATCCATAACTTTGAGATAGGGCTCGACCAGCGCGAGCGGCTGGAAAGCCGGCTTCGCCGCGCCAGGAATGGTCGTTCGCAGCCTGCGCGCCTGTTCGAGGTGCCGGCGGGCGACCGCTCGCAGGTCGGCGAGAACACCCTTGAGCCCCGGTCCGCCGCGCCCGGTCACGATATCCTCGCGCACCACCCCATGGCGGGTCAGGATGTCTGCCGGCAAGAAGATCTGCCCCTGCCGCGCATGATGCGGAAAAGCGCGCAGAAGTCCGGTGATCGCATAAGCCACACCCGCATGACCCGCCGCGTCCGCCGTGCCGGGATTGGAGCCGTTGGCGAGAATGAGACTCGAGAGCTGGATCAGGCTCGACGAGGTCTCGCCGCAATAGCCCTCGAGATCGTTCAGATTCGGCATCGGATCGTCATAGAGATCGAAGATCCGAGCATCGATGAGGTCGACGAAAGACTGTCGGGGCAGGCGGAACTGAACGATGGTGTCATCGAGCGCTGCCGCCACGGGATTGGCGCGCACATCGCCCCTCGCCTCACCCTGCAGAGCATCGCGCCACCATTGCAGGCGGATCTCGCCGACGAGCGCCTCGCGCACCGCTTCACGAACGCGGGCGACCTCGAAGTTGAAGGCATAGAGCGCGTGAAGATGCGGCCGCTTGTCGGCCGGCGCGAAGAGGCTGGCCCAGTAGCGGTCTGGATCGGCCTCGCGCACGAGGGCTTCGCAATGAGCGAAGTTCGAGATCGCCTGCGCCATGTCAGGGAACAGCGATCAGGGCGGCGCCGACCTTGCGGTTTTCGGCGAGCAGGATGTTGTAGGTGCGGGCGGCGGCGCCCGTCTGCATCACGTCGAGCCCGATCCCTGCCTCGCGGAAGCGCGTCCGAAAAGCCGCCGGAATCGCCGCAATATCGGCGCCCGTCCCGAGAAGCAGGAGGTCGATCGCATCGCCCTCGGCGAAGATCGGGTCGAATGCCTCGTCCGTCAGCTCGGCCACGGAGTTCACTGGCCAGGCCCTGATCCCCGAAGGCAAGGCGAGCAAGGACCCGCGATGGGACATATCCGCAAAGCGAAAGCCGCCATTGCCATAAGCATCGAACGGATAGCGTCCCGGCAGGAAACCATCATAGAGGCGACCATTGCTCATGGTCTTACTCCGCTGCGGCGGCCCTGCCCTCCGGCACCTTGACGGTCTCCGATCCACGCAGACCGATATAGATCAGCATGGGAGACGAAATGCAGATGGCCGAATACGTACAGATGACGACGCCGTAGAGCATGACCTGCGCAAAGCCCTGGATCGCCTGCCCGCCGAAGAGCACCAGCGCCAGAAGCGAGAGCGCCGTGGTGGTCGCCGTCATGATCGTACGGGACATGGTGGTGTTGATCGACAGATTCAACAGCTCCTTGGCCGGCATGGCCTTGTAGCGGCGCATGAGCTCACGGGTCCGGTCGAACACCACCACCGTCTCGTTGAGCGAGTAGCCCACGATGGTCAGGATCGCGGCAATCGAGGTCATGTTGAACTCGTGCCGTGTGATCACGAAGAAGCCGATGGTGAGCACGATGTCGTGGAGCGTGCCGATGATGGATGCCACCGCCAGTTCGCGCTCGAAGCGGAACCAGAGATAGAACAGAACCGCGATCACCGAGAGCACGATGCCGATGGTGCCGGACTGGACGAGTTCGCCCGACACGCGCGGGCCGACCGTCTCGACGCGGCGGAAATCGTACTCATTGCTGAAGGTGTCGCGCGCCTTCTGCACCACGGCGGTTTGCGCCGCTTCCCCACCGGACTGGATGGGGAAACGCAGGGAGACCTCGCCGGTGCTGCCGAATTCCTGCACCTCCACATCGCCGAAGCCGAAGCTCTCCGCCGTCTGGCGGATCTGGGCGACATTGGCCTGACCGGATTTGGCCTGGATCTCCATGAGCGTGCCGCCCTTGAAGTCGATGCCGAAGTTGAGGCCGACCGTCATGAGCACGATCGCCGTCGCCACCGAAATCAGGGCGGACAGCGGGAAGGAGAAGCGCCGAAGGCGCATGAAGTCGAAGTGGGAGTTTTCGGGCCAAAGGCGTACGAGGCGCACGATACTCACTCCTTAAAACGGAAGGACTTTAGGACGCATCCACTGATACCAGAGCGCAATCATCATGCGCGTCAGGGTGACGGCGGTGATCACGGTCGTCAGGATGCCGAGAATGAACACGACGGCGAAGCCGCGCACGGGGCCGGAGCCGAGGAAGAACAGGATCACGGCCGCAATGGCCATGGTGCTGTTGGAGTCCACGATGGTGGCGAAAGCCCGGTCGAAGCCGGCCTGGATGCCCGACACGATGGACCGCCCGGCATGCACCTCTTCGCGGATGCGCTCGTAAATGAGCACGTTCGAGTCCACGGCCGTGCCGATGGTGAGAACGATGCCTGCAATGCCCGGCAGGGTGAGCGTTGCTTCCAGCACCGACATGAGGCCGAAGATGAGGCCCACATGGACGAGGAGCGCGATGTTCGCGATGAGACCGAAGACGCCATAGGTCGCGAACATGAAGAGGATCACGAAAACGGCCGCCACATAGGTTGCCGTCTTGCCCGCCTCGATGGAGTCGCGCCCCAGGCCCGGGCCGACGGTGCGCTCCTCGACGATGGTGAGCTTGGCAGGCAGAGCGCCGGAGCGCAGCAGGACTGCGAGATTGTTGACCTGCTCGACCGTGAAGCTGCCCGAAATCTGGCCGGAACCACCCGTGATGGGCGACTGGATCGTCGGGGCCGAGATCACCCTGTTGTCGAGGACGATGGCGAGACTACGCCCGAGGTTTTCCGTGGTCGCCTGGCCGAAGCGCTGCGCACCGCGGATGTTGAAGCGGAAATTGACGATGGGCTGGCGCGTCTGGCTGTCGAAGGCAGGCTGCGCGTCCGTCAGATCGCCGCCTTCGGCGATCACCCGGCGCTCGACCGGAACGCGCTGGCCGCCTGCATCCTCCATGGGAAGCATGTCTACATCGGTCGCGCCCGGTTGCGCGAGCAGACGGAATTCGAGATTGCCGGTCTCACCCAGAAGCGCCTTCAGCTGCTGCGGATCCTGGAGCCCTGGAACCTGGACGAGAATGCGGTCGGCACCTTGACGCTGGATGCTGGGTTCGGTGGTTCCGCCGAAATCGATACGGCGACGAACGACCTCGATGGACTGATCGACGGCGCGACGCACGCGCTCATTGATGCCGGCATCCGTATAGGTCAGCGTGATCACGCCGTCCGGCGTGGTGTTGATCTCGATGGCATTGTTGCCGGTCTGGCCCAGGACGGTATTGCCGATGGGCTGCGACAACTCGCGCAGGCGAGGCAGGAGGCGTTCGCGGTCGGCCGCATCCGGCACGCGGATCTGCACGCCGCGGGGCGTCGTCTGAATGCCGTTCTGGGACGAAACGCGGGTGTCGCGAAGAATGCGGCGGACGTCGTCGCGCAATATTGTGATCTGCGCCCTCAGCAGATCTTGGCCGTCAACCTCGAGGAGAACGTGCGAGCCGCCCTGCAGGTCGAGGCCCAGCACGATGGCCCGGGACGGGATGAGCCAGGAGGGAACCCAGCTCGGGACGGCATTCAGGAAAGCCTGACGCTGCTCGCGATTCATCGTGCTCGGAACCGCAAGAAGCAGGCCGATCACAATGATCGCCACGGTGGCGATGATTTTCGACCTCGAGAAGCGCAGCATCGTCAGCTCAACCTTTCTCACACACCCTGCCGCATCGCTCTGCGGCGAACCGGCCCTTTCGGATAGGAAGGGCCGGCTTCTTGTTACATCAGGCCTTGACCGGCTCGCTCTTGGAGCGAACCTCGGAGATCATGGCCCGGGCTACCTTCACCTTCACGCCATCGGCGATTTCGACTTCGACATCGGCCGAATCCTCGACAACCTTGGTCACCTTGCCGATGATGCCGCCGGAGGTGACGACCGTATCGCCGCGGCGCACGTTCTTGATCAGCTCCTGGTGGGCCTTCACCCGGCGCTGCTGGGGCCGGATGATCAGGAACCACATGATGACGAATATGAGGATGAACGGTACGAATTGAAGGATCATCTCCGTTCCGCCCCCGGCAGGGGCCCCTTGTGCGAAGGCAGGTGAAATGAACAAGCGGCTCTCCATGGATAAAGGCGCGTGGCGGGCCCTTTTTGGGCCCACCCGCGCCAGACGGGATTACAAAGCGTGGCGGACTATACTCATCGACTCGCCGAAATCAATGAAGTTGAAGGCCTTTCCCAAGGCTCCTGCAGGGCCACAGCCCCGTCTTCCATGGACCGGGAAGCGGTTTTTGCGCTAAGCACGGCTTCCTCACCGTTTCTTGAAGTCAGATGCCCATGCCCGCCGATCTCACCTCCCCCGAATCCCTGGCGCTTTTGACGCGCATCGTCGACGCCCTGGAACGTCTCGCTCCCGCCGGCACGGTTCACGGCGATTTTACTGCAGCCGACGCCTTCGTCTGGCAGGCTGCGGGCCGCAGGCTTGCACCCGTTCCGAAGGTGAACCGGGTCGAGATGAGCCTTTTGCGCGGCATCGACCGGGTCCGGGATCAGCTGGCCGAAAACACCCAGCGCTTCGCCCGGGGCCTGCCGGCCAACAACGCCCTGCTCTGGGGCGCCCGCGGCATGGGCAAGTCGTCGTTGGTCAAGGCGGTCCATGCGGAGATCAACCACGCCAAACCTGGCGATTCGCTTCCCCTCAAGCTGATCGAGATCCACCGGGAGGACATCGAAACCCTTCCCGATCTCATGGGCCTGCTGCGCCCGGATCCGCACCGATTCATCGTCTTCTGCGACGATCTCTCGTTCGACGCGGACGATACCTCCTACAAGTCGCTCAAAGCCGTGCTTGAAGGCGGGATCGAGGGGCGGCCCGACAACGTGATCTTCTACGCCACCTCGAACCGCCGCCATCTGCTGCCGCGCGACATGATGGAGAATGAGCGCTCGACGGCCATCAATCCTGGCGAGGCCATCGAGGAGAAGGTGTCCCTGTCCGACCGTTTCGGCCTTTGGCTCGGCTTCCACAAATGCAGCCAGGACGAATATCTCGATATGGTCTTCGCCTATGTCGACCACATCGGCCTCAAGGCCGACCGCGACGCCATCCGGGCCGAGGCGCTGGAATGGGCGACCACCCGCGGCGCGCGGTCCGGGCGAACGGCCTGGCAGTTCATCCAGGATTTGGCCGGACGTCTCGGCAAGGCGATCTGAAACGACAAAGGGACGGTGGCTGAGCTCCACCGTCCCCTCATTCGATCGGCCTCGACATTCGAGGGCCGATCTAAACCGTTGGCTTGATCAGCCGCCGAGATGCTTCATCGGGTCGACGGGCTGCGCACCCTTGCGGATCTCAAAGTGAAGCTGCGGCGAGGTCACGTTCCCGGTCTGGCCGGAGGTGGCGATCACCTGACCGCGCTTCACCTGCTCGCCGCGCTTTACGTTGAGCGAGCCGTTATGGGCATAGGCCGAGACGTAGCCGTTCTCATGCTTGACCAGGACGAGATTGCCGTAGCCCTTCACCTCGCTGCCCGCATAGGTCACCGTGCCGGCTTCGGCAGCCTTGACCGGGGTGCCTTCGGGGACGGCGATGTTGATGCCCTCGTTGCCGCCATTGGCGCCAAAGCCGGCGATGACGCGACCGCGGGCCGGCCAGCGGAAGTCACCGGAAACGCTGGCGGTCTGCTCAGGCTCCTGCACGGGAGCCTTGGCAGCCTCCGGTTGCGGAGCCGGCGCAAGCGGCTGAACAGCGGCAGGCTTCACGGGTTCGGGCTGGGTCAGAGCTGCCACCTTGGGCTGCTCGACGACAGGCTTCGGAGCGGACACCAGGGGCTTGGGGGCAGAGACCAGGGGCTCGTTCGTCGCGGACGCGACCTGCATCGGAGCGGACTTCGCGGGGGCCGGAGCCTGGGCCGTCGAGGTCATGCCCGGACGGACGCGCTTGGTCGGCTCGGCGGCGGCAATCGGTGTAGCTGCGGCCGGCACCTTCGAGGTGTCGACGAGGCGGAACTTGGGCTGGCTGACAGGCTGTGCCGACGCGGTGTGAGCAACCGGCATCGGGCGCGGCTGGATCGGAGCGGGAGCGGAGGCGATGCGGGTGGGCTGCGACAGGGACTGGGACTGCACGGGGGGCAGAGCCTGCGCCTGAACCGAAGGCGTCGGCATCGGGGCTGTCGCATAGGACGGGGAAGGCTGAGGCGCGGGCGATGCGCTGGTGTCCATCCGCTCGCTAGCCGCGAAGGGGTTGGAGAACGGGTTCTCTGCGAACCGCGCACTATCGGTACTGCACGCCGCCGCCGCACTTCCGATCAGCCCCACCAGAGCGATCCGCGACACCGCAACCCAATGTCCAGAACACACACGCAACCGCATCACTCAACCCCAACCGAACGCAACTCGATGGAGCCATTAAAAGCCTGTTCTGGTTAAGCAACGGTTGACGTTGCGCGGTTTGTCGTAACCTTGTCCGAAAATATTTCGATTCGGTCAGAGCGTCGCCGCAATGCCGGTGACGAGCGGCGAGATGCGCAGGGGCGCCCCGACCGATTGCGTTAACTCACCCTCGGCATTGCGTTCGATCCGCACGAGGTGCGGCACGCCCTCGATCGTGATCGCTCCGACCAGACGGCTGCCCGGCCCGAGGTGCGATGTCACGGTCTCCGGGATCTCGGGACGGGCGCCATTGAGCAGGATGCGGTCGAAGCGATCGCGTACCCGCGCAGCGAGGCCGTCGCCCACCTCCAGACGGACCTTGCCGGCTTCCACGATCTTGAGGTGCTGGCCCGCGCTTTCCGCCAGTGTGTTGAAGCGCTCGATGCTCGTCACCTCCGCGCCGAGCCTTGCCAGCAGCGCGGTCACATAGCCGCTGCCGGTGCCGACTTCCAAGATCCGCTGGCCGGGTTGGACACCAAGTGCCAGCAGCATGGCGGCGACCGTGGCAGGTCCCGTCATGGTCTGGCCGCAGGGCAGCGGCAGGGCCACATCGGTGCGGGCGAGATCGGTGAAGCGGCGCGGGGCGAACACCTCGCGCGGCACGAGCTCCATGGCCCTCAGGAGAGCCGTGTCGCGGATGCCTTTGGCGCGCAGGGACAGGATGAAGGATGCAGCACCGATCGCCTGCTGCTCGTCGCGGGTTTCCGCTTCGGGCAGGAAAGGCATGTCCTGGTTCATCGCACCAGCTCTCTCATCAGCCGAAGGCCTGCGCGTATCGCGTCAGCGTCGGCTCGTCCGTCATGTCGATGCGAAGCGGCGTGACCGCAATGCGCCGGTTGGCGATGGCCCAGAGATCCGTGCCGTTGCCGGGCGTGAAGGGGCGGCGCTCGAAGGCGATCCAGAAGTAGGGATTGCCGCGCCCGTCGCGGCGCTCGTCGAGGCGCAAAAGCTCCTGGGTGCGCTGGCCCTGGTTGACGAGAGCCGTACCCTCGACCTCCTCAGGCTCGCAATCCGGGAAGTTCACGTTGACGAGGATGCCCTTGTCGATGCCCGCTTCGAGAATCCTGCGCACGACCTTGGGACCGTGGTGCTCGGCGCAGTGCCAGCGCGGCGCATTGCGCGTGCCCGGGCCGTAAGCCGGAGAGAGCGCGATGGAGGGAATCCCTAAGATCGTGCCTTCGATGGCGCCTGCGACCGTGCCGGAATAGGTCACGTCCTCCGCCACGTTCTGTCCCCGGTTGACGCCGGAGAGGATGAGATCGGGCTTGGCGTTCTGCATGAGATGGCGCACGCCCATTATCACGCAATCGGTCGGCGTGCCCTTGACGGCGAAATGCCGGTCGGAGATCTCGCGCAGGCGCAGCGGATCGTTGAGCGACAGCGAATGGGCGACGCCGCTCTGATCGGTCTCAGGCGCGACGACCCACACGTCGTCCGACAGGTTGCGGGCGATGGCCTCCAGGGTCTTCAGCCCTGGAGCATGAATGCCGTCGTCGTTGGTGCAGAGAATGCGCATGTCAGACCTGACGTTCGATGCGGGTCATCCCGCCCATGTAGGGCTGGAGAACCGATGGAATCGTGACGCTGCCGTCCTCGTTCTGATAGTTCTCCAAAACGGCCACGAGCGTGCGGCCGACCGCGAGGCCGGAGCCGTTGAGCGTGTGCACGAAGCGCGGCTGCTTCTCAGCCGTCAGACGGTAGCGGGCATTCATGCGGCGCGCCTGGAAATCCGAGCAGACCGAGCAGCTCGAAATCTCGCGATACATCCCCTGCCCCGGCAGCCACACCTCGATGTCGTAGGTCTTGGTCGAAGAGAAGCCCATGTCGCCGGTGCAGAGCGTCATGGTGCGGAACGGCAGCTCGATCTTCTTCAGCACGTTCTCGGCGCTGACAAGCATGCGCTCGTGCTCGTCGGCCGAGGTCTCCGGCGTCGTAATCGAGACGAGTTCGCATTTCACGAACTGGTGCTGGCGGATCATGCCACGCGTGTCACGACCTGCAGAGCCGGCCTCGGCGCGGAAGCTCGGAGTGAGCGCGGTGAAGCGGAGGGGAAGCTCCTCCTCGGAGAGGATCTGCTCGCGCACGAGATTGGTCAGCGTCACCTCCGCCGTCGGGATCATGCCGTAGCGGGTGTCCTTGATCATCTTGCCGATCGCGTCGCGCGGCTGGCCGTCGAGAGCCGCGGCAACGACCTGCTCGAGCGAGTTGCCCGGGAAGGCCCAGAACTGATCGTCCTCGAACTTCGGCAGCTGCGCCGTGCCGAACATGGCATCGTCACGCACCAGCAGAGGCGGGCTCACTTCCGTATAGCCATGCTCATTGGTGTGGAGGTCGATCATGAATTGACCGAGCGCGCGCTCCAGGCGGGCCAGGCCGCCTTTCAGCACGACGAAGCGCGAGCCCGAAAGCTTTGCCGCCGTCTCGAAATCCATGAGGCCCAGGGCTTCGCCGAGCTCGAAATGCTGCTTGGCGCTGTTGAGCGTCGGTGGCGTGCCGAAGCGGTGGCGCTCCACGTTGCCGTGCTCGTTGGCCCCGACCGGCACATCCTCCTTCGGGATATTGGGAATAGCGGCCACGGATTCGAACAGGGCCTTCTCGGCGGCGCGCTCCGCCTCTTCCAGCTCCGGCATCGATTCCTTGATCCGGGCCACCTCGGCCATCAGTTCCTGAGCCCGCGCCTCATCCTTCTTCGCCTTGGCCTGGCCGATCTCCTTGGACAGGGCGTTGCGGCGCTCGGTGGCGGCCTGCAGGGCGGAGATGGCGCTCTTGCGCCGGTCGTCGAGGGCGATCAGATGTGCGGACAGGGGCTCCATGCCCCGGTTCCGGAGGCCTTGGTCGAAAGCCGCGGGGTTCTCGCGGATGGAACGGATGTCGTGCATGGGATGAGGACCTGCTTCGTGATGCGGCCCTGCCTTAGCGCATCGTGCGGAAAAGTGGAATTCGGTTATTCGCTGACCCGGCCCTTCGGGTCGCACCAGACGATGCGTTCGCTTTTGGGTCCGATGCTGAGCACAAGAGCGCCCCTTCAACGCTTGCCGAGAATGGCGGCCAATGGGGCGAGCCTTTTCGGGCCCTACCCCTCTGCCTCGCGCGCCGCCTCGGCTTCCGCACGCTTCTTCTCGACCATGGTGACGGAGAGGATGGATGCCTCGTAGAGGAGCAAGGTCGGGACCGCGAGGGCGAACTGGCTGATCACGTCGGGCGGGGTGAGAACCGCAGCGATCACGAAGACGACCACGACGGCATAGCGGCGCTTGTCCTTCAGGAACTGCGAGTCGATGATCCCGGCCCGGGCCAGGAGTGTCAGGATGACCGGCAGCTGGAAGCAGATGCCGAAGGCGAAGATCAGGGTCATGATCAGCGACAGGTACTCGCTGACCTTGGGCAGGAACTCGATGGACGGGCTCGTGTCCGTCGCGAGCTGCTGCATGCCCACGGAGAAGCGCATGAGGAGCGGCATGGCGACGAAATAGACGCAGGCCGCGCCGATGACGAAGAGAACCGGCGTCGCGACGAGATAGGGGACGAAGGCCCGGCGCTCGTTCTTGTAGAGGCCCGGCGCCACGAACTTGTAGATCTGCATGGCGATGACCGGAAAGGCCAGGAAACCGGCGCCGAAGGCCGCGACCTGAATCTGCGTGAACAGGTATTCCAGGCCATGGGTATAGACGAGGTGCGCCTTCTCAGGCGAGCCGACGGCGAGGACGTAGGGCCAGACCAGCGCGTTGTAGATGTACTTCGCCCCGGCAAAGCAGGCAAAGAACATCAGCACGAAGGCGATCAGCGCCTTGATCAGGCGCGAGCGCAATTCGGTCAGATGCTCGATCAGAGGCGCGCGCGATGCCTCGACCTCATCCTCTTCAACGGCGGTGGTCATCCGGCTTTCGCGTCCGATTTTTCTGAGAGTTGTTCGGCAAGGGCGGCCTGTTGGGCCTCATACTCGGCCTCGCGCCGCAGGGATTCGGCGATCTCCTTCGCCGGGTCGACCGTCGGCGGAGGCGGCAGGTCGATCAGCGGATCGGTGGGATCCGGTGCCCGTCCCTCCACGACAGCCTGAACCGAGGAATCGGAGGTGGGTTGGGCTGGCGCCGGATCGGAAGACCCTTGATCGGAAGTCACCTGGGCGACGTCTTGCACGGCCCCTGGCTCAGGAGCCTTCTCGGGAGCCTCGATCGAGGTCTTCAATTCGTCCCGGATCGTCTGGATCGGGTTGAAGTTCGTGCTGCCGACCGAGGTGACGGAGTCGTTCACGCCCTGAAGCTGCTTCTTGACCTCGTCGAGCTCGGCCTCGCGCATGGCCTCGTTGAACTGACCCTGAAACTCCGCCGCCATGCGGCGAAGCTTTCCGGTCACCTGTCCGATCGTCCGCAGCGCCTTCGGCAGATCCTTCGGGCCGATCACGATCAGCGCAACGGCGCCGATCACCATGATCTCACCCCAGCTCATGTCCAACATGACGTGGCCTCGAACCTGCCTCTTAGGTACTCACGCGTACTGAAACGCCACACAACGGCTGCGCACAAAAGCTTAGCCGACCTTGTGATCCGTGGTCACGGTGGTGGTCGTCGTACCGTTCTGATGGTCGATCGTCCGGACGGGCTCGGACGGCTGCACCGGCTTGGCCGGCGTCTCATCCTCGGACATTCCCTTCTTGAAGGCTTTGATGCCCTTCGCAACGTCGCCCATCATGTCGGAGATCTTGCCGCGTCCGAACAGAAGGACGACGATCAGACCCACGACGATCCAGTGCCAAATACTCGTGCCACCCATGGCAATTCCTCCTGCGCCCCAAAAGGCGCGGTTCTTCAATATGAACTCGTCGCCAACCTATGCGTCGGAGGCGGCGAAAACAAGGACATCCTTCGTATCGATCTCGATGCCCACATCCAGTCCCTCTTTCACGCCAACGGGATCGCGAACGCGGGCCTGGAGGGGGCGGTCCACCCCCTGCACATCGATATGCACGAGATCGACCTCGCCGAGAAAGCGACGAGACACCACACGTCCCGGCAGGCAGAAGCCTGCGGGCCTGAGCTTCAATCCCTGCGGCCGCACGCAGACGATGGCCGGACCATCCTCCATTTGCGGCGCCGGAAAGACGCCCACCGGGCAGGAAACCTGGCCATTGCGAACCACGCCCTCGATCTCGTTGAAGTCGCAGAAGAAGCGGGCTGCGAACAGGTTCGCCGGGCGTCGATAGATCTCCTCGGCCTCACCCTGCTGCATGATCGTGCCGGCGCGCATGAGCACGATCCGGTCGGCGATCCGCATCGCCTCCTCCGGATCGTGCGTCACGACGATGGTCGTAGCGCCGGTTTCTCTCAGGATTGCGACGGTCTCGTCCCGGATGGCATCGCGCATGCGCCGGTCGAGGTTCGAGAACGGCTCGTCCATGAGCAGGACGCCGGGGCGTGGCGCGATGGACCGGGCCAGCGCCACGCGCTGCTGCTCGCCGCCGGAAAGGGTATGGGGATATTCGTTGGCGTAGTGCTCGAGCCCGACGCGGGACAGGGCCCGACGCGCGGCGATCCCGGTCTCGGAGGCCGAGAGATCCTTGAGGCCGAATATGATGTTCTGCAGGATCGTCATGTGCGGGAACAGGGCATAATCCTGGAACATCAGCCCGATGCCACGCCTCTCCGGCTCCAGGAAGACCCGTGATCCGCTGACCTCCAGGCCGTCCATCAGCACCCGGCCAGAGGTCGGCGCCTCGACGCCCGCGGCGATACGCAGCAGGGTGGTCTTTCCGCAACCGGAATGACCCAGCAGACAGATGATCTCCCCCGGCTCGACGGTGAGCGAGACGCCGTCGAGCGCCCGCTGATTGCCATAAACCTGGACGATGTTCTCGAAGGTAAGCTGGGCCGGGATCGATGCGCCCGCCGTGCCGCGCTGGCCCCAGCGGGGCAAACGAAACCGGTCGAGCGCGGACCCGGTAGGCTTTGCGATCATTCCTCGCCTGCCTCGGACTGGTGCATGTCCAGAGGCTGGAGGAGATCGTCCTCGAGCGGATCCTCGTCCTCGCGCAGGGCGTCCGCGTCGGTGGGGACAGGCACCGAGAAGTCGGAGGGAACGCGCCCTTCGATAAAGCCCGCTCCCTTGAGTTCTTCGAGACCCGGCAGATCCTCGACGGCGTCGAGGCCGAAATGCTCCAGGAAGCCCGGCGTCGTGCCGTAGGTGACGGGACGGCCAGGAGCCTTCCTACGTCCCCTCAGGCGAATCCAGCCGGTTTCCAGGAGGGTATCGATGGTGCCCTTCGAGGTGGCGACGCCGCGGATCTCTTCGATTTCGGCGCGGGTGACCGGCTGGTGATAGGCGATGATCGCCAGGGTCTCCATGGCGGCACGGGAGAGCTTGCGCTGCTCGACCACGTTACGGGCAAGCACGAAGGACAGGTCACTTGCCGTGCGGAAGGTCCATTTTCCGGCCACCCGGACGAGATTGACGCCCCGGAGCGCGTAGAGCTCGGTCAGGTCCTGAAGGATCTTCTCCACATCGGCGCCTTCCGGCAGCCGGCCGACCAGCTCCTCGGCGCTCAAGGGCGCGGCGGCGGCAAACAGCAGCGCCTCGGCGATTCGCATGGCTTCATCGTGATCGGGCAGATGATCCGACCCTTGACTGGCCTTGGGAGCCTCCGCTTCCGGCATATCGGCTGTATCTTCCTGCATGTCAGGCAGCATCTTAAACTCCTGCCTCGGCCGGGTCTGCGACGGGCTTGACCCAGACCGGAGCGAAGGCCTCGTCCTGCCGGATCGTGAGCTTGCCCTCGCGCACCATTTCCAGGGTGGCGGACAGGGCCGAGGCCAGAACGGTCGGGCGCATGGCAGGCTCGACCATGTATTCCACCAGATAGGTGTCGAGGGTCACCCAATCGCTCAGGTGACCGACCAGGCGCTCCAGGGCCTCCCGCGCATCGACAAGGGACCAGACGTTCCGCTTGTGCAGGGATACCCGGGCGTTGAACTGGATCTGGCGCTGCTGCGCATACGCCTTGAGAAGGTCGTAGAGACTGGCCTCGTAGCGAGAATCCCGGTTGACGATCACAGGCTCCGGCGCGCCGCGGGCGAAGACGTCCCGGCCGAGCCAGGCGCGCTCGCCCATCTTCTTGGCGGCCTCGCGGATCGCCTCCAGGCGGCGCAGGCGCAAGGCAAGGGCAGTCGCCAATTCTTCGGCGCTCGGCTCCTCGCCCTTCGGCGGCTCGGGCAGCAGCAGGCGCGACTTGAGATAGGCGAGCCAGGCCGCCATCACGAGGTAATCCGCTGCCAGCTCGAGGCGCATACGGCGCGCCTCTTCGATGAAGGTGATGTACTGCTCGGCGAGAGCCAGGATCGAGATGCGGTGGAGGTCCACCTTCTGGCGACGGGCGAGTTCCAGCAGCAGGTCGAGCGGCCCCTCGAACCCGTCCACGTCGACGAGCAGAGCGGGCTCGCTTTCGCTACGCTCCGTGCGTTCGACATCTTCGAAGGGTAAGGGGTTCGCCATCGACCGTACTCAACTCATGGGGTTCGAAGCTTCATAAGCTTTAGGCGATCATCGCAAGAGCAGAATCGAGTCTGGCCCGGGCATCCACAGGATCCAAAGGCTCCGGATCATGGGTGATGCGAGCTAACGCAGCGTTAGCACGACGCAGGGATTCTCCGCTCAAGGTGGGGGCTGCTTCGGCGACGGCGCTCATTTCCTCCATGTTGCCGTTGCAATGAAGGGCCATGTCGCAGCCGGCCCCGAAAGCGGCCTCGGTCCGGTCCCGGAACGATCCCGAAAGGGCATGCATGGACAGGTCGTCGGTCATCACCAGCCCGTCATAGCCGATGTGGCTGCGGATGATCTCCTCCATGACGATGCGGGAGGTCGTCGCCGGCCGCTCCGGATCGAGCGCCGTGTAGACCACGTGCGCCGTCATCGCCAGAGGCATGTCGGTGAGCATGCGGAAGGGTGCGAAATCGTGCCTCTCCAGCTCCTCACGAGAGGCCTCGACCACGGGAAGCGCCTTATGGCTGTCGGCACCGGCCCGGCCGTGGCCCGGCATATGCTTGACCACCGGCAGCACGCCGCCGGCCAGCAGACCCTCGGCGGCGGCCCGGCCCAGGATGGCGACCTGGCTCGGCGACTTGCCATAGGCTCGGTCGCCGATCACGTCGTGGGCGCCCGGCGATGGTACGTCCAGAACCGGCAGGCAATCGACCGTGATCCCGACGGAGCGCAGATCGTGGGCGATCAGCCGCGCCCCGAGGCGGGTGATCTCGCGCTGAACCAGCGGATCGTTGGCGTGGAGGCGGCCATAGACGCTTCCGGAGGGGTATTTCGGCCAGTGCGGCGGCCCCATGCGCTGAACCCGGCCACCTTCCTGATCGATCAGGATCGGGGCATCGGCCCGTCCGACCGCATCCCTCAAGGAGGCACAGAGCGCCCTCACCTGCTCAGGCGTCCCCACGTTGCGGCGGAACAGGATGAAACCCCAGGGATCCGCCTCCTTGAAGAAGGCGACCTCGTCGGGGGTGAGCTCGGTGCCGGAGCATCCAGCAATAAAGGCGCGGGTTTTCATACCCGCGCCTTACGTCCCCTGCTCGGCAGGGTCAAGAAATCTCAGCTGCTACGCCGGGATCAGTTCTTGGCGACGAAGCACTGTCCGCCCTGGCCCTGCAGCTTGGAGCAGAGGGAGGAAGCCTCCTCCTTGGACAGGGGTCCGACCCGGACGCGATAGATCGTATTGCCGTTCACCTCGGCCTTGCGGATCAGCGACGGCATATTCCCGAGGTCGGAATACTTGCGCTGGAACGAAGCAAAGGCAGTCTGTGCCGCGGCCTCCGAATTTGCCAGGCCGAGCTGCACGGCGAAACCGCCGGTCGGCGTCGTCTCCGCTGCTGCCGGGGCGACCGGCTGGACCGAGGCGACCTGCTGCGGCGCAGGCGTGGTCGTGGGCGTGGCTGCCGCGGGAGCCGGCTTCGGCGTCGGAGCGGGCGTAGCGGGGGCCGCCATGGGAGTGCTCGCGGCCGGCTTGGGCTGGACCGACGCCACCTGAACCGAAGCGGGCGTCGGACGGCCCGCCGGAGCCGGCTGGGCCTGCGGCGGCAAAGTCATCGCCGCAGCGGAAGCTGCGGGCTGAGCGGCCGGTGGCTCCGCTCCCGCCACGGTGCCGTCGGGACGGATCGTGACGGTGCGAACTTTCTTCGGCTCCCCGAGATTCAGGCTGGCGGTCTGCTGAGGCTTGATCGCGCCGCCGGGGACGGTGCCGCCGGTCGCATCCGCCACGGAGCTGCCGCTCATGCGCACGGCCTGCTGCACGTCGACCGGCTGCTCTTCACGGTTGACGACCTTCGTCGCCGTATTCTGATTGGCGCGCTCGTAGATCTGCTTGTTCTGATTTGGGATCTCGACCCCACCCGGGTTCTGCGGCTGAACCTTGGTCGGCTCATTGTTGGCCTTCACGAGCGGCGGCGCGCCACCCGTGACCGCCGACGAACCCGAGGCAAGATAAGCCCCGCCACCGCCAAGCACGACGGCACCGACGACGGCAGCGATCGCGATCATGCCCTTGCGGGAGCGACCCTTCTCGACCGGTGCATAGTCTTGGGACTGGTCGTAGTCCTGCTCGGCATAATGCCCCGCCTGATCGGCATAATAATCCTGAGCATAGGCCTCGTTGCCATAGGCGTCCTGATCCTGGGGAGCATAGGCAGGCTCGGGGCTTCGGACGTGGCTCCGGGGATAAGAGCCATGATCGATGGAAGGGGCGACATGCCCGCCATGCGTAGCGCGAGCCGGCGTCTCTCGCGCGGTTTGCGGCATCGTGTCACGGACGGCAAAAAGGTCGTCGATGGAAGAGCCCTGCTGGCGCGGACGGGCGGAACCGTCATTGGCCAAAATGGATTGAAATGGATCGTCTTGTCCCACGATCCGGGCCAATTCCGCGAGCGGATCGTTCCGTCCGACGGAGGCCGGCTGAGATTGCGGCGTGCCCGCATGGGCGAGTTGCCGTTCGATCTCGTTGAGGTCGACGGCAAAACGGGGCTTCACTGATTCGCTCATGCGCCGGATCTCCAGTTACGCGACAGGAGCACCTGTTGCTCCGCGGGCACGACGTGACAGAACTCGACGCGAATGCTTCGTAAGCGGTTGATCCGCCTCAAGAAACACTATCGCATTTCGTCGGGTGCCGTGACGCCCAGGATTGCGAGGCCCGATGCGAGCACGCCCTTCAGGGCATGCACGAGAGCGAGCCTCGCTTGTGTTGAATCTTCATCAGTTAGATTAACAAAGCGTAATTGCGGCAAGTCTTTGCCCTTATTCCATAAACTATGGAAGGCGCTGGCCAAGTCGTAAAGGTAAAATGCGACTCGGTGAGGCTCATGAGCTTCGGCCGCAGCCTCGATGGTCCTGGGAAACTGGGCGATGCGATGGATGATGTCCATTTCCGCTTCGTCACTCAGGATCGAGAGATCAGCCCTTTCGAGCTGCGCGGCCGAGAAGTCGGCACCCGGGAATGCCTCGGCCGCCTGCCGGAACACGGAGGCGCAGCGGGCATGAGCGTACTGGACGTAGAAGACCGGATTGTCCTTGGACTGCTCGACCACCTTGGCCAGGTCGAAATCCAGGGGCGCGTCGTTCTTGCGGAAGATCATCATGAAGCGGGTGGCGTCCCGGCCCACCTCGTCGACCACCTCGCGCAGGGTCACGAAGTCACCCGAGCGCTTCGACATCTTCACCGGCTCGCCGCCGCGCAGAAGCTTGACCAGCTGGCACAGCTTCACGTCGAGCTCGGCCTTGTTGTCGGAGACGGCCCTGACGGCCGCCTGCATGCGCTTCACGTAGCCCCCATGGTCGGCGCCGAGCACGTCGATCATCGACAGGAAGCCACGCTCGTATTTGGAGCGGTGATAGGCGATGTCCGAGGCGAAATAGGTGTAGGACCCGTCCGACTTCATGAGCGGACGATCCACCTCGTCGCCATAGGCGGTGGCGCGGAAGAGAAGCTGCTCCCGGTCCTCCCAGTCCTCGTCCTTCTGGCCCTTAGGGGGCGGCAGGCGGCCCATATAGACCAGATCGCGGGCTTTCAGCTCCTCGATCATCTTGGCTACCTGATCGCCCTCGGGCCCCTTCTGGAGGGAGCGCTCGGAGAAGAACACGTTGTGGTGGATGTTGAGCGCGGCGAGATCGGCCCGGATCATGTCCATCATGGCGTCGATGGAGGTCTCGCGCACGAGCGGCAGCCACTCGGATTCCGGCTTGTCGAGCAGGCCCGGGCCGTAATCCTTGGCAAGACGCTCGCCGACCGGCTTCAGGTAGTCGCCGGGATAGAGCCCTTCCGGGATGGCGCCGATCTCCTGGCCGAGGGCCTCCTTGTAGCGGAGATAGGCGGAGCGGGCGAGGACATCGACCTGCGCACCCGCGTCGTTGATGTAGTACTCGCGGGCGACCTTGTAGCCGGAAAAATCCAGGAGTCCGGCCAGGGCATCGCCGAACACCGCGCCGCGGCAATGGCCCACATGCATCGGGCCGGTCGGATTGGCGGAGACGTATTCCACATTCACCGAAGAACCCGCCCCCTGCCCGCTCCGGCCGAAGCCGTTGCTGTCGACGACCACTGCGCGCAGAACCTCATGCAGGACCGAAGGCGCGAGCCGGATGTTGATGAAGCCGGGACCGGCAATCTCGACTTTGGTGACGCGCGGATCGTCCTGAAGGTCGGCGACGAGAAGCTCGGCCAGGGCGCGCGGGTTCATGCGCGCCTCCTTGGCCAGCACCATGGCGGCGTTGGTGGCGAGATCGCCGTGGGAGGGATCGCGCGGCGGCTCGACCACGACGCGGCTGACGTCCAGCCCCGATGGAATCTTGGCCCCTTCGGCCAACCGGCCGAGCGCATCCGCAACCCGCTTCTCAAACAGCCCGAAAATGTTCATGGTACTTTGTCTCTGGAGAGCCCCTTGGCCCCGAATGCTTCGGTGCGCTCGATCATCGGACCCAAAAGTGGAAGCCACTTTTGGGGCTCATTCGATGATCTCATCCTAAAATGAGCGCATCGTTTGAGCGGAAAACCGAGGCCACTTTTCCGCACGATGCGCTAGCGCAGGTCCGGCGTTACGTCAAACAGGCGCCGGTGTTCAAGGATCGCATATCGGTCGGTCATGCCCGCGATGTAATCCGCCACGCGGCGGGCAAGTCGGGGCTCGTCGTCTCGCGGCAGATCCGCCTGCCACTCCTCCGGCATCAGATTCGGCTCGGCCTTGAAGCGCCTGAACAGATCCCGCAGCACGTCGTCCGCCTGGGCGCGAACCCGCATCACGTCCGGATGACGGTACATATGGGCATAGAGGAAGCGCTTGATGGAGGCGTCGGCCTCCTTCATGGCGTTCGAGAAGCAGACCATGGTGTCGCCCGCCTGCCGGATATCCACCGCCGTCTGCGGAGACAGAGCCGCAATCCTGCGGTCCCCCTCGGCCACCACGTCCTCGACGAAGCGGGTGATGACGCGCCGGGTCAGCTCATGGATGCGCCGGGAGAGATCGAGGGCCGGATAGCGCGCGTCGATCTCCGCCAGAAGTCCTTCGAGAAACGGCACCTCGCGCAGTTCCTCGATCCCGAACAGCCCGGCTCGCAACCCGTCGTCGATGTCGTGAGCATCGTAGGCGATATCGTCGGCGATGGCCGCCGCCTGCGCTTCTCCACCGGCATGGGTGGCGAGTTCCAGGTCCTGCTGGGCGTTGTATTCGAGAATTGCCAGCGGAACGCCCCGCGCGGCATAGCGCAGGGTCGGCTGTCCGCCGGCGTCGAGGAGCGGGCCGTTATGCTTGACCAGCCCCTCCAAGGTTTCCCAGGTGAGATTAAGCCCGTCATATTCCGCATAACGACGCTCCAGGCGGGTCACGACCCGCAAGGCTTGGGCGTTATGGTCGAAGCCGCCGAACCCGGCCATGCACTCGTCGAGCGTATCCTCGCCCGTATGGCCGAACGGGGTGTGGCCAAGGTCATGGGAGAGCGCCAGCGCCTCGGCGAGGTCCTCGTCGAGCCCGAGAGAGCGGGCGAGCGCCCGGGCGATCTGGCTCACCTCGATGGTATGGGTCAGCCGGGTCCGGAAATGGTCGCCCTCGTGATAGACGAAAACCTGCGTCTTGTGCTTGAGCCGGCGGAAGGCCGAGGAATGGATGATCCGGTCCCGGTCACGCTGGAACTCGCTGCGGGTGGGCGAGACTGCCTCGGGGAACAGCCGACCGCGGCTCCCATGAGGGTCGCAGGCGTAAGGGGCTCTCCATCTCTCGCCAAAGGGCCGCACAATCATCCCCGGGTTGAAGCCTTGTCAGCGCGCACTTACCTTGCTCATAACATCTTATGCAAGAATTACGTCCTCCTAAGGACTGGAAGTGCCCATGACCGGTATCACTCTGACTGACCGCGCCGCCCGCCGCATCAACGAGATCATGGCTGCAGAGCCGGCAGGCTCCCACCTGAGAATCAGCGTCAACGGAGGCGGCTGTTCGGGGTTCCAATATGCCTTCGACGTGGACCGGACCCGGCAGAACGACGATCTCGTGATCGAAAAGGACGGGGCCACCGTGGTGGTGGACGAGGTCTCGATCCAGTACATGGACGGTTCCGTCATCGATTTCGTGGACGACCTGATCGGCCAGTCCTTCAAGATCGAGAATCCGCATGCCACCGCCTCCTGCGGCTGCGGCACCTCGTTCTCGTTGTAAAACCGTCATGTAACGTCCTATTCGATGCGCTAGCACTTTCATTCAGGGTTGGCCGGCGCTGGATTCGCCGGCTTGGGGGATCACATGGGACTTCGTAACCGCGCAGGGATCTGCGCACTCGCCTTGGTGGCCGGCTCCGCGGCCTTGCAGTTCGAGCCTGCGGTTCTCCGTGACCTCGTCATCGACAACGGCAGCCAGCGCATCACCATCGGAGCGGTCAGGGCGCCGCTCTGGAGCGCCGCCTTCGCACAATCCGCCGACAGCTTCAGCCTGGACAATGTGAGCTTCACCTTCGGGTCCACGACCTATGAGGCGAAGCGGATCGAGTTTTCAGGAACCTCCTCATCGCGGGCCGATATCGAGGCGCTGTTTTCCTCGACCTCCACGGAGGCGATGGAAAGCCGCCTGAAGCGCATCACCGTGAAGCAGATCACGATTCCCGAAGCGCGGGTGAAGCAGACCGTCGGCAAGCAGACGCAGACGACGACCTATCGGAATGCCACTCTCAGCGATATCTCCCAGGGCCGGATCGCCTCGGCTCTGATCGAGACGAGCGCGACGGAAACGAGCGGCGCCAAGAACAACGTGCTGATCAGTACCGGCCGCACGAGCATGAGCGAGCTCGATCTGCCCGCTCTCGCGCGTCTCTACGAGACGAAGGCCGACAGCACCTCGGCTCCGTTCATCAGAGTCTATGGGGCCTTCGCCATCGACAACATGGAATTTGCCGACAACGAGACGGGCGTTGCCTTCAAGATCGCCCGGTTCGGCGGCAGGGACTTCCAGGGACGGCCGACGAAGGACTCCTGGCACGGTTCCATCGGCATCTTCACCGAGATGGCGTACCGTCAGGATCACTCCTCCGAGGATCAGGCGCGTCTCCTTTCCGCCATCGCCGATTTCCTCGACGCATTCCAGATCGGCTTCATGGAAGCTTCCGGCATCGAGGCGACTGCAAAAGGCAAGGATGGCTCCGGTCTGACGCGGATCAACCGAATTGCCTACACGGGTGGCACGGACGCTCAGCCCGCCGATGTGAGATGGGAAGGCTTCGAGTTCTCCGACAAGGACAATCGCGTCAAGATCGACGGGTTCAGCCTGACAGGCTTCTCGTTCCGCCAGACGATCGACGGCCTGAGAACGCTTCAGGGGAAGTCTTTCGACGACATCGACCCAGCGGTCGTGCGGAGCCTCGTCCCGACCCTGGGTACGCTGCGCCTGTCGGGATTCTCCATCGACGGGTCCAGTGACGACGAAGGCAAGAAGGTCAAGATCCAGGCCGGACTGAAGGGCTTCGAGCTGACCGCCGACAAGCCCGTGAACGCCATTCCGACCAATATCCGGATCGGCCTTCAGAACCTGACGATGGCGCTGCCTTCGAACAGCACCGACGACGGCATCAAGGAGCTTGTGGCACTCGGCTACAAGAACGTCGACGTATCCCTCCTGGCCGCGGCCACCTGGAACGAGGCCACGAGCGAAATCGCTCTCAACGAGGTCTCGTTCCAGGGTCTGGACATGGGCACCATCGGCCTGACGGGCCGCATCGGCAATGTCGGCAAGGACCTCTTCAACGCCGATACGGCGATTGCGACCGTTGCATTGGTGGGAGCCAGGGCGAAGGCGCTCGACCTCACGGTCGAGAACAAGGGCCTGTTCGAGCGCTACATGGCCAAGTCCGCCAAGGAGCAGAAGACGACGCCGGAATCGCTGCGTCGCACCTATGCCGCGGCCGCGGCCTTCGTGGTGCCGGCGATGATCGGCAGTTCCGAGCAGGCTCGGACCCTAAGCCAGGCCATCGCCCGCTTCATCGCCAAGCCCAGCAGGCTCACGGTCAACGCGACGCCCAAGGATCCGTCGGGCCTCGGCATCGCGGAAGCGGTCGTGCTGCCCGATCCCAAAGCCATCCTCGACAAGCTGAACGTCAGCGCGACGGCCGAGTGACGGCTGCCCGTTCGCACAGCATCTCGAAGCCTACCGGCCGTTCCTCTCCGCCGTCATCACCGGCCTTGTGCCGGTGATCTCGTCTCGAAAGGCGCCGTGCTTTTTCATAATCGGGATGGCCGGGACAGGCCCGGCCATGAACGGGGAACGGTGCGGCAGCCTGTGAAGGCTGCTGTGTCGTCGCCGCCCTTCAGATCAGCGTCGGCTGATCCTCTTCCGCCGCCTGCGCCTCCACGACCGCAATCGCCGTCAGGTTGACGATGCCGCGCGCCGTCACGGACGGGGTCAGGATATGTGCGGGTTTTGCCGGGCCGATGAGGATCGGGCCAACGGGGAGCGAATCCGCCAGGACCTTGGTGAACTGAAACGCGATGTTGGCGGCATCCAGGTTCGGCATGATCAGCACGTTCGCCTCGCCCTTCAGGCGCGAGGCGGGGTTCACCCTGTCGCGGATCATCTGGGACAGGGCCGCATCGGCCTGCATCTCACCGTCGACTTCGAGGTCCGGCGCGCGCTCGTTGATGCAGGCCAGGGCCTCGCGCATCTTCAGGGACGAGCGCGTATCGGCAGCGCCGAAATCGGCATGGGACAGCAGAGCGATCTTGGGTTTCATGCCGAAGCGGCGCACGTGGCTGGCGCAGGCGATCGTCATGTCGGCGATCTGTTCCGCCGTCGGATCGACCTGCACGTGGGTGTCGGCGAGGAAGTAGGCGCCCTTCGACGTGATGACCAGCGACAGAGCCGCCATCTCATGCACGCCGGGAGCGAGCCCGATGATGTCCTTGATGTGCTTGACGCGGGACTGGAAGCGGCCTTCCAGGCCACAGATCAGCGCATCCGCATCCCCTCGCCTCACCGCGAGCGCGCCGATGACGGTGGAGTTGGTGCGCACCAGGGTCTTGGCCGCATCCGGCGTGATGCCCTTGCGGCCTGCCGCCTCCACATAGGACGCGACGTAATCGCGGTAGCGCGGATCGTCTTCCGGGTTCACCAGCTCGAAATGGCGTCCGATCTCCATGGACAGGCCGAACCGCTTCATGCGCGTTTCGACCACGTTGGGACGCCCGATCAGGATCGGCTTGGCGATGCCCTCCTCGACGATGACCTGCACGGCGCGCAGCACGCGTTCGTCCTCGCCCTCGGCATAGATCACGCGCTTCGGGTCGGCCTTCGCCTGTGAGAACAGCGGCTTCATGATGAAGCCGGAGCGGAACACGAAGCGGCCGAGCGATTCCGCATAGGCGTCCAGATCCGCCAGCGGCCGCGTCGCGACGCCGGAATCCATGGCGGCCTTGGCCACCGCCGACGCGATGCGCAGGATGAGGCGCGGATCGAAGGGGCTCGGGATCAGGGACTTGCGGCCGAAGGGATGCGCCTCGCCGCCATAGGCGCGCGCCACCACCTCGGACGGAGCTTCGCGGGCAAGGCCTGCGATGGCCTTCACGGCGGCCGCCTTCATCTCCTCGTTGATCGTCGTCGCACCGACATCGAGCGCGCCGCGGAAGATGTAGGGGAAGCACAGGACGTTGTTGACTTGGTTCGGATAGTCCGAGCGCCCGGTGCAGATCATCGCGTCGGGTCGCGCGGCCTCCGCCTCCTCCGGCATGATCTCCGGATAGGGATTGGCGAGCGCCATGATCAGCGGGCGCGGCGCCATCTGGGCGAGCAGCTCCGGCTTGAGGACGCCGCCGGCCGAGAGGCCGAGAAACACGTCCGCATTGGGGATCACGTCGGCGAGCGTGCGCGCATCCGTGTCCTGCGCATAGGCGGACTTCCAACGGTCCATGAGCTCGTTGCGGCCCTCATGGACTACGCCCTTGATATCCGTGACCCAGATGTTCTCGCGCTTGGCGCCGAGCGACACGAGGAGATTGAGGCAGGCGAGCGCCGCGGCACCGGCGCCCGAGGTGACGATCTTCACGTCCTCGATGCGCTTGCCGGCAAGCTCCAGGGCGTTCATCACCGCGGCACCCACGATGATCGCGGTGCCGTGCTGGTCGTCGTGGAAGACCGGGATGCCCATGCGGGCCTTCAATCGCTCCTCGACCTCGAAGCATTCCGGCGCCTTGATGTCCTCGAGGTTGATGCCGCCGAAGGTGGGCTCCAGCGCCGCGATCACCTCGACCAGCTTGTCCACGTTGTTCTCGGCCACCTCGATGTCGAACACGTCGATGCCGGAGAATTTCTTGAACAGGACCGCCTTGCCCTCCATCACGGGCTTGGAGGCGAGCGGGCCGATATCCCCGAGTCCCAGCACGGCCGTGCCGTTGGAAATCACGGCGACCAGGTTCTGGCGGGAGGTGAGATTGGCGGCCTCGGCCGGGTTGGCGGCGATTGCCTCGCAGGGGGCGGCCACGCCGGGGGAATAGGCCAGCGCCAAATCGCGCTGGTTGCCGAGGGGCTTCGTCGGCTGGATCTCGAGCTTTCCGGGGCGCGGATACTGATGGTAGAACATCGCTCCCGATTTCAGATCCTGCGAGATGTTGTCTCCCATCCCCGACGCTCCTTGCACTGACCAAACCGCTTCGGAGGCCCTTGTGCGCGCGCTGCCCCCCTGCCGTCAACGTTCTTCTCTGGTCTATGGAGCCAGACGATGAAGCTCCGGCACCGTTTGAAGAACTGGCGCAACCCGCACAACCAGACCCGCGTGCACTTGGCCGGCATGGCCGGGCGCTACGGCTACGAGATCGGCGAGTTCACCTACGGCAAGCCTAAGGTGCGCTTCCCCGAGTCGGGCCGGAAGCTCACCATCGGCCGCTACGGCTCGATCGCCGACAAGGTCGAGATCCTGCTCGGCGGCAACCATCGCACCGACTGGGGCACCACCTATCCGTTCTCGGCCTTCCGGGAACTCTGGCCCGCGGCGCCTCGAAGCGAGGATTATCACACCTCCCGCGGCGACGTGACCATCGGTCACGATGTCTGGCTCGGCTCCGGCGCCATCGTCATGTCAGGTGTGACCGTGGGGCATGGCGCCGTGGTCGCGGCCCATGCCATCGTGACCAAGGACGTGCCGGCCTACGCCATCGTCGGCGGCAACCCGGCCAAGGTCATCCGCTTCCGCTTCGACGAGGAGACGATCGCAGCCCTGCTCGATGCGAAATGGTGGGACCTGCCGCGCGAAAAGATCGCGACCCTCATCCCGCTCTTGCAGAGCGACCGGATCCGGGAGCTGATCGCGGCCGTAAAGGTGCTGCGGACGCAGTGTTCGTGAAACCCCATCTCTCTCGTCATCACCGGCCTTGTGCCGGTGATCCCTATCGGAAAAGTGCGGCGCTTCAAATCATCGGGATGGCCGGCACAAGGCCGGCCATGACTTGGGAGGAGATGTAGCAGGAGCTCAAAATGCCTTCCTGCCCCTCATGGCCGCCCAAGCTCCGGCCGCAGAACCGCCATAGCGTTCGACGAGCTTGCGCCGGAACGTCAGCCTCGCACCCAGCGCCTTCAACCCATTGATCGCGAACATGCCGGGCGCTGGGTTCGGCAACCCGTATTTGCGGCTCACATAGGCGCGCGACCAGGCCTGATGCCAGCGGGAGGCGAAGATGCGGCCGGGCTTTTCGCCACTCGACTGCCCACGTCCGTGCCGCACCACGGCGTGCGGCACGTAGATCAGCGCGGAGCCGGAATCCGCCACGCGGCGACAGAGATCGTCGTCCTCGTAGAACAGAAAAATGTTCTCGTCGAAGCCGCCGAGTTTCAGGAACACGTCGCGGCGCATGAGAAAGCAGGCGCCCGAAAAGAACGGCGCGCAGGCCTCGCCCTCGGGCAGCACGAGCTTGCCGCCGGGATTGGTGAGAGAGGTCGCGAGCAGCGAGCGCGGCTGGTAGAACACGCGCCCGCTCGGCTCGACGATCCGCGGCGCGAAAAACGCCGCGTCCGGATAGCGCCGCGCCGCATCGACGAGGGCTGCGACCGCGCCCTTGTCGACGATGCAATCGGGATTGACGATGAGGATGAATTCGCTCTCCGCCGCCCGCGCGCCGATGTTGTTGGCGCGGCCGTAGCCCTCGTTGCGGGCGTTGCGGATGACACGCGCGCCCTGCCCTACGGCGACGGCCACCGTGTCGTCCGTCGAGGCATTGTCGACCACCAGCGCCGGGACTCCGTCCGCCGCCAGCGCGCCGAGACACTCCGGCAGCGCATGGGCGCTGTCGAAGGTCACGACGATGGCGGTGACGTCGCTGCTTCTCATTTCTCCGGCAGGTTCGTCCGGATGTGCAGCTCGCGCAGCTGCTTCGGCGTCGCCTCGGAGGGCGCGCCGAGCAGGAGGTCTTCCGCCTTCTGGTTCATCGGGAACAGCGTGATCTCGCGCAGGTTATGCGCGCCGCACAGCAGCATCACGATGCGGTCCACGCCGGCCGCCATGCCGCCGTGCGGCGGCGCGCCGTACTGGAACGCGCGATACATGCCGCCGAACCGCTCCATGACCTCCTTCTCGCCGTAGCCGGCGATCTCGAAGGCCTTCACCATCCGGTCGGGACGGTGGTTGCGGATCGAGCCTGAGGCCATCTCGTAGCCGTTGCAGACCATGTCGTATTGGAAGGCCGTGATCTTGAGGATCGTGTCCTTGTCCGACGGGTCGAGCGCCATGAACGAGTCGTGGTCCATGTTGGCCATGGAGAATGGGTTGTGCGAGAAGTCGATCTTCTTCTCGTCCTCGTTCCACTCGTATTGCGGGAAGTCGACGATCCAGCAGAACTCGAACCGGTCCTTGTCGATGAGGCCGAGCTCCTCGCCGATGCGGGTCCGCGCCTTGCCAGCGAGGGACGCCGCCTTGTCTTCGGCGCCGGCCGAGAAGAACACCGCGTCGCCCGCCTTGATGCCGGCCTTCTCGCGGATGACGGCCTGCGCGGCTTCCGGAATGAACTTGGCGATCGGGCCTTTGCCGAGGATCTGGCCGCCCTCTTCCTCGAACACGATGTAGCCGAGGCCGGGCGCGCCTTCCGTGCGGGCCCAGTCGTTGAGCTTGTCGAAGAAGGAGCGCGGCTGCGAGGCGGCGCCCGTCGCCGGAATGGCGCGCACCACGCCGCCGGACTTGATCACGTTCTTGAACGCGTTGAAGGTCACGTCCTCGCGGGTGAACACCTCCGACACGTCGGCGATGACGAGCGGGTTGCGAAGATCCGGCTTGTCGGAGCCGTATTTCAGCATCGACTCGAAGTACGGGATGCGCGGGAAAACGTCCGTCACCGGCTTGCCGTCCGCGAAGTCCTTGAAGGTGTCGCGGATCACCGGCTCCATGGTCTGGAACACGTCTTCCTGGGTGACGAAGCTCATCTCAACGTCGAGCTGGTAGAACTCGCCCGGCAGGCGGTCGGCGCGCGGATCCTCGTCGCGGAAGCAGGGGGCCATCTGGAAGTACCGGTCGAAGCCGGAGATCATGATCAGCTGCTTGAACTGCTGCGGCGCCTGCGGCAGCGCGTAGAACTTGCCGGGATGGATGCGCGACGGCACGAGGAAGTCGCGCGCGCCCTCCGGCGAGGAGGCTGTGAGGATCGGCGTCGTAAACTCGAAGAATCCGCTGGTCTGCATCCGGCTGCGCAGCGAATTGATGATGGCGCCGCGCTTCATGATGTTGTTGTGCAGCTTCTCGCGGCGCAGATCGAGATACCGGTAGGTGAGACGGGTCTCCTCCGGATACTCCTGGTCGCCGAAGACCGGCATCGGCAGCTCGGCCGCCGGACCCAGCACCTCGATGTCGGTGATGTAGACCTCGACCGTGCCGGTCGGCAGCTCCGGGTTCTCGGTGCCGGCCGGGCGCTTGCGCACCTTGCCGTCGACCCGGATCACCCATTCCGACCGTGCGGCTTCGGCCTGCTTGAAGGCCGGCGAATCCGGATCGATCACGCATTGCGTCATGCCGTAATGGTCGCGCAGGTCGATGAACAGCACGCCGCCATGGTCGCGGATGCGGTGGCACCAGCCGGAGAGGCGGGCGACCTGGCCGACATCGGATTCGCGGAGCGCGCCGCAAGTGTGAGAACGGTAACGGTGCATGGAGGCGGACATTTAAAAAGCCTGCTGGTTCGGTTTACGCGCAACATCCATGGGAGCAAGGGGAAGTCAAGGCGGAAGGACGAAATCGGGGCGCGTGAGGACGCTCCCTCCCCTGGTGGGGCTGGCGGCTTCCGGCCGGTCCTGGCTTGTCTCGGAGATCGAGGGAAGCGCGGGACTGAGGTGTGCTTCGCCGCTCCAGCGGAGCGCGAAGGGGTTCGGGACGGGAGATCCGCCCGGATGGGAAGCTCAACCCGCCTCCCGCGCACGGCTTTTTTCATCCTGAGCCCCGCACTCCCCGCCTCAGGGACGACACCCTCAGAGGCGCTTTACGGCGCTTGATTGCGCGGCCCCGGAGATTACACCGGTGCCGGCGAGGCTTGGGAGGGGGCGGCCACCGCCTGCCCGAACAGGTCGATCGTCGCGCCGCCTCCGCTCAGGACCCTGACCGCCGGAGGGTGCGACTCCCCCGCCCTGTCAGAACCGTATCCGGTCTCCGTCACCGACGCCTCGGGCGCGTCCCTCGTGAGACCGGACCTCCCATCCATAGCCAAGGTTAGGACAATTGTCAAGAACAAAAAAGGAACATGCCTGCCCGTCGTCGGCACCGGCCGCGTGCCGGTGATCCCGATGCGGATGAGCGCGGCGCCCGTAGCCAGAGCTGCGATTCACGTCACCGGATTGGCGACGGCGATACTCGAAGCCACAGGACGGCATCGCCCGGCTTCAGCGGCCCTCATATCGCTGCATCAAGCTCGAAGAAGCCCCAGCCACTTTGCAAGCTCCTCCTCGACGTACCGGTCGAGGGAGACCTAGTGGATGGTCAGGCCGACCGATGGGCTTGCAAGATCAGTCAACCCGACAAGCAACACGAACGTTGTGAGGGCCACGCCAACGAAGAGGGAAACGATAGAAAGGGTCTGCATGGCATCACCCGCATCGACAATATCGGAATTCTGTCCTGTGGGGAGATGCTTATCAATGGGATCGCCGGGATTAATCCTTCGTAGCTTGCTCTCGCCAGTGTCCGCCCAACGCGACCTGCCTCAACAGCCCCAGCCTACCGGCTCGTTCCTGCTCGATGGACCGGTCAGGAGCGATCAGCAGCCGATACAGATGCTTTTCGTGGTCCTCTTCAGCTTCTCGTCCCGCGAGCGCTCCAGGGCTTCGGCCTTCTGCCGTATCGCATCGATCTTGGCGGCACTCTCCTCAGGGCTGATTGCCTTTTCTGCCGGCGCTTGTGGAGCTCTGTCCCTCGCCAACGGCGCCTGAGCTTGAGCAACCTGGGACGCGAAAGCGAGTGCAAGGATGGAGACGGCTGTGAGGATGCGCATGGGTCTGCTCGCTGGGAGGGTTCTGAGCGTCCGAGCGTAGCACATGCCGTTCCCCCGCGTGGGTGCTTATTCCGCGGCTGTTTGCACGCTTGATGGTGATGCCCTTTCTCGCGTATGAGCCCCAGGCGCCCCGCAAGACTTTCCTCGACATGCTCGTGAGGGCGGATCTCTCGTCACCGGACGCCTTTTTCCTATATTTTCCAACGATTTTTTCGCCTTTCAGGCATCCGAAATCCTTGCAGAACAAAGGGTGAATTCCCATATTCTCCTTATGGTTAGCACCCTTGCAACATCCCTGTTGAGGCCGGCCCGGAACGCCCCCGTCGAGGAGCGGATCGAGGGCAATTGGCACGTCTATCCGCTGGAGGGCGCGCTGGAGCTCGACTACGTCGACCAGGTCGGCAACGCGAGCCGGCGCTGGGTGCTGGCGCGCGAGCTGAAGGTGGGTCCGGGCAAGATGCTGCTCGGCGGCATCGATATCCTGACCGAGGACGGCTATCGCGGCTTCCGGGTCGATCGGATCCAGCGTCTGGAAGATGCGGAGACGGGCCTCGAGGTCGAGCACAACATCCTCGACTGGCTCATGAAGCGCGCCGAGCAGCAGGCCAAGGCGCGGCGCAAGTACCTTGCGCGCGCCCAGACCCGTGCGTAATCAGCGCCAATCTCCTTGACCTCTCCGGCGGAATCGCCGGTCGTCGCCTCCCCTTTTCCTTGTGCCGCCTCGCTCTTTCTGCAACATAGTGTCGTAATTCTGTTGCCTTGAGGGTTTGGGGGTGGCTCAGCAATCCTTGTTCCGGCCAGAGGCCATGGCGGCGGCCACGGGCGAACGTTCGTCCGTGTCGCTTCCGGTCGCACCCCTCTCCTGGCACCTCCTCGGCGGCTTCGTCGCCACCTGCTCCGCCATCGTCGTCCTCTTCCTCGGCACGGCCGAATACGCCCGGAAGGAAACCGCCAGCGGAGCACTCGCGATGGCTGGCGGCGCGGTGCGCGTGTCCCCCACGCGCAGTGGCGTCGTCACCGCGCTGATGGTGCAGGAAGGCGACCGGGTGACGGCGGACCAGCCTCTCTTCACAATCGCCTCCCGGCAGCGTCTTGAGGCTGGCGGAACTCTCGATGGCGCGATTCTCTCCTCGCTGGCGACCCAGGTCGATGTGTTGAAAGAGCAGATCGCGGCGGATCCCGCCCGCACGCAAAACGAGATCCGCCGCCTGGAGGCAGCCATTGCCGCAGTGACGGCGGAGCGGGAGGCGCTCACCGTCCAGCGCAAGCTCATGGCCGAACGCATCCAGGTCACCGAAGAGCGGCGCAACACCATCGCCCGCCTTGCCGAACAGGGACACACCACCCGCGCGGCCCAGCAGGACCAGGACGAGGCGCTGCTCGCCCGCCGGCAATCGCTGGCCGAGATCGACCGTGAGCTGGCAAAGGCCGAAAAGGAGCTGGGCCAGACGCAGCTGCAGCGCGAGCAGCTGCCCGTACAGCAGATCGAGCGGCTATCGCAGCTGCGCCTCAACCTTGCCGATCGGGAGCGACAGAGGGCGGAGGCAATGGGCCAGCGGGCGCAGGTGATGACGGCCCCGATCGCCGGACGCGTCACGTCCCTCCAGGCCGCTCCCGGCCAGATCGTCGATCCCAACAAGCCTCTCCTCGCGCTTCTCCCCGACGGCGCGAGCCTCTTCGCGGAATTGTTCGTGCCGAGCCGCGCCATCGGCTTCGTCGAGCCGGGGCAGCGCGTGCGGCTGATGGTCGATGCCTTTCCCTATCAGCGCTTCGGCACACTCGGCGGCAGCGTCGCAACCGTGTCGCAGGCCGTGCTCTCGCCCAACGACGTTCTCGGCAAGGTCGCCCTCACCGAGGCGGCCTATCGGGTCACCGTGCGTCTCGACCGGCAGGACATCGACGCCTTCGGAAGGGCCGCGCCACTCCAGCCCGACATGACCCTCAAGGCCGACATCGTGCTGGAGGGGCGCTCCCTCGTCGCGTGGCTGTTCGAGCCGCTCATCAGCGTCAGGGGGCGGATGTGAAGCTTTTCGCCCATCTGGACTATTTCGATACGCCGCGCCTGCCGGCGATCATCCAGGCGGAAGCCGCCGAATGCGGCCTCGCCTGCCTCGCCATGATCGCGACCTATCACGGGCGCGAAGTGGACCTCGCGGCCCTGCGCCGCCTGTTCTCGATCTCGCTGAAGGGCGTGACGCTCAAGGACGTGCTCGTCATGGGCCAGCGCCTCGGCATGACCGGGCGCGGCTTGCGGCTCGAGCCCGAGCAGCTCGGCCAAATCAAGCTGCCCTGCATCCTGCACTGGGACATGAACCACTTCGTGGTGCTGAAACACGTCGGCACCCGCAAGGTCACGATCCACGACCCGGCATTCGGCATCCGGACCCTGACGCTCGACGAGGTCGGCCATCATTTCACCGGCATCGCCCTGGAGCTGACCCCGACGAGCGCGTTCGAGCGGAGGAAGGAAACCTCCCGGTTGAGCCTCACGGCGCTCTGGGGCCGGATGCCTGGAATCAAGCGCGCGCTCGCGCAGGCGCTCGTCCTGTCGGCGGTGCTGCAGCTCGTGGTGCTCGCCGCACCTTTCTACATGCAGCTTGCCGTCGACGAGGCGGTGATGAAGGGGGACCAGGGACTCTTGACCGCCTTGGCCCTCGGCTTCGGGCTCCTCACCCTCATCCAGGTCGGTGCCGAATGGCTGCGCTCACACGTGCTGCTGTTTCTGGGCGGCGCGCTCAATTTCCAGATGGGAGCCAATCTGTTCCATCATCTCGTGCGGCTTCCCCTGAGCTGGTTCGAGAAGCGCCATATCGGCGATCTCGTCTCGCGCTTCCGCTCGGCGGAGCCGATCCAGCGGCTGATCTCCGAAGGGCTCGTCGCCGCCTTCGTCGACGGGGTGATGGCGACGCTTACCCTTGCGATGATCCTCATCTACAGCCCGAGACTCTCGGGCATCGTCGTTGCGGCGCTCGTCCTCTACGCGCTTCTGCGCTTTGCTCTCTACCGGGCGCTGCGCCAGCGGCAGGAAGACATGATCGAGGCCACCGCCAGGGAGCAGACCACCTTCATCGAGACCGCCCGGGCGATTCAGAGCATCAAGATCTTCGGGCGCGAGGCCGACCGGGAGGCCTTGTGGCAGAACCGCCATGCGGATGCGATCAGCCGCGGCATCCGGCAGGGCCGCTTCACCATCGGGTTCAAGACGGCGAACGACCTGATCTACGGCATCGAGAACGTGCTCGTGATCTATCTCGGCGCGAGAGCCATCATGGCGAACGAGCTTACCATCGGCATGCTCTACGCCTTCATGGCCTACAAGGAGCAGTTCCTCGGGAAAGCCACCAACCTGATCGAGACCGGCATTCAATACCGCATGCTCGATCTCCATCTCGACCGGCTGTCCGACATCGCGCTCGCCGAGCGCGAGCAGGACCGGCATGGGGAGAGCCTCGTGACGCGGCAGGTCGCCGGCGCGGTGGCGCTCGAAGGCGTCAGCTTCCGCTATGCCGACGCGGAGCCGGAGGTTCTCGCCGGCGCGGATCTGACGGTCGGGGCGGGCGAGTTCGTCGCCATCACCGGCCCCTCCGGCGGCGGCAAGACGACGCTTCTCAAGATCATGCTCGGGCTCTTCAAGCCGATTGAGGGAAAGGTGCTCATCGACGGCATCCCCATGGAGCATTTCGGGCGCCACTCGTTCCGCTCGCAGATCGGCGTGGTGATGCAGGACGATCAGCTTCTGTCGGGCAGCATCGCGGAAAACATCTGCTTCTTCGACGCGAGCCTCGATCTCGACTGGATGCGCGCCTGCGCTCAGGTCGCCGGGATCGACGATGAGATCATGGCCATGCCCATGAACTACAACACGCTCATCGGCGACATGGGCACGACCCTCTCCGGCGGTCAGCGGCAGCGGGTGCTGCTCGCGCGCGCGCTCTACCGCCGCCCGCGCATCCTCTTCATGGACGAGGGCACCTCGAACCTCGACCTCGACAAGGAACGCGAGGTCAACCGGGCGCTGGCACAGCTGAAGATCACCCGCATCGTCATCGCCCACCGCCCGGACACGATCCGCGCGGCGGACCGGATCGTGGTCCTGCGCGACGGCCGCGTCTCCCCGCCCATGGACGGCGATGCCCTCACCTTCGCCGAGGCGGCCCGGCAGTCGCTCGGCACGACGAGCCTCAACCGGGCATGAAGAGCCGAAAGGGCATGCCCGAGAGGACCGCCCGCGTCCGAACGGAAAGATCGGCAGCGACCCCGACTCGGCCCTCATCGATACGAAACAACGATGCTCCGCCTGCATAATTCGTTCGGTCGGGTTTTACCTTATCCTCCGACAATCGAACGATAAGGCGACGGCGGACTCGCGGGGCCTTTCCCGATGGGTTATGAACGCTTCATGGACCTGATCTCCTCCACCGACGCCCTGGCCGCCGCCTGTGATCGTCTCAGCCAGCATCCGTTCGTGACAGTCGATACGGAGTTCCTGCGCGAGACCACCTATTACCCGAAGCTCTGCCTGATCCAGATGGCGAGCTCCGACCCTGGGGAAGCCTATCTGGTCGATCCCCTGGCCGAAGGGATCAGCCTCGAGCCGTTCATGGCGCTGATGGCCGACAAGAATGTGGTCAAGGTCTTCCATTCGGCCCGGCAGGACCTGGAGATCGTCTGGAATCTCGGCGGCATCGTGCCCGAGCCCCTTTTCGACACCCAGGTCGCCGCCATGGTGTGCGGCTATGGGGACTCGGTCTCCTACGAGCAGCTCAGCAACGATCTCGCCAAGGCCAAGATCGACAAGTCCTCCCGCTTCACCGACTGGTCGCGCCGCCCCCTCACGGATGCGCAGCTCACCTATGCCCTCTCCGACGTCACCCATCTGGTGAAGGTCTACGAGGCGCTGCTGGCCCAGCTGCAGAACAACGGCCGCCTCGAATGGCTCGCCGAGGAGATGGCGATCCTCACCTCGCCCGAGACATACCAAGCCGATCCGAACAATGCCTGGCGTCGGCTGGCCGGCCGCCTGCGCAAGCCGCGCGAGATCGCCGTGCTCATGGAGGTCGCCGCCTGGCGCGAGCGCGAGGCGCAGGCCCGCGACGTGCCCCGCGGCCGCATCCTCAAGGACGATGCGGTGATCGATATCGCGACCTCCGCCCCACGCAGCGTTGAGGCCTTAGGAAGACTGCGCACGATTCCCAACGGCTTCGAGCGCTCCCGCACCGGCGGCGAGATCCTCGAAGCGGTGGAGCGTGCGCTCGCCCGCGATCCCGCGACGATCCCCATGCCCGAGCGCAGCCGCGGCCGCTCCAACACCGGCTCCGTCGTCGACCTTCTGAAGGTTCTGCTCAAGGCCGTGGCCGAGCAGGAGGGCGTCGCGCCCAAGATCATCGCCACCGTCGAGGAGCTGGAAGCCATCGCCGAAAGCGACGATGCCGACGTGCCCTCCCTGCACGGCTGGCGGCGCAAGCTGTTCGGCGAGAAAGCCATCGCGCTGAAGAACGGCGACCTTGGGCTGGTGCTGGAGCGCGGCCGGGTGAAGATCAGGGCGATCTCGGCGACTTAAGCTGCGAAGCCATTTTACATCACAGTGAGCCTCGTTTCATCCATCGTGATGGGAAGAGCGTCAAGCCTCGTAGATCGCAATCACCGGCACAAGGTCGGCGATGATGAGGTGAGCGCGATGGAGACAGTGGTTGTCATTCCCGGCCGGAGTGCAGCGGAGGGGAAGGGAATCCACGATCAGGCTCAGCGGCTATGGATCCCCTTCCTCGCCCACGGCTCGCCGGGGATGACACCCACGACGTCATGGCTGGGCTCGTCCCGGCCATCCCGATCAACCAGGCATCGCCTCTCGAAACGAGATCACCGGCACGAGGCCGGTGATGACGTAACGCAGTTGGAGACGATCCTACCGCCCGAAGATGCCCTTGAAGACCTGGGCCAGCTTGTTGTGCTTCTTCTTGCGGTCCACGTCGGCCTGGCTCTTCACCCAGGCGATCTGGACCACGCGGCGCTCGCCGACGAAGGGCAGATGGCCGTGCCAGGAATTGTCGGAGCGCAGGAAGGCGAACATGGTGCCCATGACCGGCGGCACTTCGAGCTTGTAGCGATCGTAGTTCTTCTGGTCGTAGAGAACGCGCAGGCGTCCGCCCTCGTCCTGCTGCCACTCGTCGTTCATGTAGACCAGCATGGTCATGACCTTGGACGGGCCGTCCGTGTGGATGGCGCCATATTTCGGCTGCGACTTCTTCATGATGGTGGTCAGGCGCGGATACTGGTGCAGATCCAGGCCGAACTTCTTGGACAGCTCCTCGGACAGCTCCGGACCCTCGAGCTCTTCGATGAGCTGCTTGAAGCGGCCATGAAGCGCGACCTCGTCCACGGTCAGGTAGCCGGGCTTGTCGATGGCGGGAAAGTCCCGCCGCAGTTCGTCGATCTTGTCCTGCTTCAGAAGGTTCGAAGCGAGAACGTAATCATACGGCTCGCTGGACCGCTCCGCATTGCGAACGGCTGTGAGGTCTATCAATTCCATGGATGTCCCCAAAGGCTAAGCTTCTTACCCACTAAGGCAGACAAAGTATTGAAGTCCCTTGTCCTGTAAACCCTTAATAGCGGACGCCGCCGGAGCCGATAAGGTTTTCTGCAACCGATCGTCGCGCCTCACTGGATCTCGACCACTGGATCCATGTTGAGGAGCTTGCCCAGGGCGCGAAGGCGGCCGGTCAGGCGTTCGTTGGCGAGCGGTCCCATATGAGAAGGCAGCTGCAGCACGACCTGGCTGCCGCGGGCCATGAGAGGCGCCTGCGGCAACACGCCTTCCATGGCGACCGAAACCGGATAGGCGATGCGCATCAGGGCCGCGAGCAGGCGGGCCCGCTCGATGAGCCGGGGACCGGCCAGGGTCTTGATGCGCGAGCTCACCTTGTCCGGCGAGAGGCCCTCGTGCCGGAAGAAGATCGACAGTGCCAGATAAGCGCGGCCCGGATGATCGAGCCCGGCGAAGGCCCCGTAGGCGATGAGGTTGAGGCTCTGCTCGCCTCGGTAATCGGGATGCGCGCGCCAGCCGATATCCGCCAGCAGGCAGGCCGCGCGGCGAAGTCGGGTCTCGTGCTCGGTTTCCGGCAGGTCGATGCTGCGGATGAAGGCCTCCGTCCACTGGCACAGCTCCACCCCGTGGCGGGGCGAGCGCGAGCGCAGGAGGTTGAGATCGCTGGCGGCAGCGAGCAGCGGATCGCGCTCGCGCGTCTGCGGATCGAGCCTGTCGAACAGGATGCCCTCGCGCACGCCGAAGGCCGAGATGGCGACCTCCTTCGGCTCGCCGAGACGGATGATCTCCTCCAGCACGATGGCGCCATAGGCGAGCAGCGGACGGCGGGCCTCGGAGACGCTCTCGATGTCCTTCAGGGTCTTGGAATCCGCCTCTTCGACGAGATGCAGGAAGTCGAGCCCATCGTCGGGATCGATGATGTAGCTGTGCATGACGTGCAGCGGATAATCCCGCGCCGCCTGATGCAGCCGTGCCAGGGCGCGCCACGTGCCGCCGACCGCATAGAAGGTGCGTCCGTGCAGGTTTTCGAGGTATTCCGGTGCGCGTTCGAGCGCTTCGCGCACGATGCGCTGGGCCTTTCGCAAGGAGCCGCCGCTGACGTCCTGCAGGGCGAGGCCGCCGAGGGGCATGGTGATCCCCTGCCCCACCTGCGAGCCCTGCACGTCGACGAGCTCCAGGCTGCCGCCGCCCATGTCGCCGACCATGCCGTCCGGGTCGTAGAAACCGGCAATGACGCCGAGCGCCGAGGCTCGCGCCTCTTCCGCGCCGGAGAGCAGGCTGATCGGCTGGCCGCAGGCCTTGGCCGCCGCTTCCAGGAAAGCGGGGCCGTTGGAGGCATCGCGCGCCGCGGCGGTGGCCAGCACGAAGACCTCCGAGACCTGCATCGTGTCGCAGAGAACGCGAAACCGGGCGAGCGCGCGCAGGGCGCGGTCCACGGCCTCGTCGTCGAGGCGGCCGGTGGTCGCCACATGGCGCCCGAGACCGCAGAGGACCTTCTCGTTGTAGATCGGCGTGACGGCGCGGGACAGTCCCTCATAGGCCACGAGACGCACCGAGTTCGAGCCGATATCGATGATGGCGACAGGACGGCCAATCTTGAGCCGTCCCTGAGCCTCGTGGCTTACGGCCTTCATGTCAGCGCTGCCCACGCTTGGCGAGCGCTTTGGGACTGGAGGTCTTGAGGGATTTGCCACGGCCCGACAGACTCGGATTTGTCATGAAATACTTGTGAGCATTGAATGGTTCCTCGCCCTTGGCCGGCACCACCCGCTGACTCGAGCCGTCTGGGAGCACCGTCCAACTCTGCTCGTTGTCGAGCAGGTTGGCGAGCATGATCTGGTCCAGCACCTGCTGGTGCACCGTGGTATTGACGATCGGCATCAGCGCCTCGACCCGACGGTCGAGATTGCGCGACATGAGGTCGGCGGACGAGATGTAGACATGCGCCTTCGGGTTGGGCAGGCCCTGGCCGTTGCCGAAGGCATAGATGCGGGTATGCTCCAGGAAGCGTCCGACGATGGACTTGACCCGGATGTTCTCCGACAGGCCCTTGATGCCCGGCCTGAGGCAGCAGATGCCGCGCACGATGAGATCGACCTGCACACCCGCCGCGCTCGCGTCGTAGAGCGCATCGATGATGTCGGCATCGACGAGCGAATTGCACTTGCCCCAGATGGCGCCGGGCCGCCCCGCCTTGGCATGGGCCACCTCTTCCTCGATATGTTCGAGCAGGCGCTTTCTCAAGGTCAGAGGCGAAACCGCCATGCGCTCCAGCTCGGCCGGCTCCGCGTAGCCGGTCACGAAGTTGAAGATGCGCGACACGTCCCGTCCGATCACCGGATCGGCGGTGAAATAGGACAGGTCCGTATAGATGCGTGCGGTGATGGGGTGATAGTTGCCCGTTCCCACATGGCAATAGGTGATGAGCTGGCTGCCTTCGCGGCGCACCACCATCGACAGTTTCGCGTGCGTCTTCAGCTCGATGAAGCCGAAGACGACCTGAGCGCCGGCGCGCTCCAGGTCGCGCGCCCAGCGGATATTGGCTTCTTCGTCGAAGCGCGCCTTCAGCTCCACGAGAGCGGTGACCGACTTGCCCGCTTCCGCGGCTTCCGCAAGCGCCGCGACGATGGGGGAATCGGACGAGGTGCGGTAGAGCGTCTGCTTGATCGCCACCACGTTCGGATCGCGCGCGGCCTGACGCAGGAACTGCACGACGGCATCGAACGACTCATAGGGGTGGTGAACGATGATGTCTTTCTCGCGGATTGCCGCGAAGCAGTCGCCGCTGTGCTCGCGGATGCGCTCCGGGAAGCGCGGATTGTAGGGCTTGAACTTGAGGTCGGGCCGCTCCAGCGCGACGAGCTGGGACAGATCCCGCAGGCCCATCATGCCCTCGACGACGAAGACCTCGTCCTTGGACACTTCCATTTCCTCGGCCACGAAGAGGCGCAGGTCCTCGGGCATCGCCGTCTCGACCTCAAGGCGGATCACGCTGCCGCGGCGGCGCTGCTTGAGCGCCGTCTCGAAAAGGCGCACCAGATCCTCAGCCTCTTCCTCCACTTCGATATCGGAATCGCGGATCACGCGGAACGCGCCCTGCCCCTGCACGTCGTAGCCGGGGAACAGGCGGCTCGTGTAGAGCACGATCATCTGTTCCAGCGCGATGAAGCGGGTGGCGCCTGTTTCCGCAAAGTCCGGCAGGCGGATGAAGCGCTCGGCGCGCGACGGCAGGCGGATCAGCGCGTTCAGCACCTTGCCGTCGCTCTGGCGCACCAGCTTCAGGGCGATGGAGGAACCGAGATTGGGGATGAACGGGAACGGATGCGCCGGATCGATGGCGAGCGGCGTCAGCACCGGGAAGACGTGGTTGAGGAAGTAATCCTCGAGCCAGGAGGCCTCCGCCTTCGTCAGGCCCGCCCCTTCGGTGAGGACGATGCCCTCCTCCAGAAGAGCATCCCGCAACTCGCGCCAGCGCCGCTGCTGGTCCGAGGCGAGATTCGAGACCGCCACGGAGATCTTCGCCAGCTGCTCCTGCGGCGTGAGCCCGTCCTGCGACGCGGTGGCGATGCCCGAGCGCACCTGGCCGATCAGGCCCGCGACGCGGACCATGAAGAACTCGTCGAGGTTATCGGCCGAGATCGATAGGAAGCGCAGTTGCTCCAGGAGCGGATGGTTGCGGTTCGAGGCTTCCTCCAACACCCGGCGGTTGAACTGCAGCCAGGACAGCTCCCGATTGATGAAGCGCTGAGGAAACTTCCGCAGCACCGCGCCGTCGAGCTCGATATCCGGCGGAGCCTTCGGCAAAGGAGCCTCGCTTACGGTCTCCACCTCTTTCAGGGCAATCGCACTGCGCACATCGATCTCCGCCGTTTCCTTCTTCGGCGATCGTTTTGCTCTGGGCTTCGTGACGGTTTCACGACGGTTCGATAACGCGGCGTCGGTGTCAGGCTTCACTCGCTCTCATCCGTTTCCTGTGCGGCACCAAGGATCTCCGCCGCGATTGCCCGGGACACGCGCCGCCCCCGGCTCAAGGCCTCCCTGTCGAGGAGAGCGACGAGCTCGGAGGCCTTCGCCAGCGACCGTTCGATCCGCAGAGCAATATAGTCGACAACGGAGGTGTCGACCACGAGTTGCCTGTCGACGAAAAGCTTCACCAGGACGGCCTTGAGCAGCGCATCGTCCGGCGCTTCCAGCGACACGCTGGGGGCGAGACGCAGGCGCGACAGCAGATCGGGCGTCCTCAGGGACCAGCGGTCGGGAGGCGTCTCGCAGGTGATCAAGAGCGAGGCCTTCCTTTCACGGGCGAGATTCAGGAGGTGGAACAAGGCTGCCTCGTCGCGCTCGCCGCGATCCATGTCCTCGATGGCAAGCGCGCCGTTCGAGACGAGATGCGGGACCTTGTCCTGCGTGATCCCGGAGGCGTCGATGGTCCAGGCACGGGCGTTCGTCGCCCAGATGGAGGCCAGATGGCTCTTGCCGCTGCCGCGGGGACCGACGAGGAGCAGGATCGTGTCCGGCCAGTCGGGCCAGCTCTCGATAAGCCCGTAGGCCTGCTCGTTCGACGGGCTGACGAGGAAATCCTCGGCTCCGAAGCGGGGATCGAGCGGGAGATCGAAGGCGAGCTGCTTGGGCGTCTCAGGCATCGAGATCGACCTTTTCGGGCTCGACCTTCGGTTTCAGGATCACCGGCTCCGTGCCGCGATAGAGGGGGCTCGCCAGGTATTGCCGCAGGGCGAAGCGCGCGATGACGCCTATGGCGGCAGCGAGCGGCACGGCCAGCAGCAGCCCGACGAAGCCGAAGAGGGCGCCGAAGGCGACCAGAGCGAACATGAGCCAGACCGGATGCAGGCCGACGGATTCGCCGACGAGCTTCGGCGACAGGATGTTGCCCTCGACGAACTGACCGAAGATGAAGATGCCGAGCGTCGCCGCGATCATGGTCCAGTCCGGCCAGAACTGCACGATGGCGACACCGACGGACAGGATGAGGCCGGTCAGCGACCCCACATAGGGAATGAAGCTCAAGATACCTGCGGTCATGCCGATCAGCGCGCCGAAATTCAGCCCGATCAGCGCCAGGCTCACCGCATAGAACGTGCCGAGGATGAGGCACACCAGGGCCTGGCCCCGGACGAAGCCCGCGATGGCCCGGTCGATGTCGCGGGCGATGGCGCGGATCGTGTCCCGGTTGCGCGTCGGCATCCAGGAATCCACGGTCTTCACCATGCGATCCCAGTCGATGAGCATGTAGAAAGCCACGACCGGCGTCACGACCAACAGGGAGAAGATGCCGAGCAGGGCCTGCCCGCCGGACCACAGCCCTTGCAGGAAGGCGGCGATCCAGGCGATGCCCTGGCTGATGAGGTTACCGACGGAGGGCGGCGCCGCGGGCAGCGCATCCTCGAGCCCGAGCTTCCGGATCAGCGGGCCTAGCTGCTCGGTCCCCAATTCCTGAAGCCTCGTCACATAACCCGGCAGCCTTTCCACGAAGGCCGCAACCTGCTGCGCCGCGAAGGGAACCAGGATCATCAGGCAGATGATCAAGATCAGGACGAACAGGATCAGGATCAGCAGGCTCGCGCCCAGGCGTCCGATGCCGACCTTCTGCAGCCGGTCGGCCAGGGGATCGAGCAGGTAGGCCAGCGCGAAGCCCGCCACGAACGGCAGGAGAATGCCGCGCAGGACGAACAGCAGCAGGACGCCGACGACCAGCGCCGCCATCCAAAATCCGATCTGCCGTTGGACCGTCATCGGTTCCCCATACCTCATCTTTTTGGCCATCAGGTGGTCATGTGCCGCAGCCAGCCCCCGAGATAGGCCCCGGCGGAGGCTATGGTCAAGGTGGCGACCAGCACCATGGCAACCTCCTCGAGCCCCGCGAGATCCACCCCGAAGGCATTGGCGGCGAGCGCAAAGGCCGCGAAGGCAATCTGCGCGGCGGTATTCAGCTTGCTCACGAGAAGCGGCTTGATCTCGACCGGGCGGCTCATGACCCAGGACAGGAGCACGGCGGCCACGATCATCACGTCCCGTGACACGACCACGATGGCGAGCCAGCCCGGGATCGCCCCCACGATGGCCAGCGTCACGTAGATCGAGACCAGCAGCGCCTTGTCGGCGATCGGGTCGATATAGGCCCCGAACTCGCTCCGCATGTCGAATTTACGGGCAATGAACCCGTCGATGGCATCCGAGATCCCGGCCACAACGAAGAGCACAAAGGCCGTGCTCCACCGCTGTTGCATGATCATGACGATCACGATGGGAACGATGATGAGGCGGCCGATGGTGATGATGTTCGGAATGGTCATCGAGCCGTGATGATGACGGCTTGCGGGGCGGAGTTCAATCGCGGCGTCTGAGGGTGGGGATAAGATGGCAGCTCCTCAGCCGCCATGGCCGGGCTCGTCCCGGCCATCCCGATGATGTGAGGTGCCGCGCTTTTCGGGTCGGGATCACCGGCACGAGGCCGGTGATGACGTGGAGGGTGTCATTCCCGGCCTGCGGCCCCGGAATGACGGTGGAGGCGCAATTCGCACGTCGCAAAATCCCTTGCCTCGCGTCCCCTCTCGCCTTACTGCCCGAGCCAACACGGGGTGAGCCATGACGACCGAGAAGCCCGAGAAGCAGACGAACGGCCTGACCTATGCCCAAGCGGGCGTCGATATCGACGCGGGCAATGCCATGGTCGATCAGATCAAGCCCCTGGTGCGCGCCACGCGCCGGCCGGGTGCCGATGCGGAGATCGGCGGGTTCGGCGGGCTCTTCGACCTCAAGGCCGCGGGCTTCAAGGACCCCATCCTGGTGGCCGCCAATGACGGCGTCGGCACCAAGGTGAAGATCGCCATCGATACAGGCATTCACGATACCATCGGCATCGACCTCGTGGCCATGTGCGTGAACGACATCATCGTGCAGGGCGCCGAGCCCCTCTTCTTCCTCGACTATTTCGCCACTGGGAAGCTCTCTCCCGATGTCGGCGTCCACATCGTCAAGGGCATCGCCGAGGGCTGCCTCCAGGCAGGCTGCGCACTCATCGGCGGCGAGACGGCCGAGATGCCGGGGCTCTACGCCAGGGGCGACTACGACCTCGCGGGCTTCGCCGTGGGCGCCGCCGAGCGCGGCACGCTGCTGCCGAAGGACGTGAGCGTCGGCGACGTGCTCATCGGCCTGCCCTCCTCCGGCGTCCATTCCAACGGATTCTCCCTGGTGCGTCGGATCGTCGAGCATTCGGGGCTCGCCTGGGATGCGCCCGCGCCGTTTGCCGCGGGCAAGAGCCTCGCCCAGGCACTGCTGGAGCCGACCCGGATCTACGTGAAGGCCCTGTTGGAGGTGCTCAAGGGCGACGACGGCATCAACGCGCTCTGCCACATCACCGGCGGCGGCTTCCCGGACAACATCCCGCGCGTCCTGCCCGATGGCGTGGGCGTACGCCTCGACCTCGATGCAATCGATGCCCTGCCGGTCTTCGGCTGGCTCGCCAAGGCCGGCGGCGTGGCCGAATCCGAGATGCTGCGCACCTTCAACTGCGGCATCGGCATGATCGTGGTGGCGAGCGCCGACAAGGCCGAGGCCGTGATGGAGCGCCTGCGTCAGGCCGGGGAACATCCGGTGCGCATCGGCGAGACCGTGGCCCATAGCGGCAGCGAGCGCGTGCAGACCTCCGGCTCCCTGAAGCTCTGATGGCCCGCTGCCGCGTCGCCATCCTGATTTCCGGGCGCGGATCGAACATGGTCTCGCTGATCGAGGCGGCCCGCGCTCCGGATTTCCCGGCCGAGATCGCCCTCGTCCTGTCGAACCGCCCCGACGCGGCGGGTCTCGAGCGGGCGAAGGCGGCCGGGATTGCGACCTGCGTGATCGACCACAAGGCTCACTCCACCCGGGAGGATTTCGAGCAGGCGATGGATGCGGCGCTGGCCGAGCACGCCATCGCGTTCATCTGCCTTGCCGGCTTCATGCGGGTTCTCACCGATGGGTTCGTGGAACGGTGGGCCGGCCGGATGGTCAATGTCCACCCCTCCCTCCTGCCCCTGTTCCGCGGCACACAGACCCATCGCCGGGCACTGGAGGAAGGCGTGCTGGTGCATGGCTGCACGGTGCATTTCGTGGTGCCGGAGCTCGATGCCGGCCCCATCATCGCCCAGGCGGCCGTGCCGGTGGTGCCCGGCGACACGGAAGAGCGTCTCGCCGCGCGGGTGATCGTGCAGGAGCACAAGCTTTATCCGCAAGCCCTGCGGATGATCTGCGACGGGACGGCGCGGCTGGAGAACGGCCGGGTGGCGTTCTCGCGCGGCTGGGACGCGAGCGGCGCGCTGCGTTCGCCGGGGTAGAGCATCGGATCCGCGGGCGGGTTCTTCGTATCCTACCAGCGGACCTAACGAAGGGCCTGCACAAGCGCCGCGTCAGGGAAACAAGTCTCGTCGCGCCCGCTTTTGCTCTGCCATTGTCCGATAGCCGTACGCGTGGCGAAGCCGACGAGGCCGTCGACCTTTCCGACATCGTAGCCTTGGCTCTTCAATCGCTCCTGCAGGGCCTGGATTTGGCCGCGCCGCAGAGTGTCGATCGGCTGCCACGATCCTGTGAATGCCGAGGCACCGCGCATGCGATCGGCGAGGTGGCCGATGAAGAGGGCATACAGGTCGGACTCGTTGTACTGCTTGAGGACGTAGAAATTCTCGGACACTAGGAAGGCCGGCCCCAGGCGCCCCGCGGGCATCACCAGGAAGGCGGTCGCATTGCCGTTCCACTCGGGCGAGGTGCCGCCGGCGGCAGGCGTCGGACCGAGCCGCAGCCACTCCAGCATGGGCCTGCCCTGTCGCGGTCCTTCGAGCGTACAGGAGACAGCCTGCGGCAGGCTCGCCTCGAAGCCCCAGCGCAAATCCGGCTTCCAGCCATGCTCGCGCAGATAGTTCGCGATGGATGCCAGGGAGTCCGGCACCGAATGCCAGACATCCCTCCGCCCGTCCGCATCGGCATCGACCGCGTATCGCAGGAATTTCGATGGGAGAAGCTGCGGTTGCCCCATGGCTCCGGCCCAGGACGACAACAGGGTCTCGCCGGAAAAATGATCCTCCTCGAGGATCACCAGAGCGGCCAGAAGCTCCGGATAGTACAGCGCGCGCCTGCGTCCCATGAAAGCCTGCGTGGCCAGAACCCGCAGAGCCTGATGCCGGGCAGTAACGCGGCCGAATTGCGACTCCCTTCCCCATATCGCAACGATGATCTCCCGCGGCACGCCGTAACGCCGCTCGATGCCGTCGAGAACGGAGGCCCATCGCTGCAGGAGGTCGCGGCCGCTCTTCGCAAGCGATGCGAGTTGAGCCTGGGCGAAATAGCGGCCAGGGCTCTGGAACTCCGCTTGCCGCTGATCGTCGGGCGGAGCTGCCTGGCCTGGCGGCTGAAGTTCCGGGAGATCCCAGTCGAGCCCGATCGCCGCCACGTTCCGCTCGAACGTCTCCCGGGAGACACCCTGCTTCTGCGCGTCGGGCCAGACGGTCTGCGTGAGCCAGTCGCGGAACTGCGCTTCGGCGGCGAGGCGCGTGTCCTGCGCCTGGAGCGTCGAGGCCCCAGGCATCGGCACGACACACGCGACGAACGCCGCAAGGGCGACGGCCGAGAAGCGGGCAAAGTTGACCGATACGCGCATGGCGCAAAATCTAGAGCATCGGACGGAAAGCGGCAAAGCCTCCGGCCGTCCCCAATGCTCTCCGGACATCCTTAAATCTGCGGCCGTGGCAGCTTGCAGGCGTCGAGGGCCGTGAGAGCCTTCTCGCGGGCGGTATCGTTGAACACGCCCGTATCCCGATAGGCCTGGAGCTCGTCGGCACTCAATGAGCGCATCGTGCGGCCGGCATAGCAGTCGCAGCCGCGGCTCAGGGACGCCTCGCCGACGCCGCTCTGGAGCCGAGCTTGCGTGATCGAGCAGGCCTGGCTCACCCGTGCGCGAAGCTGGGCAACGTTTTCGGTCTTCAGCGCCGGATCGGGCTGGTATTGGGTCGGCATGTTGGAGGCGGCGGCGAAGGCCGACGTCGCGCTGACAGACACGGCGGCTGCCACGAGCAGCGCGCGGATAATCGAGGTCATGGATGGCTCCCCAGAGATGAAATCACGTTCGGCCTTAAGAATAGGCTTGGCCGTTCGGGATCAAGGGGCAGCTGCGGATAGCCTTAAGAAGGTCTGACCAAACTTCTCGCGACCATTGCAGAAAGAACGGCACGCGAGGTGCCGTTCCGGGTCTGCTCGAAGCCTCACAGACGAGTCCTATCGGTGCTGCCCTTCGTATTCGTTCACCTTTCGGGTCAGGAGACCGCCGGCCACGAACGCGAGATCCTCGGCACTCAGAACGACCGGTGCGGCGGCTTCTTCGACCGAAAGGCCAATCCGCCTCTCCGTCTGCATTGAAACAGCATCGAAGTCCTGATGCGCGAAATCATCAGTCATTTTCACTTCAGACATGCCTGATTCCTTATGGTCTGGTTGATCGCATGCATCCAGCGTGAGCTGCCGACGCGAGCCTCGAACGAGTTGTTCGAGGCTTGACCATAATCAGATGATATAATGTATCATAAAATGAGACTATGGTCGCATTGCCCAAGGTCAGGCGTGGCCTTTTCCAAAGCCACCCGGCTGTCGTGGAAGGCCGCGCCGCCATAGGGCGCCACCTGGTCGCCGCCCGTGAGCGTGTTGATGCCGCGCCCGAAGGGGTGGGCGGCGTTCGGCCAGATGCCTTCGGCGATCAGCACGCCTCGCCGCACCCCGTCGAAGAACTTGGCGCGAAGATAGACGTCGCCGCGGTGGTTCTTCAATCTCACCCAGTCGCCGTCGGCGATGCCCTGCGGCTGCGCATCGAGCGGGTGGATCATCACCTCGGGCCGCCGCTCCTTGTCGCGGGAGGTCGGGGTCTCGTTAAAGCTGGAATTGAGGAAGTTGCGGGCCGGGCTCGTGGCGAGGCGGAACGGGTGTTCCTCGGTCGCTGCCTCGATCACGCCCCAATGGTCCGGGAAGGCCGGCATGCTGGCCCAGGGGCCCATGGGGCCGTTGTTGTAGGACGGGATCCCGGTCCAGTCGGGCTTGAAGCGGAACCTGCCGTCCGGATAGCCGAAGCCGTTGAGGAAATGCGCCTCCTCGAAAGGCGGCTGCGCATCGAAATGAACGTGGGCTTCCAGGGTTTCGAGACTGCCCCAGCCGGAGTTTTGAAGCGTCCAATCGATGATCTCGCGCGGCTCCATGGCGAAACCGCGGTGCTCGGCGCCCAGGCGCCCGGCCAGCCCATGGAAGACCTCGTGGTTGGAGCGGCATTCGCCCGGCGCGTCGATGAGCTTGGGTCCGACCTGAAAATGCTGGTGCCCGCCGCCGGAATAGAGATCGTCGTGCTCCATGAACATGGTCGCGGGCAGCACGATATCGGCCATGAGGGCCGTCTCGGTCATGAACTGCTCGTGGACGCAGACGAAGAGATCCTCGCGGGCAAAGCCCTGCTTCACCAGCTCCTGCTCCGGCGCGACGGAGACCGGATTGGTGTTCTGGATCAGCATCGCCTTGATCGGGGGGCCGTTGCAGAGCGCCTCGGCGTCTCCGGTGAGGACGCGGCCAATCTGCGACTGGTCGAGAATGCGGATCGACCGGTCGACCGCATCGTGGCCTTCGATCAGCGCCTTGTTCCAATGGAAGATGCCGCTGTTGGAATGAAGCGCGCCGCCGCCTTCATATTTCCAAGCGCCTGTGACGGCCGGGATGGACAGCGCGGCATGCATGTTGACCACGCCGTTGCGTTGGCGCGCGAAGCCGAAGCCGAGGCGGAAATAGGTGCGCTTGGTCGTGCCGACGAGTCTGGCGAAGGCCTCGATCTCCTCCACTGACAGGCCGGTGATGGCCGAAGCCCAGGCCGGATCGCGCGTGCGCAGATGCTCTTCGAGCTCATGCGGATGATCGGTGTAGCGCTCCAGATAATCCCGATCCGCCAGACCGTCGCGGAAGAGCACGTGCATCACCGTGCAGGCGAGCGCGCCGTCCGTGCCGGGCTTCACCAGCAGGGCCATGTCGGCCTGCTTCATGGTGGCGTTCTGGTAGATGTCGATGGCCACGATCTTGGCGCCGCGCTCCTTGCGCGCCTTCATGGCGTGGGTCATCACGTTGACCTGGGTGTGAACCGGGTTCGTTCCCCAGATCACGATGCAATCGGAGACCGCCATCTCGCGCGGATCGGCACCCCGCAGATGGCCGGTACCCGCCACGTAGCCGGTCCAGCTCATGGCGGTGCAGATGGTGGAATACTGGCCGGAGTACTTCTTCACATGGCGCAGGCGGTTGATGCCGTCGCGCATCACGTAGCCCATGGTGCCGGCATAGTAGTAGGGCCAGACGGACTCGGAGCCGAACTCCCGTTCCGCCTCCAGGAATTTTTCGGCCACGATGTCGAGGGCTTCGTCCCAGGAAATGCGCTCGAACTGACCCGATCCCTTCGGGCCGGTGCGCTTCAAGGGATAGAGCAGCCGGTCCGGATGATGGATGCGCTCCGCATAGCGTGCCACCTTCGCGCAGATCACGCCCGCCGTGTAGCTGTTGCTCTTCGCCCCGTGCACGCGACCGATGGTGCGCCCGTCGATCACCTTGACCTCGAGGGAGCACACGGAGGGGCAGTCGTGCGGGCAGACGGATGCACGGCGTTCGATGCAGGGAGCTTGGTTCATGGCGGGCGCATGATGGGGGAAGAGCTGAGAAATGAAAAGGCCGCCCGGAAGGCGGCCTAAACGTTAGGTCAGCAGGCTCTTGAGAGCTTAGCCGACGATCTCGTTGCCCGAGAAGAACTGGGCGATCTCGATCTTGGCGTTGTCCTGGCTGTCGGAGCCGTGGACCGAGTTCTCGCCGATGGACTTGGCATAGAGCTTGCGGATCGTGCCCTCGGCAGCGCTCTCCGGATTGGTGGCGCCCATGATCTCGCGGTAGCGGAGCACGGCGTTCTCGCCCTCGAGAACCTGGACGACGACCGGAGCCGAGATCATGAAGTCCACGAGCTCGCCGAAGAAGGGGCGCTCCTTGTGGACCGCGTAGAAGGTCTCGGCCTCGCGACGGCTCATGAGGATGCGCTTCTGCGCCACGATGCGCAGGCCGGCGTTCTCGATGACGGCGTTGACGGCGCCGGTGAGGTTCCGCTCGGTCGCGTCGGGCTTGATGATGGAGAAAGTGCGCTCGATGGCCATGACAACTCGCTTTTATGGGAATGGGGAAATAATGAGGTGCGGCGCTTATAGCGACGAGGCCCCCTGCCCTCAAGCGCCTTTTGCCCTCGCCCGCTTGGAAAGCTTAATGGCCTCCCCTACTCTTCTGGGTGATCGGCCCGGTGAAGACCGAGATAGAGGGAATTCTCGATGAAACAAGCGATTCTGGCGGCCTTCGGCCTTGCCCTGCTGGGGCTTCCTGCGCAGGCCCAGTCGCCCGATCCGAGCGGGACCTGGCTCACGCAGAGCGGCGATACCCGCGTGAGGATTGCCAAATGCGGCACCGCTCTGTGCGGCATTATCGTGTCCTCCACCTACCAGAAGGACACGAACAATCCGGACCCAAACCTTCGGGAGCGCAGCATGGTGGGCGTCCAGATGATCTCGGACATCAGGCCGTCCAGCGACGGTTTCAGCGGTCAGCTCTACAATCCCCAGGACGGCAAGACCTATACGGGCAAGCTCAAGGTGATGAGCCCGAACACCCTGCAGCTCTCCGGCTGCGTCCTCGGCGGCCTGATCTGCCGGTCGCAGACCTGGACGAAGGCGAATTGAGGCATCTTCTTCCTCCCCCTGTGGGAAGGATCAGGGGTGGGGCCGCAAAGTCGAGGCGATGCGCCTGACGAGTATCGGCAATGCTCTCCCTCCCTCGTCAGCACCGGGCTCGTGCCGGTGATCCCGCTTGGAAAGCGTGGCGCCTCACCGAATTGGGATGGACGGGACAAGCCCGGCCATGACCGGAAAGGTCTCACCGGATCGCATTACCCTGTCCCGCTAGGGGAAGGGTAATGGTGACAGGCCTCACCGCGCCCTTTGGCCGAACAGCACGGCCTGAACCTTCGGGTCCGTCAGGTCGGTCTTCTCGCGGTCGCCGGAACTCACCGCGATGCCGCGCTGGACGGCAGGACGGGCGAGCACGGTTTCGAGCCAGCGCTTCGCATGGGGAAATTCATCGATGTTCTGGCCCTGGCGTTCCCACAGCTTGGCCCACGGGGCGATGGCCATATCGGCGATGGAATACTCGCCGGCCACGAATTCCCGATCCTCGAGGCGCTTGTTCAGCACACCGTAGAGGCGGTTGGTCTCGTTGGTGTAGCGGTCGATGGCATAGGGCACCTGTTCCGGCGCATAGATCCGAAAATGGTGCGTCTGGCCGAGCATGGGGCCGAAGCCACCCATCTGCCAGAACAGCCACTGGTCGACCTCGATCCGCGCCCGCTCGTCCTGCGGATAGAATTGCCCGGTCTTGCGGCCGAGATATTGCAGGATCGCCCCGGACTCGAAGACGGAGATCGGCTGGCCGTCGGGGCCCTCATGATCGACGATGGCGGGCATCTTGTTGTTGGGCGAGATCGCCAGGAACTCAGGCTGGAACTGGTCGCCCTTGCCGATATTGATCGGGTGGATCGCATAGGGCAGCCCGCATTCCTCGAGCATGATGGTGATCTTCCACCCGTTCGGCGTCGGCCAGTAATAGAGATCGATCGGTTGCTGCGTGGAAGCCGCCATGGATTGCCTCTCCCTGCGTAACGCACAGGTTCGTGCCGGACGTTAAGACATAAGATCGGAACTGACACCACCGCCTTCAATGAAATTCCGTGGAAAGCCTGCATGGCTGCCCTTTGGCGCTTGCATGTTTTATTGTTTCATCATGAGATGGTCCCTGACGCAAAAATGCGCCAAGGGGGATCCAACGATGAACCGAATTGTGAGCTCCGCTCTCGCCGCCGCGATGGCCTTGTCCATGGCCGGCGCCGCTCAGGCCGCCATGGAGATGAAGCCGAAGAAGGAGCCGACGGCAGCGCAGCTCGCCGCTCGTGAGCGCATGACCAAGTGCAGCGCCGAGTGGAAGGAAGCCAAGGCCGGCGGCAAGCTCGCCAAGGACGCCAAGTGGCCGAAGTTCTGGAGCGAGTGCAACACGCGCCTGAAGGGCGGCATGAAGGCCTGAGGCATCTTCGGGAAACACAACCTCGTCATCACCGGCCTTGCGCCGGTGATTCCGGCCCGAGGATCGCTGCACCTTTCCAATCGAGATGGCCGGAACAGTCCGGCCATGACGCGACGAGCCTTGTCCTCAAAACTTCTTCTTGAAGCCTTCGTGGCTGCGGGCGAATCCCAAGCGCTCGTAGAAGCGGTGAGCGTCCTTGCGGGTCTTGTTGGAGGTCAGCTCCATCGCAGCCGCCCCGTGGGTGCGGGCGTAGTCCTCGCAAAAGGCGATTATCTGCGCGCCGATGCCGCCCGAGCGCCGCGCCGCCTTCACCTTCACGCTCTCCACCTTCACGCGCATGGCGCCGCGCCCGGTGAGGTTGGGGATGAAGGTGAGCTGGAACGTGCCGACGACCTCGTTGCCATCGGCCGCCACGAACAGCCTGTTGTCGGGGCTCCGCTGAATGGCCGCGAAGGCGGCTTCATAGGCTGGCCGGGTCTCCGGCGACCAGACATCGCCGTGCGAGCCCAGCTCGTCCTCCTCGTGCAGACGGATGATCGCCTCGAGATCGCCAGCCTGCGCTTCGCGGATCGACAGGGCGCTCATGCCGCCTCCCGGGATTCCATCGGCAGCAGATCCGCCCGCGCCTTGAAGCCGGGCAACGCCTCGATGCGCTTCGCCCATGCGCTCACTTGAGGATACTCGGCAAGATCGATCCCCGCCTCACCGGCGAAAGCCACGACGCCGTAGATGTCGATATCGGCGACGGTCGCGCCCTCACCGACCAGCCATTCGCGGCCAGCGAGATGGCTTTCCAGAACTCCTAAAGCGCTCCTGGCCGCTGCGAGGCAATCCTCGACCACTTCGGCAGGGGCCTTGCGGAAGCCCAGCTTGACCACGCGGGCCTTGTACAAGGGCGCAGCCAGACGATCGAAATCCCAATACATCCACTCACGGGCCTGCAGGCGCTCATCGAGATTGGCACCGCCGAACCGCCCCGTCATGTCGGCGACATATTCCAGGATCGCCGCCGACTGGCACAGGTGGCGTCCATTGTTGCGGTCGACCAGCAAGGGCACCTGGCCGTAGCGCTGCCGGGACAGATGAGGGGGCTGCTTATGCTCGCCCTCCATCATGTTCACGTGCACGTAATCGAACGGCTCACCCATGAGCGACAGGGTAAGAGCGACCTTGTAAGTGGGCCCCGAAAAGGCAAACCCGTGCAATTCGAACCGTGCCGGCATGATGCGCTCCCCCGTCTGAGAAAATTCTGTGTTTGGGGAACCTAATCGATTGTGTCTCGCTCGGGAAGGAGCAGAATCCCATGCAACGGGGGATGTCATGGCCAACATGGAACGCGAGCGGAAACTGTTGCAGCAGAGCGTGGCGATTGTGGCCACCATTCCGGTTGCTGCGGGCCTTTACGGCGTCCTGTTCGGGCAGGCGCTCACGGGCGACGCGGTGAGCATCTCGGCGGAAAGCCATTTCCGGTTCCTGTCCGGTCTGCTCCTCGGCATCGGCCTCTGCTTCTGGAGCACCCTGCCCTCCATCGAGATCAGAACCGGCCGCTTTCGACTGCTGACCCTGCTCGTCGTCATCGGAGGTGTAGGTCGTCTCATCGGCTTGGGGCTGACCGGGCTGCCCTCGCTCTTCATGATCGGCGGCCTGATCGTCGAGCTCGTCGTCGCGCCGGTGCTGTGCCTGTGGCAGACCCGGATCGCCAATCTCTATGCGCAGGAATATGGGGTCGCGGAGGTGTGAGATCAGCCTGTCGCAGGATTGTCCAGCCATGGTCCCGGCTGCCCTCACATTGCCGGAATAAGGGCCTATCATCTTGTCGAATAAGGATTTGTAGTCAAAGCGTACCATCATGCCATGTGCCGTCTGGAAGCCCAGATGGACGAGCGAGCGTCCGCGACACGGATGCTCGGGATCGTCGATGGCCCAGGCCGCATCCCGCAAAAGGCCCCATCATGAGCGAAGATGAAAAATTCGTCGCGATTCTCCGGCAATCCGCCGATGTCGATACCGATGTCGTCGATGCCATCGAGCGCCTGATCCGCGAGGCAACGGATCACGACCTGAACCACATCAACGTTCTCGCCTTTGCGGCCAGGAACAAGCTCGATGAGGAACGCGTCATCGGCGCCTTCCTTCATGCTGCCCGACTCGGGTTGTTCGAGATGTCGTGGAACGTGCTCTGCCCCGGATGCGGCGGCGTGCTCGAGTCTGGTATGAGCCTCAAATCGATCAATCAGAGCGAATACAGCTGCGCCCTCTGTGCCGCCGGATATGAGCCGACCCTCGACGAGATGGTCGAGGTCACGTTCACGGTAAGCCCGCGGGTGCGCAAGATCGCGGCCCACGATCCCGACACCCTTCCCATGCATGAATACATGCGCCAGATCTTCTGGAGCTCGGGCATCGATCTCCCTGACGATTTCGAACGCCTCCTCGAGGAGATCGTGCTCGATGCGGTGGAACTCCCGCCCGGTGAGAGAGCGATCCTGTCGTTGCAGCTCCCGGCGGAATTCGTGATCGTTATCGAGCCGGTCACGCATGCGGCTCAATTCATCGACGTGAAGGGTGAGCCCACGCGCGAGCGTCAGAGCGTCTCGCTCGTTCTCAACGAGAGCCATCCGCAGAACGATACCCTCGTCATGCAGCCGGGCCCGTTGCGGATTTCGCTCGAGAACCGCACCAACCGGCGCGTCCTGCCCTCCGTTTGGGTGGCCGGCAACGAACTGCACGACATGCTGAAGCGGCGACGTCTTTTCCTCACGGCAAAGCGCCTGCTCACGAACCAGACTTTTCGCGATCTCTACCGCACCGACACGCTCGACATCGATCAGCGCCTGAAGATCACCAGCCTGACCTTTCTGTTCACGGACCTGAAAGGCTCGACGGAACTCTACGAACGCGTCGGCGATCTCGTGGCCTACGATCTCGTGCGCGAGCATTTCCGCGTTCTCCACGAGATCGTCGCGGCCGAGACCGGAGCCGTCGTCAAGACCATCGGCGATGCCGTGATGGCGACGTTCCCGACACCGGATCACGCGATTTCTGCGGCGCTGCGGATGCGCGACGCGATGCACAGCCTCAACGAGCAACGCGGCCAGGAAGACCTGTTGCTCAAGATCGGCATTCACGAAGGGCCGTGCCTCGCCGTGACGCTGAACGACCGGCAGGATTATTTCGGCCAGACGGTGAACATCGCCTCTCGCGTCCAGGGGCTTGCGGTCTCGCGCTCGATCTTCGCGACGGACAACGTTGTCGAGAATCCGGAGGTCTCGCACGTCATCGCCCGCCAGGGTCTGCAGCCGACCCTGCAGAAGACATCGCTTCGCGGGATCAACGACGAGTTCCTGGTCTACGAGATCCCATGACCGGCTGGACTCATCATTTGCTGAGTCAGGAATGTATGGGTCTCATCCCCGTCATGGCCGTCCCCGGACTTTTGATCCGGGGATCAGTCCCGGCCATCCCGATCCGAAAAGCGCTGTGCTTTCCGTAATCGGGATCACCGGCACAGGGCCGGTGATGACGTCGAGTTCTGATCGTCAGTCGCGCCCACTCACGTCCTCGCCGATGTCCTTGAGCAAATGCGGACTGAGCCTTGCGCGAAGGGAAGCCTGCAGCTCGGAGGGAGGGAGAGTTTTTGCGGATGCCTGGCCGCGCTCGCGCACGGTCGGAATCAGATCAATGCGAATGGTCAGCCAGACGAGGGAAAGTGTAATCTGCTTCATCGAAACCTGCAGCGTCGTTGAATGGAAGGATTGCGGCGTGGGGGCATGGAACAAAGAGCAAAACCATGTGACGCCTCCTTCGGCTGAGGTTGATGAAAAAAGCGGCCGATCGATCAGCCGCTGGAACAGGATACTCCACCTTGGACGATTTTGCCAGACGGTTAGCTCAAAGTGCCTTCTCGAACCGATATTCCGCTGATTTGGAAATATCGGTGAGTTGGCGCTGCCCGTCGATCTGCGTGTAGCCCAATCGCTTGTAGAGCCTGTGTGCGGTCGTGAACCGCGTGTCCGACCAGAGGACGATGCGCTCTGCGCCCCTTACGCGGGCATGGCTCTCGGCCTGCCGCACGAGCAAGGAGCCGAGCCCCTGTCCACGCTGGTCGGAGCGCACATAGAGCCGGTGCAGTTCCGCCGTTCCGCTTTCCGGAAAGTCGACGGCAACGCAGGCGCAGACGCGTCCGCGCTCATCCCCGACCGCCCAGAAGGCGCCCTCCGTCTCGGCATAGGATGTGCTGGGAGAGATCAGGTCCGGCAGATCGTCGTGCGGATCGACGAAGCACCCCGGATATTCCGCGTAGCACAGCGACAGGAGACCGAAGAGATCCTGTGCGTCGGCATCGATGACGGGCCGGATCATCGGCTGGTCTTCAACTTTTCTCGCTCGTTCCGTCATTGCCCCTCCGCGCCGTCGTTGCGGCGATTGTCATTTCAAGCATGTCGTGCAGCAGGCGATAGGCCTGCGCCGACAAATGGATGCCGTCGGTCGTCATCCCTTCCCTCGCCGCGCCATTCCCGTCGGCAAAGGCGTTCTGCAGATCGACGATGCCGGCCACGCGACCGTCTGCAATCTGCACGATGCGGCGGCTCAGGGACGCCATGGCATCGGGAGAATAGAAGCTCGTCAGGCGCTTGGCCGGCTCGATGGGCGGCGGGGTCAGCACGACGACCGGAACGTTCGCTTCCTCAAAATGTCCGACGATCCGGTCGAAATATTCCGCGACGCCGTCGAGTGCGCTCTCGGTGCAATCCTTCTTGGAATCGTTGGTGCCGACGAGGAGCACGGCGATGCTGGGCTCCGCCGAATTCAGGAGAAGCGGCACCCGCGGCTCCAGCGCCTCGGTCCAGATGCCGGAATAGCCCGCATTAAGCACAGGCAACGCGCCGATACGGTTCCAGTAGAAACCTTCGACGATGGAATCGCCGATGAAGAGGAGCCCGCCCGGACCCACTGCGGACTTGTGCGAGCTGATCACGATGTCGCGGATCAGCCAGTGCGGGGCGAAGGGATTGGGCTGCGAGGTCACGGGATCTGAGCCTCCATGAGGCCCGGCGGAAGCTTTTGCGTTCCGCCGGTTGGCCGAATGGCCTTACTCGATCCCGAGCTTCTGCTTCAGGATCTCGTTGAGAGCCTGCGGGTTGGCCTTGCCGCCCGTGGCCTTCATGGTCTGGCCGACGAACCAGCCGAGCAGCGTCGGCTTCGCCTTGGCCTGTTCCACCTTGTCCGGGTTGGCGGCGATGATCTCGTCAACGGCCTTCTCGATCGCGCCCATGTCGGTCACCTGCTTCATGCCGCGCTTTTCCACGATCTCGCGCGGGTCGCCGCCCTCGGTGAAGACGATCTCGAACAGGTCCTTGGCGATCTTGCCGGAGATCACGTTCTCGCCGATCAGCTCGATGATGGCGCCGAGCTGCGACGCAGACACGGGGGATTCCGTGATGTCCTTGCCTTCCTTGTTGAGGCGGCCGAACAGCTCGTTGATGATCCAGTTCGCCGCGGCCTTGCCGTCGCGGCCCTTCGCCACCTCCTCGAAGAAGTCGGCGGAGGCGCGCTCGGCCACCAGCACGCTCGCGTCATAGGGCGAGAGGCCGTAATCGGCCATGAAGCGGGCCTTCTTCTCATCCGGCAGTTCCGGCAGGTGCTGGGCCAGATTGTCCACATAGGCCTGGTCGAATTCGAGCGGCAGCAGGTCCGGATCGGGGAAGTAGCGGTAATCGTGCGCCTCTTCCTTGGAGCGCATGGAACGCGTCTCGCCCTTGCCGGGATCGTAGAGGCGGGTCTCCTGGTCGATCTTGCCGCCATCCTCCAGGATTGCGATCTGGCGGCGCGCCTCGACCTCGATGGCTTGGCCGATGAACCGGATGGAGTTGACGTTCTTGATCTCGCAGCGGGTGCCGAGCTCTTCGCCCGGACGACGCACGGAGACGTTCACGTCGGCGCGGAGGTTGCCCTTGTCCATGTCGCCGTCGCAGGTGCCGAGATAGCGCAGGATCGTGCGCAGCTTGGTGACATAGGCGCGCGCCTCGTCCGCCGAGCGCAGGTCCGGCTTCGACACGATCTCCATCAGGGCCACGCCCGAGCGGTTGAGGTCGACGAAGCTCAAGGTGGGGTGCAGATCGTGGATCGACTTGCCGGCATCCTGCTCGAGATGCAGGCGCTCGATGCGCACGGTGATCGTCTCGCCGCTCTCGGGCACGTCCACGATCACCTCGCCCTCGCCCACGATGGGGCTCTTGTACTGGCTGATCTGGTAGCCCTGCGGCAGATCCGGATAGAAGTAGTTCTTGCGGTCGAAGGTGCTGCGCAGGTTGATCTCGGCCTTGAGACCCAGGCCGGTGCGGATGGCCTGGCGCACGCATTCCTCGTTGATCACGGGCAGCATGCCGGGCATGGCCGCATCCACCAGGGAAACGTGGCTGTTCGGATCGCCGCCGAAGGCGGTCGAGGCGCCGGAGAACAGCTTGGCCTGGCTCGTCACCTGGGCATGGATCTCCATCCCGACGACGATTTCCCAATCGCCTGTCGCGCCTTTGATGAGCTTCTTAGGGTTGACCGGAGCGTTCATGAACCTTGCGCCTCTATCTCTCGCCTCTGCTGAAGCATCGGACCCAAAAGTGGAGTTGCACGTTTGGGACCCATCCGATGCTTTCTCCATAAATGAGAGCATCGTTGTGCGCGGAAAAACCGGGTCCACCTTTCCGCACGATGCACTACCCGGAGTAAGAGCGCCCCTCGAACGGGTCAACCCTTTTCAAGATGAACGGGCGTTCAGATTGCTTAACCCAACGTTAAGATTAGAAACAATTTATGCACAGATATCGAAAATAATTGCCACGCTCGGATGAAACCCCATCCGACATACAGCGTTGTTCGGGAGGTAAAACGGTCAAGGAGTTTCAAAATGGCTATGGATCCTATGGATCGCGAACCGAATGTCTACAATCGCGAGACCAATGTCTACGATAACACGAAGCGCGGTTCGAACACTCTTGCTTACGTGATCGGCGGTCTTGTTGTCGCGCTGGGCCTGTTGGCCTTCCTCTTCTATGATGGCGGCAGCAACGAGCCGAGCACCACCGGCAGCACCGGCACTCAGACGCAGAGCTCGTCGCCCAGCACCGGCTCGACCGCTCCGGCTACCCCGACGACTCCGTCGGCTCCCGCAGCCCCGGCGAGCCCTGCTTCCCCGTCGGCTCCGGCCAACCCGCAGTAAATTCGCGTCTCGCGTAACGCTGCGTACGATGGGTCTGACCTCCGGGTCAGGCCCATTTTTGCGTGGGCTCCCGCCCGGTTCGTGAGGAACCAAGCCGAAGCGCGAACGGTTAGGCTTGATAAAACCTGCCCGACCGGCAACGCATGAGGAGGATTGCCATATGGCCAGCAAATCGAGCTTCACCCCCGAGGAATGGTCTCGTCTCGTTGCAAGCCCGGTCGTCGCCAGCATGGCGATCACCGCGGCGGACCCGGGCGGGCTCTGGAGCCTGCTGCAGGAATCCATGTCGAGCGGCTGGGCGCTTCTGGAGGCGAAGCAGGATGCGCAGGCCAACCCCCTCGTGAAGGCCGTCGCGGACGATATCGCCAACACGGATACCCGGAACGCCGTCCGCGAATCCTTCCAGTCGCAGTTCAAGGGCAGCCAGTTCGCCGACATCAAGCGCAAGGCCATCGAAGAGCTTCACGCCGTCTCGACCCTGCTCGACGCCAAGGCCCCCGACGAGGCGGCTGCCTTCAAGGCTTGGCTGTGGAGCGTCGCGCAGAAATCGGCGGAAGCCGGCAAGGAAGGCGGTTTCCTCGGCTTCGGCGGCGTGGCCGTGAGTGATGCCGAGAAGGCGACTCTGGCGGAGATCGCCACTGCGCTGGGCAGTCCGGCTGGATCCGGTGGCGGGCTGGCCGAGACCTGATGCCCTGCCCTCATGCGGCTTGAACGATCGCCTTCCGCTTGCCTTGCGGAATCGTCATGGCGGCCACGCCTGCGAGGATAAACCGAAGCCCGATCCACGCCGCCCTGCTGAGGCTCTCGCCCAGGAAATAGGCCCCGATGGCGATCCCGATGGGTGCCCGCAGATAGGCCTGGGCCGTGGTGCCCACGGAGCCGAGGGTATGGATCAGGCGGAAATAGATGACGAAGGCCATGGCGGTCGAGAACACGGCAAGGCCGATCAGCGCCATGATCGATGCCCCTGACGGAACCAGGGTCCATGGCCGGTCCACAATCAGGCTCAGGGGCAGCAGGATCATCGCCCCCGACAGGAGCGATCCGGCGGCCGGAGCCATGGGATCGAGGTTCTTGAAGTTGCGCCCAAAAATCGCGGCTCCGGCATAACAGATCGTTGCCAGCACGACGGCGAGCTGCGCGGTCAATTCCTGGCCGACATGGGTGAAGGCCTGGCTACCGACGATGATGGATGTTCCGGCAAGGCCGAGGACGACCCCGGCGAACTTGCGGAGCGATGTCGCCTCGTGACGGGACCATAGCCACGTGATCAGGAAGGTGAAGACCGGCGTCATCGAGTTCAGGATCACGGCGAGGCCGGCATCGATGGACTTCTCCGCCCAGGCGATCAGCGTGAACGGAATGACGCTGTTGAGGCAGGCCTGAACTGCGAAGTTCCGCCAGCTCGCGGCATCCCGCGGCAAGCGGATCCCGCGCCACCTCATGATGAGCACGAGAATCCCGCCCGCAATCAGCGTGCGGGCGGCAATCAGGGTGATAGGCGGGATCGTGTCGATGCCGATCTTGATGAAGGTATAGGACGAGGCCCAGAGCGTCGCGAGGATCGCAAGCAGTGCGAGTTCGACGGCATGGTTGGGCTGGAGGGGACGCGTCGCCATGATTGAAGGTCCGTGCACTGCGGTGGAAAGCGGCACGAACCTGACATAGCTTGTGAAGATTGTCGCCCCATGATGCTTCGGCGCCGATCGAACTATCGCAGCGCCGAACTGAGGCCTGCCTTACCGTCGCGCCACCCGGCGGGCGGCATAGGCGCCGCTGGCCCAGAGCATCGCGGCGATGAAGCGGACCGGGAACAGGGTGAGTGCATCGGAGCGCACGGGGGCGATCCAGGGCAGCCCCATGCTGCTGATCGCCCAGGAGACGAGCACCGACACGGCTAGCGCCGCCATGCCGATGATCAACACCTTTCCAAACTGGTCGGCCTTCCAGCCGAGCCAGACCGCCATGAGGATCAGGACCGGATCGAAGGCCGCAGGCAGCCAGTCCCAGAGATGGATGACGGGAACGGTGGGGTGCACGTCGTCTATGCCCACCAAGCTTGAGGCAGCGTGATGCGGCCGGCGGAATCCTCGATCACCTGACCGGCGGCGAAGAGCGTCTCCTCGTCGAAGGCGCGGCCGATGAGCTGGAGGCCGAGCGGCAACCCTTGAGCATCCCGCCCGGCCGGAACGGCGATGCCGGGAAGGCCGGCCATGTTCACCGTCACGGTGAAGATGTCGTTCAGGTACATCTCGACCGGGTCGCCCGAGCCCTTCTCGCCGATGCCGAAGGCGGCTGACGGCGTCGCGGGGGTGAGGATCGCATGCACTCCTTTAGCGTAAACCTCCTCGAAGTCGCGCTTGATGAGGGTGCGCAGCTTCTGGGCGCGAACGTAATAGGCATCGTAATAGCCGGCCGAGAGCACGTAGGTACCGATCATGATGCGGCGCTTGACCTCGCGGCCGAAGCCGGCGGCGCGGGTCTTCTCATAGAGATCGACGATGTCCCGGCCGTTCTCGCGCAGGCCGTAACGCACGCCGTCATAGCGGGCCAGGTTCGAGGACGCCTCGGCCGGCGCCACGATGTAATAGGCCGGCAGCGCGTATTTGGTGTGCGGCAGCGACACCTCGACGATCTCGGCGCCGGCGGCACGCAGCCATTCAGCGCCCTGATGCCAGAGCTGCTCGATTTCGGGCGACATGCCGTCGACGCGATATTCCTTCGGAATGCCGATCTTGAGGCCCTTCACGCCGCGGGTAACCGAAGCTTCGAAATCCGGCACGGGAAGGTCCACGCAGGTGGTGTCCTTGGCGTCGGGGCCAGACATGGAGCGCAGCATGATGGCCGAATCCCGCACGGTGCGGGTGATCGGGCCAGCCTGGTCCAGGGACGAGGCGAAGGCCACCGTGCCCCAGCGGGAGACGCGTCCATAGGTCGGCTTGATGCCGACGGTGCCGGTGAACGCCGCCGGCTGGCGGATCGAACCGCCCGTATCGGTCGCGGTGGCGCCCAGGCACAGGTGAGCGGCAACCGCCGCGGCCGAGCCGCCCGAGGAGCCGCCGGGCACCAGATGGGTGCCCTCGACGGCGCCGGATGCGCCCGCGCTCACATTCGAACCCTCGCGCCGCCAGGGCGACACGACCGGCCCGAAGGCGCTGGTCTCGTTGGATGAGCCCATGGCGAACTCGTCCATGTTGAGCTTGCCGAGCATGACCGCGCCGTCGTTCCAGAGGTTCCGGGTGACGGTGGATTCATAAGGCGGAATGAAGTTGCCGAGGATCTTGGAGCCGGCCGTCGAAACCGTGCCTTCCGTGCAGAACAGGTCCTTGATGCCGAGCGGAATACCCTCGAGCGCCCCGCCCTCGCCTCTGGCGATCTTCTCGTCCGAGGCCTTGGCCATGGCGAGCGCCTTTTCCGGCGTCTCGAGCACATAGGCGTTGAGCGCCCTCGCCTTCTCCATGGCGGCGAGATGGGCCTGCGCGAGTTCGGTCGCGGAGAAGGTCTTGGCCTTCAGGCCGTCGCGGGCCTCGGCAATCGTGAGATGGGTCAGTTCGGTCACGGGACTGGATCTCTTCATCGGCGTCGAAAGGGCGCCATAATCTTCACGGGATCCCCGGTCGCGCTCCGCGTGCCCGGGGATGATCGAATTTAAAGACGGTCCGCCCTTTATTCGATCACCTTCGGCACCAGGAAAAAGTTGTCTTCCGTGGCGGGAGCGTTCTGGACGACCTTCTCCGGATAGCCGCCATCGGTCACGCCGTCCTGGCGCTTCTTCATGACCATCGGCGTCACGGACGTCATGGGCTCCACGCCCTCCACGTCCACCTCGTTGAGTTGCTCGACGAAGGAGAGAATCGCGTTGAGCTCGCCCTGGAGATGAGGCACCTCCGCATCCGTCACGGCAATGCGCGCCAGATGGGCGATGCGGCGGACCGTTTTCTCATCGACCGACATGAATGGTCTAACCTCTTGGAAATAGCTTCCGCGGCCTATAGCACCCGCCTGCCTCGGGGGGCAATGTTGGATGTGCGGGGAAGGCTTTACTCTGGCACTGCCGGTCTGCGCGCCCTGGCGGGAAGGACACCTTCCCCGTCCTGGCTGTCCCCGGGCTCGATCCGGGATCAGCCCCGGCCATCCCGCTTTCAGACCCGTCGCCCTCATCGTGAGGAGCAGCCGTGAGGCTGCGTCTCGAAGGAGGAGTTCAGGGCTCTCCGGACCCTCCTTCGAGACGCCGCTTGCAGCGGCTCCTCAGGATGAGGGCGAGAGACACGATCGGGATCACGGCCCGCGACACCCTCTGCCGTCATGGCCGGGCCTGCCCCGGCCATCCCGATCCGGTGAGGTGCTTCGCTTTACGGATCGGGATCACCGGCACAAGGCCGGTGATGACGGGGAGGATTATAGCCAGGCCTGCGGACTATGTTCTCACTTTGTTCTTGACACTGTGTATCATCTGGGCTCGACCCGTGCTCATCCCGGCCCGACGACGGGCGCGCTCGCGAGGCGTCGCAGATGTGGGGCGGGGAGCGGTCCTGCAGCAGGCCGCGCACGCCGGTTGGCGGGAGGCCCTTGGCAGCCCTGTGCTGGTCCAAGTCGAAACGCCTAACAGTCCCGCGTGCGAGGCGCCGTCCGGCTCTTCCATTCCACCATACCCATCGAGCCGGGCTGCCCAGCCACCCTCGATCACCTTCCGGCTCGCAGCGCAAGCTGCGGGCCCGCAGGCCCATGTCTTGTTCAGAGCCACTGCTTCCGGCGGAAACGCCAATACAGCCAGGTACAGGTCAACACGATGATCGTCAGCACGAACGGGTAGCCGTATTTCCAATGCAGCTCGGGCAGCACGTCGAAATTCATGCCGTAGATGCCGGCCACCGCGGTGGGCACCGCCAGGATGGCCGCCCAGGCCGCCAGCTTGCGGGTGATCTCGTTCTGCTGCGACTGGCCGGTCATCAGGCTCGATTCAAACGCGAAGGCCAGCACCTCCCGCAGCGACTCGATCTCCTCCTGCACCCGGCGGATGTGGTCGGAGACGTCGCGGAAGAGCGGCTGCATCGCGGCGTCCACTCCCGGCATCCCCGGCTGTTCGAGACGCCGGCACACCTCCACCAGCGGCACCGCGGCATTGCGCAGGCGCAGGAGATCCCGGCGCAGCTGATAGAGCCGGACGATCTGGTTCTGCGGCTGGTTCGCGGTCAGGATGCTGTCCTCGATCTCCTCCACCTCTTCCTGGATCGTCTCGATGACGGGCATGTAGTTGTCGACGATGAAGTCGAGAATGGCATAGAGGATGAAGTCCTCGCCCTCCGAGAGCGCCTTGGGCGCCGCCTCGCAGCGCTCCCGCACCGGCGTATAGGTCGTCGAGGCGCCATGGCGGACGGAGACCACGTAGCCGCGCCCGACGAACAGGTGCGTCTCGCCGAAGGCGATGCGCCCCTCCACCATCTGGGCCGTCCGGGCGACGACGAACAGCGCATCGCCGTATTGCTCGATCTTGGGTCGCTGATGCGCCTTGAGGGCATCCTCGATGGCGAGCTCATGCAGGCCGAACTCCGCCTGGACCCTCCTCAGGAGATCGAGCCCGGGCTCGTGCAGGCCGATCCAGACCACGTGCCCGGGCTTGCGCGACCATTCCCCGGCCTCCTCGATCGGGATCTCCAGCACGCGCCGCCCCCCCGCATAGACTGCCGACGCGACGACGCCGGGCATGCCCTTGGGCTGAGCGGAGACGAGCTTGAGAGGGTTTGCCATGACGATCCAACGCATAACAGTTCCGGACGTTGCCATGATGTAACGCGCACGCGCCGCTCCGCAAGCGCCGATGCGGGCTGGTGGTGGATCCGGGTGCGACGTGGTACATTGGCTCGCCGCCTGCAGGGGATCGAACCGATGACCAAGACCGTCACATCCCTCTTCCATAGCGAGCAGCACGCGACCGCCGCTGCGAGCCACTTGAAGCAGGCCGGCATTCCGGCCGACGACATCGACATTTGGACCACCCCGCACAATCTCGCGCCTCTCCTGGAGGATCTGGGCGTCTCGCGAACGGATGCCCATGCCTATGCCGAGGGCGTGATCCGCGGCGGCACCGTGGTGATCGTGAAATGCGATGCGTCCGCGGTCGACGAGGTCGTCGGCATTCTGGACAAGGAAGGCGTGCTGGATCTCGACGAGCAGCAGGCCGTCTGGCGCTCCGAAGGTTGGGAGGGCCCCGTTGCCGCAGAGCAAGCGGGCGACCTCACCGGATCTTCGGAGATGGCCCGGTCCAGAACCGACAGTACGGGCGCCGAACAGACGGAAGTGGTCGTCCACGGTCGGATCCGTATTCAATCCCGCAGGGCGGAGCGCCCGGTGCAGGAATAGGCATGCCGGCGTTCACGCAGGCACGACGATATCGAACTGGCCATGGAGCGCGCCGGGCTCCGGAGATTGCGCCGCGAGCAACGGCACGATGACGCTGCGGCGCGCGTTCGGGTCTCGGATACGGTTCAGGACGCCGTCGCGGGCGTTCAGAGTTTCGCCTTCGATATACATCTGCGTGACCAGCCGTCCCTGCCCCGGCACATGCACGGCAAAATGAATGTGGGGCGTCCGACCGGGATATGGCACGGGTCGAATGGTGCGAAAGCGATATCGCCCCTGCTCGTCGACCTGCGTGCGGCCGTACCCCTGGAAGGCGTGATCGATGCGTCCCTGTCCGGCCGCGCGAGGATGACGGTAGATGCCATTGGCATCGCACTGCCAGATCTCGACGACGCTTCCGGGCTTTGGCCGGCCGCGCAGATCGAGCACACGCCCCGACACGTGGATCACCTGCCCCAGCGCCCGCGCGGCTTGGCCCGTCACCCGAACGAGATCGTTGTCCATGTCGGGCGGAAACTCGACGGGATAGAAAGGCCCCTCGGTCTGACCCGGCGTCGCGACAAGCTCGGCGGCAAGCAGGATCTTCGGAGCGACCGCAGCCGCCGCCGCGACGCCCGCATGGAGCAACACGGATCGCCGATCGAGAGGCGCAAGGGACGGACAGGCCATCGAAACCTCGGACTTGGATCAATGGCCCTGAGGATAAGCCAGCCCTGCCCTCATGCCAGATCCTCGGAAACGGAATCGCAGCAACGTGATGAATGCCTCGGACCGGTGAGCGAGGCATGAACATTCGCTCATGCTGCACATCGCCAGGGTGTGGCTTCATTCGATGCTGCCCTCCGGCTCTCCGACGAGGACGGAAGGGTCGATCACTCCTTTTCGTTCGGGAGGAGCGCATCGAACTGCTCGGGCGTCAGGTAGCCAGTGACTGCCGCACTGCGACTTTTCTGGTAGCCCATGATCGCTTCCCGAGTCAGCGGTCCCATGATCGCATCGAGCGGACCCGTGTAGAGGCCAAGATCCCGCAGCCGTTGCTGAATCAGACGGCGCTGCTTTTGCCCGAGTTGCGTGTCTTCGATGGGGGTCGCTACCGGCGCATGTCTCAACCCTTCAGCCTGGGCGGCTGCAATCTGGGCCTGTGCTTCGACGCGCTTGGCTTCCTGCTTTGCCTTTTCAGCGTCGGCTTGAGCCTTCTCGACATCGGCCTGTGCCTTCTTGGCATCCGCTTGAGCCTTCAGCACCTCGGCCTGTGCCCGCTCGGCTCTCAACTGCTCATCGCGAGCGCGTGTTTCGGCCTGCTCACGCGCTCGGCGCTCCGCTTCCAGCTTTCCCTCGATTTCGTCCGGCTTCTGGGCGGTGGAGGCGACTTGTGGGGTGGTCGAGGCGACCGACTGCGCGACAGGTGCGGGAGCGGGCTTTGCGAGGCTGAGCTCGTCAACGCGCCCAAACACGGCCCCCATGCTGCCGTTCGATGCAACTTTTACCGCCTCACTGAGCGACGGACTTGGTTGTTGGAGCAGTTTAGTCAGCGCCTCCGCGGCCTGTTCGCCTGCTGCGTCGATCCGGGACACCGGAATGCGAGCCGAGCTGGAGAATATGGTGACGGCGTTTTTTGGAGCTTCGCTGGTGAACTGAGGCCTGGCATCCAATCCTTCAATGGGAGTCTCGAAGGTCGGCGACGTCATGAAGAAGAATACGCCACCCGTCTGCGCTCGCCCGACGATCTGCGCGATATTGGTGATCGAGAGAGCGCGCGATAGAAGGTCGGTCGCTCGTCCGAGTTCAGTGTTGGTTGCCAGGAAAAAAGTCTGGCCGCCCCAAGCGACGCCGTGCCCGATCAAGACGACGAAGGCAAGGTCGGCTCCCTCCGCCTTCGCTGCGAAATCGCGCAGACTGGCTCTGGCTGTAGCATTGCTCGGGTTGGGGCTTACGATCACCTCGAAGCCACGAGCTTTGAGGGCCTCTGCGATCTCGGCACCACGCTTCGCACCGATGCCGGATTTCGGAAGCTTCTGATAATCTTCCGATGCTAGGACTAAAGCGATCCTCCCGGCAGCCCGAGCAGTGGCGACGCTCATCAGAAGCAAGAACAACGCAAAGATGATACTCCCCAAAAAGAGTATCGCGTGCGCCCAACCAAGCTCTGCCAATGTGCTTTTGCGCACAGAGGAACGGCCCGCAAACCCACCTGCTTGTCCGAAATGCATGGCACGGCTCCACGACTTGCACTATCATGAAATTCGGTAGTTGTTACGCGAACTCACCTCACGAGCCGTTGGAGATCTCCCGTGGGATTACGGCTGAAATTCAATATCATTCTCGCCGTCTGCTATCTGCTTGGGCTCAGCCTGTCGATCTATCCATTTTATCAAATTTCCAGACAAGAAGCCATGGATCAGCTACAGTCGCAGATCGATGTTCTGCGAGCTCAAGCGCTCTCAATACGTCGCTATACCTCGGAAGAGATTCAGCCTTTGCTCGCCGAGCACTCGAGCGTCCAGTTCCTGCCGCAGACGATTCCATCCTTTTCGGCTCAGACGGCATTTCGCAACTTCCGAGGATTTTACCCGCAATTCTTCTACAAGGAAGCTGCGCTCAACCCGACCAACCCCGCCGATCTTGCGCGCGACTGGGAGCGCGAAGTCATCGAGAAGCTTCGGGCAAACTCCGATCTGACCAAGGATGTCAGCTTTCAGACGATCGACAGTCGCTCCCACTACACGGCAACCTATCCCCTGGTGATCAAAGACGAGTCCTGTCTGACCTGCCATTCGACTCCAGACAGGGCTCCCCCCTCGATGGTCGCGCTCTATGGCAATAAGAACGGCTTCGGCTGGAAGCTTAACGAGACGATCGGAGCGCAGATCATCTCCGTGCCCATGGACATTGCCGAAGGATCGATCTGGCGGAACCTGGGACTATTCGTTGGCACCTCGAGCGTCATCTTTCTGGTTCTGCTGATCCTGCTCAACATCCTGCTGAACCGGTATGTGATCAGCCCGGTTACGCGGATGGCGAAGACAGCAGAGGCCGTCAGCATGGGCGATGCATCCGTTGCCGAGTTCGAATTTCCAGGTTCGGACGAGATCGCTTCCCTGTCACGCTCTTTCAACCGGATGCGCAGGAGCTTGGATAGCGCATTGAAGATGCTCGAAAAGTGATCAACACGATTGATCCCTGGCCCAACAGAACCAGATTACCGCTCGTCAGGGAATTTTCTCCGATGGCCGCAGACAAGGATCTGAGGACAGGAAGTAGCCAAGGCGGAGCAAGTGGAATGCCCGCCAGGGTTGGCAAGTATCGCCTTGACCATGTCGTCGGCCGCGGTGCAATCGGCGTCGTCTACAAAGGTTATGATGAACAGATTGATCGGCCATTGGCGATCAAGACACTTCGTCCCGAAATTCTGGAGAACCTGAGCGAGAACGACGAGCTTCTTCGCCGTTTCGCCACCGAAGCGCGGTCCGCTGCACGGTGCCTGCACCCCAACATCGTCACAGTCTTTGATTTCGTGGAGCATGACGGCGCGCCTTATATCATCATGGAGTACGTCAATGCAGGCACGCTGGAGAATGTGATCCGGCGGGGCACGCTGCTGCCAATTCGGCAGGTCGGCGAGATCATGGCACAGCTGCTATTCGCCCTCGGCTACGCTCACTCCAAAGGGGTCATCCACCGCGACGTCAAGCCCGCCAACATCCTCTGCCCTTCCGCAGCCTCGATCAAAGTCTCCGATTTCGGTGTGGCCCATGTCGAGGCCCTCGATCTTACGAAGCCGGGCGGCATCCCGATCGGCACGCCGAACTACATGGCTCCGGAGCGGTTTCTCGGGCGTCCAGCCGATGCCCGCGCCGATCTTTTCTCCGCCGGAGTCATCCTCTTTCAAATGCTGACCGGCGCGAAGCCGTTCATTGCTGCCGATCTGCCTGAATTGATGCGCAAGCTCATGAACGATTCACCGCCACCGATCATGACCTATCGGCCTGAACTCTGGCCGGAAATCGACGCGGTCGTGCAGCGGGCTCTGGCTCGCAACCCCGAGGATCGTTTCCAGACAGCGGATGAATTCGTCGTTGCACTCAATGCATCGATTGAAATGCGCCCCAGCGCCGACCTCCCACCGCTCGATTTGACCGAGCTCTCCCACACACCGGGAAAGGAACAGCCTGCACCTGCAAAGGAACATCTCAATCAAACGATGGCCGAAGTGCTCACTCCCGGCACGATCGATGCGCTTGGGCGATCTCTCGCGCACTCGCTTGGTCCGATTGGGCACCTTTTGGTGAAACAGGCCTCCCACGAGACCATGGATGTCGATACGTTCCTCGATCTGCTCGTGCAGCAAATCAAAACCGAGGCCGAAGCGACAACCTTCCGGAAAACGGCCCAGCAGGTGCTGCGTGACGACAAGGGCTTCAAGATAGCCCAGATGGAAGCCGTCATCTCACAGACGGAAATTCGAGCGGTGACCGAGGTTCTGCTGCCTCTCATCGGTCCGGTTGCTCCGACGCTTGTCGCCCGCCAAGCGGAAAAATCGGTCGGCCGGGATGATTTCTACCGCCGTCTTTCAGACTTCATTCCTAGCGAACGGGACCGCGCAAGCTTTCTCAAGATTCGTGGTAAACTCAGCGAGATCAAATAGTGACATGTAGGTCTTCGATGAAAGAGTGATGGACAATCTGGCACCCGATGCACCGCAGCCTGCCGGCAAACGAATCCGACGCCTCCGAGCGGTCTTCGCGGCCGACATGGCAAATTTTGGCGGGTTGGTTTCTGTGGACGAGACCAACACCCTCGATGCCTTGTGGGCAACCCGGCGCATTGCCCGAGAGGAACTTGCGGCGCATGGCGGATGGCTTTTCGGGATGCCGGGAGATGGCCTCTTCGCGCTCTTCGAGAGTGCAGTCGATGCCGTCCGATGCGCACTTGAGACGCAGGCGCGCCTTGCGGCCATGACGAAACTCGACGCGGTTCGCCTGCGGATCGGCATCCATCTCGGCGATGTTCTGTTCCAAGAGGATCTTCCTTTCGGCGAAACGCTCGTCATAGCAGCGCGTCTGGAAAGTCTCGCCGAACCTGGGGGGATTCTCGTATCGGCAGCCGTCATGGAGGCGGTGGCGCCGCGCATCTCGGCGACATTCGGTGAGCGCGGTGTGTTCGACCTCAAGCACAGTCCGCGGCGGATCACGACGTTCAGTGTGGCGATGCCCCCCGCGTCGTCCGATATGAATGCGACCTTGAGCCTGATCGAGCCGCTCGACCGGACGGTGCTGTCGGTGGCTCCGGCAAGGAAGGAAGAGAGGGTCATCCTCCCATCGCCTTCCCCTGCCTGCCCGGACCCGCAGACCATATCGATGCCGAAGGCCGCACCTCTCGTCGTCCCAGTCCGCTCCGCGGATCCGGCTTCGCTACCTGGTGGTGAAGCTGTCCCAGAAAGCCCCCCTGTGCGCTCGGCCCCTGTGGACTCCGCTGCCTTTCAGGCCTGTCTTGCCGAGCTTGCCCACACCCTCACGACCTATCTCGGCCCTGTCGCCGGATTGCTCGTCAAGCGGCATGCCGCAACCGAGGCGGATCTTGCTCAGCTTGTTGAGGATCTTGCCCGCGAGATTCCGGCAAAGGACGAGCGCCTGCAGTTTCTCAGCCGCGCTCAACAGGTTGTGGCGCGACGGCGCCGCTGACCTCTACTCGCCGAATTCTGCAATTTCGTCGATCCGCTCGAGGTCGTGAACGATCAGCCCGCCTCGGTTCTGAGTCAGGAGGCGCTCTTCGGCCCACCGGTTCAGAACCTTGTTCAAGCCCTCGCGTGACATCGCGGTCCATTGGGCCATCTCGCTTTGGGTCAGCTTGAGAACGACTTCGATCCCCTTAGGCGTGGCCTTGCCATGATCCCGGGCAAGATGGCCGAGAATGCGCGCGAGTCGTTGGGGCGCCTGGCGCAGGGTGGCATCCTCCATCCGGGCGCTGGTCCATCTGAGGCGCATGCACAGCAGATCGATTACGTTGCGCACCAGTTGCGGATCACGATCCAGCGCTTCGTAGAACGTTCGCCGAGCGATGCTCATCAGGCGCGTCCGCAGCATGGCGGAAGCACCCGCAGTCCGCACGCCACTGTCAAGCATGCCGATTTCGCCGAAAACGGCTCCATTGGTCAGCACGTTAAGCGTGACTTCGGCACCTGCTGCCGAGACCGTCCAGATCCGAACTCGCCCATCGGCAATGACATAAAGCGCATCGGAGGCATCTCCAACATTGAACAGCAGCTCGCCCTTCTCCAGCGTTCGATGCTGAGCTCTGCGCGCAATCTGTTCGACAGTCGATGGATCAATGGCCCTGAAGATATCGAGCGCTTCGAGCTTGACCGCCTTGTCTGCGCCGGTCGCCGCATGTGACGCTTGAATCTCTGCCATGGTCGATTTCCCACAGGGGTGGAGCACAAGGCCACCGAGCATAACGTCCACCGGACCACGTGCAAAGACAAACCGTAGAGCAAGGCCATGTGTGACGCAGATCACTGTCTGCTGCTGGGCACGGGTGGTACATCTGGCGCTCCGCGCCCGATTTCGCTGGGCAATCAGCATGATCGACCGATCGGGCCGCAATCGAGGAGAGCCCGATGTCCGATCGCACTTGGCACAAGAGCTGGAATGGACCGGATGAAAATTCGGAGCGACATCCCGGCTGCCCCCACCACGCCTCCTATCAGGATGATGAACCTCATGTGCGCTCCCGCGGGGGCCGAAGCGACATCCATGAAGACCGGGGCGATCCGCCAGAACACCACCTCAGGAACGATTACGGCGATCGCGGGCGAGATCAGGACGATTCTCCTGACGACTCGGTGCAGCCGCATGACGGCGGGAATCTTGGCTGGGATACCGCCTGGGACGATGCCGGCGGGTTCGAAGCGGTGCTTTTAAGTCATCTGTCCGACACGCTTGGCCCTGCCGGGGGCTTTCCGCCGATCATCGTCTTCGCGATCGACGACCTCAATGTGGAATTCAATACCCTGATCCAGACCACGCAGATTCAGAACACCCTTGTTTTCCTGAACGCGTCCGACGGCGGCTCCATCGATATCGGCGGCGATGTCAATGCGAACGGTTTCCAGTCAGCATCGGTCGAACAATCGACCGGATTCATGAACCTTCCAGACTTCGCTTGAACGATGTGAGAACGCCACAATCCTCCTGCGTGCTCTGATGGGCCCCATTCTTGGGCCCCCTTCTTTGTTACGAGTTCTCCGCCTACCGGCGATCCTCTCCCAGGGCATCATCGGCTGAGCGCCGGTGGCGTTCTTCCTCTCTGGCCTCGCCGTGCCCGCCCGGCCCGTCCGACCGAACGATCCGCGCGGACCAAGCCTCCAAACTGAAAGATTGTGAAGCATGTCACAGCGTTTGGCGGGGAGTTCGCCCATGATCGCAACACAGACGCCAATTGGCCTGACCTAGCTTGCACGGTTTCGGCTCGCCTGGATGGCTCGCAACAAGGACGCTCGCGATGAAGCAAGGAATGAGGAACAGCGCCGAAGTCCAACTCCGTAACGCTCTTCGCACGCTCAGGAAGCCGCTGATCGGCATCAGCGCCATCAGCTGCCTCGGAAACGTCCTGATGCTGACCGGCCCCATCTTCATGATGCTGGTCTACAACAAAGTGCTGTCGAGCAAGAGCCTCCCGACATTGGTGGCTCTCTCACTGCTCGCTCTGCTGCTTTATGCCTTCTATGGTCTTTTGGAGGGCCTGCGCGGCAGGCTCATGGCCCGTGTGGGCATCACCTTCGACCACCGGCTGGCTCCAACCCTGTTCGAGGCAACGCTGAAGCTGCCGCTCCATTTCGGACCGCATGCCCGCAATCATGATCCGCTTCAGGACCTGGCGTCGATTCGCAATTATCTCATGGGTCCTGGTCCGGCCGCTCTCCTCGATCTCCCATGGATGCCGATCTATTTCACGATCCTGCTTCTGATCAATCCGATCCTGTTTCTTGCTGCCGGAGCCGGCGCTCTGTTTCTCGTCATCCTCAGCCTGATCAACGAATACGTCACCAAAGGGACGATCAAGTCTGCAAACCAGGTGCATTCGGCAACCATGACCCTGCTGCTTGATGCAAGGCGCAACTCCGAGGCGGCCGCGGCCATGAGCATGGGAGACGACCTGTGCAAGCGTTGGGGCAGCAGCTACGTGAACTCGATCTCCCATGCACGCAGTCTCGCAGATCACGCCAGCGTCTTTGGCGCCATTTCCAAAACGGTTCGTCACGTCCTGCAATCGGCTATGCTCGCACTCGGCGCCTATCTCGTCATCGAGGCGCAGATGTCGCCGGGTGCCATGATCGCGAGCTCGGTGATCCTGGCCCGCGCGCTCACGCCCATCGATCAGGTCATCGGGAACTGGCGCAACACATCAGCCGCATTGCAGGCCCTCCGGCGGCTGCGGCTCCTCACCTCCAAGCTTCCGAAGGCAGTTCAGCAGCAACATGGCATGCCGCGTCCGCACCACGCGCTGTCAGTGCGGGACGTCGCAATCGTTCCTCCGGGTGGGGCAGTCGCAACCGTCGCCGGCGTATCGTTCGAAATCGAGGCAGGCGACGCCCTTGGGATCATCGGCCCGAGCGGCTGCGGCAAGTCCACTCTCGTCCGCGCCCTGGTCGGCGCCTGGCCCACGGCCCGTGGCGAGGTTCGCTTCGACAATGCCTTGATCGGCCAGTACTCGCCGGACGCTCTCGCCGATGCGATCGGCCACCTTCCCCAGAGCATCGAGCTGTTCGATGGCACGATTGCCGAGAACATCGCACGCTTTCGCAAGGATGCAACCACCGAACAGGTGATCGAAGCCGCGCGGTTGGCAGGCGTGCACGACATGATCCTCGCTTTCCCGCTGGGATATGACACGCCGGTCGGAGAAGGCGGCGCCACATTATCCGGCGGTCAGCGCCAGCGCATCGGTCTCGCCCGCGCCCTGTTCGGAAATCCGTTCCTCATCGTGCTCGACGAGCCCAATTCCAACCTCGATCCGCTTGGAGAACAATCGCTTAACGACGCCATTCACCAGATGCGCCAGGCAGGGAAGATCGTCGTCATTGTGGCTCATCGGCCGAGCGCGATCTTTGCCGCCAACAAGATCCTGTCGGTCCGCGGCGGCCGCGCCGAGATGTTCGGTCCGAAGGAGCAGGTTCTCGCCGCGTTGTTCCCTCGCATCGGGCAGCCGCACAAGCCATCTCAAATGATGGGTCCACAGTCAGGCGGAACAGCGATCACACAGCCCGGGCCGGTCACTGCAACGGGTGGGGTTATCTCCGAGCTGCATCCCACGGCGTCCACGCAATCCGAACCCGAGGTGCTGGGTGTGGGACCTTCGGCCCGGACGGACAGTCCTGCCACGGCGACCGTCACCAGCCTGGATGCAACCCGGGCGCAACGATGAAATGGCCATGTGAGCTAGGAACTGTGACCTGGGCCACAGCATCGGGTCGCGCAGCGTGCCAACGTGTTTCAGGAATGAGCGTCGGGCTTTCATGACCTGCGCGAGAGCCTGAAGACGGATCAACCAGTCGCCCTGCAGGCGACGGCAGCCCACACAGCGGAGTGCGCCATGACCGAGTTCGAAGCTGACCTCGTCGCCAATTCCTCCTCCATGCGCCGGCTGATGCGCTGGTTCCTCTTGAGTTCGTTCATCGTGTTCTTCGGGATCGGCGGCTGGGCGGTCGCGGCCAAAGTCGACAGTGCGGTCGTGACATCGGGTACTTTTGCGGTTCAATCCAGTGCCCAGGCCGTTCAGCATCTGGAGGGCGGTGTCATCGGAGCGATCCTCGTCAAGGGGGGCGAGCTTGTGCAGGAAGGGCAAGTCGTTGTCCGGCTCGATGCCGCAAAGGTTACAGCCGATGCGAGCATATTCGAACGCAAGCTGATCGATCTGACCGCCCAAAAGGCCCGCCTCGAGGCCGAGAACCTGGACCGCACGTCGATCACGCGACCTGCAATTTCAATTCCCTCGAAGCAGGCGGAAAGCGCATTGAGAGCAGCTTTCGCTGCCGAGGAGAACTTCATGAACGAGCGGCGCTTCACGCGGATGAGCCAGCTCTCTCAGCACCAGGAGCGCAAACATCAGGTCGAGCGGCAGATTGACGGGTTCGGGGAGAGATACAAGGCACTCAAGGAAGAACTCGTCCAGGTGACGGCCGAGCTTACCGACCAGCGAATGCTCGACAGCAAGGGCCTGATCCGACGCCCTGTGCTGCGCCAGACAGAGCGCGAGGTGAGCCGCCTGAAAGGCGAAATGGGCGATATCGAAGCCCGCATTGCAGGCGCCCGCTCGCAGCTCACGGAGATTCAGTTTAAAATTGCCGAGCTTACCCAGAATTCGCGGTCGGAGGTCCTGAGACAGCTTCAGACTGTTACGGCAAGTCTCGCCGAGACCGAAGAGCAACTCGCGGCCGCCCGGGACCGTCTTCAGCGGCTCGACATCCGTGCACCAAGGACGGGACTGGTCCACGAGCTCATGGTTCATACGGTCGGCGGCATTGTCGCCCCCGGCCAGAAGCTTATGTCGATCATCCCCAGCGCGGAACCTCTGATCGTGAATGCAAAAATCCGGCCCGACGAGGTGGATCAGGTGCATCTCGACCAGCCGGCGACCATCCATATCAGCTCGTTCAAACTCCCCGTGCCGCTGGAGCTCGAGGGATTGGTCACCAGTGTCTCTCCGGATCAGGTGGTCAGCAACCAGTCCGGACAGGCCTATTTTACCGTCACGATCGCAATCGCTCCGGGAGAACGGCGCAAGCTGGAGGGGAAGGAACTGACACCGGGGCTTCCCGCCGAAGTGCTGATCCGGGGCGATTCTCGGCGCATCATCACCTATCTGACGCAGCCGCTCACCGACAAGCTTGCCATCACCTTCCGCGAATAATGACGGGACACTCTCATCTGACGCCCTGGCGGCCGCGCAGGATCCTGCGCGGCCGCCAGGTTATAGATTGTGACTTCGGCGACTTCTTTGGCAGGACGCCGGCAGAGTTTCCTACCCAGTTCGCACCCTCGTCACCGAGGACGGAAGCCATATAAGATCTCCCCGACCAGGACCTGGACGATGCCTACGCCAGGGGGCGACCATGAACAGGGCTGAGAGCAGCTTTTCACGCAGGAGACGTTCTGCGCGGAGGCAGGAGGTGAAATCCGTCAATCTGGCACTCCAGGGCGGTGGAGCCCACGGAGCCTTTGCGTGGGGCGTGCTCGACCGCCTGCTGGAAGAGGACGCCATTGCCTTCGATGGAATCAGCGCCACGAGCGCAGGAGCGGTCAATGCCGTCGTCTGCGCTTACGGGTTGATCAAGGGAGGACGCGGGGGAGCCCGCCAGGCCCTGAGGGAGTTTTGGCAACAGATCTCACGTACCGCTCTTTTGAGTCCCATTCAACCCTCCTTCCTTGATCGCCTGACGGGAAATCGCAGTCTGGAGACATCGCCGATCTTTCTTCTGTTTCACATGCTGACGCAAGTGGTCTCGCCGTACGAACTCAATCCGTTCAACTATAATCCGCTTCTCGACGTGCTTGAACGAGTCGTCGATTTCGAGCTTTTGCGACGCAATCCTAAGGTCAAGCTGTTTCTCTCGGCCACCAATGTTCGCTCGGGTAAGATCCGGGTTTTCGAGAACCACGAGATGAGCGCCGAGGTCGTGCTTGCATCGACCTGCCTGCCGTTCATCTTTCAGGCCGTCAAAATCGACGAGGAGTATTATTGGGATGGAGGCTACATGGGAAACCCAGCTCTCTTCCCGTTAATCTACCACTGCGAGGCCGCCGACATCGTCGTGATTCAAATCAATCCCATCAGCAGGCCCACCGTTCCGACGACGGCTGCCGAGATCCTCAACCGGATCAACGAGATCAGCTTCAACTCGTCCCTGATGAGGGAGGTGCGTGCGGTCGAATTCCTGAACGGACTTGTCAACGAGGGACGCGTCCTGACACCCGATATCAGGCAGGTGCGCCTGCATGCCGTCGAAGCCGACGAAGTCATGCAGCGCCTTGGAGCAGCCTCGAAACTGAACGCTGATTGGGATTTTCTCATCGATCTGTACACGATCGGCCGCAAGAAGGCAGATGCCTGGCTGCGGGACCATTTCTCGAAAGTCGGGGTCAAGTCATCCATCGATATCCGGGACAAATATCTGTAGGCGTGAGAGAGAGTTTCACGACGTGTCTTGGCCGTCGTCTGTCCTGACCGCCGTGACGATCCTCAGATTCACGTAACCGCGGACCGCTCTTCACAGGGCGCGCCGGCATAAGCATCGGGCCATCGATCCTGCTCAAGCTCAAGTTTGTGACCGCAGGCACAGAACAAACGTACGAAAAAAGTCAGTCTGATCCCATTAGCGGTTCAGGCCGAGGGGAATTCTCCCATTCGGTCTGACCGCCACCATCTCCCGCGGGAGGCCGAAATGGGAAGACGGATTTGGATCGTTCTGGCTTTGCTCTTGTCGGCGATGAGTTCCGTGAACGCCGGTCCACATCTCTTTCGAGATGACGAAGCTCCGCCCCTCCCAGGCTGGGTAGAGTTCTGCAATCGAAACCCGGAAGAATGCAGCGTCGATCTCCGGCAACCGGAAACCCTCCCGATGACGGCGGATCTTGCCGCCCTCCTCTCCTCCGTGAATCTCTCCGTGAACCGTGCGTTGATACCTGTGACCGATCATAGCCATTGGGGCGTCATCGATCTGTGGAAATATCCAACCGACGGATTGGGCGACTGCGAGGACTACCAGCTCCTTAAGCGCAGAATGCTGATCGACGCAGGCCTGCCGCGCCGGGCGCTGCGGATGACGGTCGTCATCGACGAGAACGGCGAAGGCCATGCGGTTCTGACCGTCCGCACGGATCGCGGGGATCTCATCCTGGACAACAAGTCGGATGAGGTGCTGGAGTGGTTCAGGACGAACTACAGGTATATCAAGCGGGAAAGCGCTGAGACGACGGGTTGGGTTTATCTCAGTCTCGATCCGGCCGGCACATCACTCACGTCATCTTACGATAAATGACCTTTGGTCCCATCGGATCGGTTGTCCGGACGTCCGAACCTGATCGGCGGCAACTGACGTCATGGCCTGCGCTCATGTTGCCGGACGGAAATCAAGGCGCCTTATTCCGATCCCCGGTCGCGATCGGCGGCTTCCTGCTGCAGGCGCCGTGTGTCGATGATCTTCACGCGGGCCCGACCAAGCGCCACGACTCCGCTTTTCCGCCATTTCTGTAGCTGCCGATTGACCGTTTCCCGTCCGGCTCCGACAAGAACGCTGAGCTCTTCCTGCGTGATGTCGATCTCCTCCCCGAAATCCTCGGCAAGCTTCAACAGGCGTCGCGCCAGCCTGGATTTGAGGGACAGGAGCGATGCCTCTTCCAACCGTTCGCTCGAGAAGCGGAGGCGCTCGCAAAGCAACTCGATGATCCTGGTCGTGATCTCCGGCTGCCGCTTGAGAAGATCCTGAAAATCACTACGCCGGATCATGAATAATTCGACTTTGCCAGAGGCAACCGCATCGGCACTCCTGGGCTGCCCATCCAAAAGGGCGATCTCGCCGAAGATGTCGCCAGGCCCAAGGATATTGAGCGTGAACTGCCGGCCTGTATCGGTCGTCGTCGTGATGACGATCTGCCCCCGCCTTACCCCGTAGAGAGCATCCCCAGGGTCGCCCTTGAGAAACAACGTTTCTCCATCGAGCATCTTTCGGGATGTACATAAGGCCGCGATCTGTGCGATCGCGTCGGGACCGAGCGCGGAGAAAAAGGAACTCACGGAGAGAGCCGAGAAAAACGGCAAATCCCTTTGGATCTGTTCTCCACCGAGACGCACTGCTGTGCCTCCCCAGAATCGTCTCGCGAATGGAACTCGCAACCCAAGCCGAAAGCCAAGCAATTATATATGAATTAGGGATTCTCTCAACCTGACAGGACAGGGTTCTGTCTCAAAGGCCGACCACGGAGTGAAAGCTATGTGTAGGATTCGCGCTCCCGGCGGAGCCCAGGAATAGAGGCCTATTCCTGCGCCGTTCGACCGGCGAGCGGATCGCTCAGGCGAAAGCGGCGTATGTTGAATCGAATGCGAAATACCTCTGATCCGGCAGGCGAGTGCTGCGCGTGCCGGTCCCCGGCAATGCCAAGCCTGCGGAAAGGCTGGACGGGTTGAACCCTCCCCACCTCCGGCTCTTCCGCCATTTCCGCTAATGCTTAGCTCCGGTCAGTTCCTGCAAGGTCCAGCGCCGTGCGCGCCGCGTAGCGGAGAGCCTCGAACGCTTCATTGCGGCCTCCTGCTGGCGAACTGACGGGGATGGATGACGATTGCGGGCTCTGCCTTCCGAACGGCAGGCCGGATCGGGACGGAGACGATCACTGGCTGATCGGTCGATCGGTCCAGGACGATGAGAACCATGACTACCTCCGGAGTTTGTTCCTATGATCGCTGAAATCGGGACTAGGTTCGGTGGCGACGGCCACAGAGTTGAAACTGGCTTAAACGGCGAGCGAAACCTGCAGACGCGTGAGCCGGGTCACATCGAGCATCTCCTTGCCCGACAATACGACGGGGCGCGGCGCGCGGCCGTTCACGGCGATGGCGTCGGCCACGAAGAGGAGAGCGAGGAGGCATAGGATGCGACGGGACATGATCGGGCTCCATGTGAGACTGACCATGCCACCGGACTCTGCTGGGAACCGTGATCGTGAGCACAGAAGCCGGGAGCGCCCCGTGCCAGAGTGGAGCTATCGAGATGGAGGCTTACATGTTCTATCTGTACTTTCACTGCGCAGGTCCCGGCGAGATCCTGATCGATCGTAACGGAACAGAGGTTCTCGATCTGATAGAGGCTCGTGATTGGGCTGTTACCTTGGCGCGCGCACTCGTCGAGAGCGCCTACGGCACACGCGACTTCTCGGACTGGCACGTCTATGTCAGTGACGAGGACGATGACGAAATGCTGCTGATCCCATTCTCCGCCGTCATGCCGACCATCCACTAAGGACGAGCCCGCAGGGTGCAGAGCGAGTTCAGCCCCTCTTAAGGCCGAGGTTCGTCATCCTGCCTCTCCGTAGCCGGCGATTGAAAATTCGCCCTTTGGGCGTTTTGGGTCATAGCCATTACAACAGTCGAAACCTTCCAAGCCCTCACGCCGTCCCCGATCGCGGCCGATACCGGAATTCAGGCAAACTCGACCATCCTCAAATCAACGCTGCACTCCCAGGCAACGAATTCATTGCGTGGATGTAAACCATTATCCCGCTGAAGGAACTCTCGCGCCAAGGACCTCACAGCTTCGGATATCGACGCCGACGGGCGAGCCAGTCGGAGTGTTCGGCCAAATGACGCCATCTGCGCGCCGTTGAACGGAGTTCCGCGCGCATGTCCGCCTTCTGGTACGGATCGTCCGCCAGACGATCCGCCCTGGCGGCCTTCTCCTGGTAGTGCTGAATAAGATTCATACTCTTTTCCCGCATGACGCGCCTGGACCACAGCCCTCGATACGTTTGCGGCATCACGTCCTGACGAACCCTGCCGGCTTGTCGGGAACGGTGATGGTCACTTGCTGACCGGTCCGGGGATCGAGAATCGTGAGCGTCATGTCGGGCTCCTTCAATGGAGTCCATCATGGCTCGGAGCGCTCCGTCGCTCCGTGACGACCGTCACATAAGTCCTGGTGTGATGTAGCGCACAGCCTATTGAAGGTGATTGGGCTAATTTAAGAGGGTTCCTCCCTGTCAACTCAGCGCCCAGATCTCGTTTCGGGCGCTTTTCTTTTGGCATTTTCCAGAGCGCTGCGCCTTCGATACGGAGTTACTTGCCTTCAAGGTTTCAGGGATCGTCAGCATCTTCGGCGTCATCGGTCCGTTCACTTTCACTCTGTGATGGGCCTCACATTGGCAGGCTGTCCTTCTGTGTAGGGTTGGAGGGTGCAATGGCCCTTTCAGAGGAGATTGAATATGACAAAGACTTATCGGGCACGGGTTGGTGCCGTGCTGTCCCTCGTACTCTTGAGCGGATATGGTGCTACGAGTGCCTCAGCGTGTGACCCTCGGGTCACCACACGTCCCGGAGACCTATGGGACAGGCCGGTCCCCGTAGTGCGAGACCATCGTCGTCCTGTTGAGGCCTATCCCGGAGGCGTGGTTGTCACCGACACCTCTCGTGGTCCAATCGTGCGGGACCATCGTTCACGCCCGGTCGTGCGGGATCACCGCTGGTAATACTTGGCGCGAGAACATTTTTCGGCGGAGTGGATCCAGTTCGTCATCAGAAATGCGACAAACCAAGGAGAGATGATTCCGCGCGAGTGGAACCATCTCTTCGGCCAGAGCATCAGTATTGAATTGCTCATGGCCTGATAAACCAATCAGTCAGGGTATTTGCTCCCATCACACCGGCGATAGTCATTGTCCACCATGATGGCCATGATGGTCCGGCCGCTCAGAGGCCTTGACCATCGGGCTCTCCGTTCAGAAGCGCAGGTTTCGACGAAGCAACGTCCGAAATAGGTCAATACCGCTTTGATGCCGCGATTTACCCTTGAAAAGATTGATCTGTATTGCGCCGCCCGATGGCGAGGCCGCACTTCCATCGGACCAGGGCATGGGATCCGAACGCGGATCCGCTCTTCGCTCCGAACGATGCGCCAGCGAGCGATCCAGCACTGCAGGATACGATGGAAGAAACCCCTGCTCCGTTAAGTCATGTCACCTCTGCGCCAGAACGATGCTCCGTCGGGCAAGTTCCTGCTCCTCGGCATCGAAATACCGCTGAAGCCAAACGTACGCCTCCCGGATCAACACTCTACGCTTCGAAGGATCTGTAACCTTGCGCGACAATGTCATCGTAATTGTGTAGCGGGCCCAATAACGCCTGCACTTGTCCATGGCATCCACTCCTGGGTGTCGAGAATTCAGATTGAACCTACATGCCCTAAGAGCCCCACCGGGATCTGTGCCCGGCGTCACAGTGCCAGATCGACAACGCGACAGGTCGGTCGCCGAACTCTGAGCCTTATCCCAGCAGAGCGGAAGGTAGATCCCTGCTCCGAACTGTGACGGCGGCCACAGTCCTCCAGCGGGATTCGGGATACAAAGATCTTATCCTGACACGGGAGCATATCATGAAGCACAATCGGAAGCCGTTCGTATCCATCCGGAAAGGCAATTCTAAATCGGTCTTCGACTCAATTTACCTTCGCGAAGCCGTGTTCCGCAAGGCCGTCACGGCAGCGGATGTCAAAGCTGGACTTCTGCCAAGAAAGAACAGTTAAGAAACTGTTGTCGATCGTCAATAGGAGCGTGACCTGAACCATCAGGTCCTTCAGTCGAGATTTCTCGCCATAGGTCGATGAAATCACCTGAAGATCACGCGCGAATGTTCCCAAGATCGTAGTCGCCAAGGATGTCCATCGCGACATATCGGCTCCGATCCATGATCGAATTGCCGTTGCCCAGCGATCTCGTGGGACATCTTACAATGCATGGCAGATTGTTGAGACAGCTCTGACGGGTCTGCATTCTCGCAAGAAGGATCCGGATCTCGTTCTGCAGGGCTTCCAGCCGGCATCGTCAATCTTAGTCCAGCGATGCCCTGTTGAGTCGATCGGCTTGCCATCCCTTAGCTCACGCGCCGCCAATAGCCTTCGAATGGGATCGCCACGTCTCGACGGTCGTCCGTCGAGAACCGAGGATAATCGTTACTTTGCGTCCAGCCGCCATTCCCGCCTGGAACGAAATGCAGATACGCGAACACGATATGAGAGATGACCCACATGCCGACCTCCTGAATTACATCGATGTTAACCGGGAGGAGCGGATCGCTCTGCGATGAAAGTCACACAACGTGCGGCGCCATTCCGAACGGCGCTTCCGATGATTCAGTATTCGGGCGACCTGACGTGAGAGCGTTTCCGATGACGAGCGGCATCTCCGCGTATTCGCCGGCGACCCTACCGGCAGGTCACGGATTCGCCAGCTGACGGTCGATCGCCCGTTCGATCCATTCGTCGCGCGTTATTCCAGCCCGTCCCGCTGCTTCGTCGATTTGTTTGAGCAGATCCGGTGTCAAGGCCGTCTGAACGAGAACATCCACCTCATCGGGATTTGTCGGCACATAGGCCAGCCCCGTCAACAAACGCGCAAACCGACGAACCCGGTCGGCCTTCTGCTGATCCGAGAGGGTGCCGTCGGCGGCCACAAGCGGACAATAAGAGCCAATCAGGCGGTCGACGATGAGTGCAGGCTTCATCCCGCTCCTGCGAAGATCGGTCATGAGTTCCCCCAGCCGATTGCCTGCAGTGACGTCGTTGGCTCCCGAGTACAGATCGCTGAGCGAGAGAGCCGTTCCAGGCGCGCCTGCGGCGGTGGTCTCAGGGCAGGTGAAGGCGGCGGCACCGGCCGGTGCCATGACTGCTCCTCCGATTCCGGCGAGCGACACCAGAGCAACGAACAATCCGTGTCTGACGGCCATCATTCCCTCCATCGCATCTCAAAGGGCTGACATTTTAACGCTTCGCGAGAGGGAACGGTCAATCGTTAAAGCGGGCGATGGAGCTGGGCGGCGGGACAGCGTGATCCTATCTGGTGGATTATGCCCCCTGTCGAAGCATTGCGCCTTCAGGGGGTACATCTTCGTCGGGCATCCCAGAGTTCTCTCGCCCGCAACCGGCATGTCTCATACTGGCCTGCTTTTCCTCTTGCCAGTGTCAGAAGTGCAGTCGCGGCGGTGGCGGTAACGATATCCGTGGCGCGCTCGTCGCGTACCTTGCCCGCCCAAACGGCGCGCCAGTATTCCAGACCTGTCATTCCGGTCAGAGGATAGGCTTTGGGCTCCGGCCGTGCGGGGACGAAGAGATCCTCCGCTCTGCCGTCGACAAGGCGCAGGAGTGTGCTTGAGCGGAAAGGTGTTGCCTCGGCGGCGTCACGGCTTGCGCCGAGAATGGTCATGTTCCTGAATCCGAGAACTGCCCCCGCATCGCGATGCAGTTCGCGATAGGCTGGACGCACGACGCCCATCATGCTCGTGGCTGCACCGAGCGGGTTGAGAAGGGGCATCAGGGAATTGATCGATGAGCGCGTCTCGAGCACGCTGTAGAGCGACAGCAGGCTATGAATTTGCGAGGACAGGGCCGCAACCGGGATATAGGCGATCCCGTGCTCGGCGATGGCATCGGCGGCTGCGGCAGGGCTTGCACAGATCGGTATGCCTATGGCACGCGCGGCGGACACGAGCGTGCCTTTGATGTTACCGGCTCCATCGTTGCCATGGAGAAGGATGCGGTAGCCGGAACGCGCGAGCAGCAATGCAGCCTGGAGGAACCAGGGCATTCTTCGTGATTTCGGAGAGATGTAAGCCGGCCAGTCGAGATCGACGGACGATGAGCCTGGATCAGTCGCTCCAATGTGAATGCGGGCCGCCTGCGCAAAACCGGCGAGTTCGGCGGCAGTCTCTCCCCTGAAGTGCATGACGGAGAGCAGAGCGCCGACCTGCACGGGATCCGCCCTTCCTTCGAGAATGGTGCAGAACGCATCTTCCGCTTCGCTCGTTGTCAGAGGGCGGCTGTGCCCGATCCCGGCTCCGATCGTCGCGCTGTGTTTTGCAAGCCGCTTTCGCGCATCGTTCGCTTTCCCAATGACGGCGAGCTTGCGCGCAAAAGACTCCGGAAGCGGCTCGCCCTCGAGCAGGATGCTCGGCCTCGTCGTCAGGGGCGCCGCTTCGATGACGGGACTTCCCGACGATGCTATGAGATCGATGGTCAAGCCATCCGATGATCTCACATGCGGCTGAAAAAGCGCCTCGGCCTCGGCCGCCAGAGCGCGGATGCGCTGGCGCATGGATTCTGCAAACGGCGTTGGGATGAGCCGTCTCGAGGAGCGAATGAAGATCGGGTCGTCATAGACTTCGCGGATCTGACCGAGGAGCCTGCTCATGGCAGGCGTTCCTATCCCCATCCGTTCGGCGGCTCGGCTGACGCTCCCCTCCATGAGCAAGGCGTCGAGCGCCAAGAGGAGTCGGAGCCGACCCAGCTTCAGGAAAGGTTCTTCGGGTGCAGGAGCCACAATTGTTCTGTCTTCAAATCCCATTCAAAAAACGCCGGATAATCGCATGACGATTTCACAAGGCAGAGTGGCTATTCCTCATTCCGGCAGATCTTTCAAGCCGCACAGGACAACTTTAGAGCTATTATAATTTGCGTTTTTCTGAACTCAGAATGAGTCTCAAACATAGGCGTTGACCATGCTCTCCCGCCAAACCTAGTAGCTGCCTCATCGTTCAGTGATGTGAGGGGCTTGGAAACAGATGGAAGGGATTGACGCTTCGGTTCGGCAGGATTCCAGGACAGAACTCGCAGCCCACACGGCTCGCGCTCCCCGTTTCGAGAAGCCGAAATCCGCCGCGCGACATCGGCAGGATGCGAGAATTCGGACCGGCCGAATGCTTGCCACGCTCTTCGCCTGCACGAGCCTGTCGACCACTCTTCTCCTCAGCCCGAATGCCGCCCTTGCGCAGGCTGTCGACACCAACGCGGCTGCGGGTAACAATGATGTGATCAACCTCGATCAGGTGGTCGTGACGGCGGCGGGCTTCGAGCAGACCGTGAGGGATGCGCCGGCGAGCATTTCCGTCATCACCCGCGAAGAACTCGAGAAGGGTTCGTTCCGTGACCTGACGGACGCCCTGCGGGAAGTGCAAGGCGTCACGGTGACCGGCGTCGCCAACGAGAAGGACATCTTCATCCGTGGTCTTCCCGGCACCTACACCCTGATCCTCGTCGACGGGAAGCGGCAGAGCACGCGCGATGCCCGCACCAACGGTAATTCGGGCTTCGAGCAGAGCTTCATTCCCCCGGTCTCGGCCATCGACCGCATCGAGGTCGTGCGCGGCCCGATGTCCTCTCTCTACGGCTCCGATGCCATGGGCGGCGTCATCAACATCATCACGCGAAAGGTGTCCGACAGCTGGACGAGCACAGTAACGGCGGACGGCACGCTCCAGCAGCACCAATATTTCGGCAACTCGGCTCAAGGGTCGTTCTACACGAGCGGTCCGCTCATCCATCGCATGCTGGGCCTTCAGCTCTGGGGACGCGGCTTCGGTCGCAGTGAGGACGATTTCCTGAGCGGCATCACGGGGGCCCGCGAAGGCAATATCGGCGGGCGGCTGACCTTCACGCCCAACGAGAACCATGACCTCATGCTCGAGAGCGGCTTCACGCGGATTCGCCGGAACGCCTCCAAACGGGGCACGCTCGAAACTTCGGCCAACGACACGTACAACGACAACGACCGCAAGTACTGGTCGCTGACTCATGAAGGCCGCTGGGGTCCCACGACATCGACCTTCTCGATTCTGCAGGAATGGGCGGAACGCCGGAGCTACACGGAGAATCCGCGCACGTTCGCCTTCGACAAGAACCCACGCTCGCCTGAGATCCGGAACACGATCGTCGACGGCAAGTTCACGACTCCCTTCGACCTTCTCGGCAACCACACCCTGGTGACCGGCGGCCAGTGGTCCAACGCCGCGCTGAACGACCAGAACCCGGGTCGGCGCACCGGCGTCGATGAGACGTTCACGATCAACCAATGGGCTCTCTTCGCAGAGGACGAATGGCGTCTGACCGACACCTTCTCGCTCACGAATGGCTTGCGCATGGATTATCACGAGATCTACGGCGCCCATTACAGCCCCCGCAGCTACGCGGTCTGGCATGCCACCGAGAACCTGACCCTTAAGGGCGGCGTCTCGACCGGCTTCCGGGCTCCTGAGATTCGCCAGATCGCGCCGGGTTACGCCTACACCACAGGCGGCGGCGGCTGCACCTACGGGCCCAACGGAACCTGCGGCGTGATCCTGGCCGACCCGAATCTCCAGGCGGAAACGAGCACGAGCTACGAGGTCGCGGCTCTCTGGGACAATCTTAACGGGTTCACCGCGAGCGCAACCTATTTCTACACCGACTTCAAGGACAAGATCAGCAACTCGCTGGTGCTGGACGATGCCGGCAATCCGGTGCGCTGGTCGGAAGATCCAAACTACCGCCTCTGGTACAACTACAATATCGACGATGCGATCATCCAGGGCGTGGAACTGGCCGCCAGCTGGCGGGCGACGGACGAAATCTCGATCCGCGGCAGCTACACCTTCACGGATTCCGAGCAGCGGACCGGCGATTTCGCCGGCTTCCCTCTGACCCGCACGCCAAGGCACATGGCCAATGCGCGCCTGGATTGGGTCACGCCCGTGGCGGGCCTCTCGACATGGACAGCGGTGAACTATCACGGCTCCGAAATCGTAGGTGGCGCACGCATCGGAACCAACGGCACGCCGGTCATCATCAACGGCGCCTCCGGCCGGACATACGACGCCTACGCCACGATGGATGCGGGCCTCAACTATAACTTCACCGAGCAGCTGGCCCTAAACGCCGCCATCTACAACATCTTCGACAAGGAGATCGAACCCACCGACTACAACACGGTCGTGGAGGGGCGCCGCCTCTGGGTGGGCATGTCCGCGACCTTCTAAGCCCCGGACGAGCCCCCTCCCCGACCGTTTCGGCCACGCGATGGCCCCGAACAGGAACAGGCATGACACAGGACAGCAAGCCGGACATCCACGAGAGGCCCCGCCAACGGCCTCCATTGAGGAGCTGGGCTCTTCGGGTCGTCGACAGCGTCGACGTGGAACCCAACATGCGCCGCGTCGTCCTGACGGCGGACGATATCGGTGAGTTCGCCTACAAGCCGGGCCAGGCCATCGTCCTGATGATCCCCTTGGCCGACGGTGAGACGGGACGGCGGGACTATACGATCCGCGGCATGGATCGTACGGCGGGTACGATCAGCATCGATTTCGTTCTGCACGGCGAGACGCCGGCCCCCACCTGGGCGCGGCAGGCGAAGCCCGGCGATATGATCGAGGCGCGCGGACCACGCGGAGGCACCGTGCTGCGCCCGGATGCGGATTGGCATCTCCTGACGGGCGACGAGACCTGCATTCCGGCCATCGCCCATATCCTAGAGACGATGCCGGTCGGAGCGAAGGCGTTCGTCTTCATCGAGGTCGATGACAGAAATGGCGAGATCGATCTGAAAACGGAAACGGATGCGGTCATTCGCTGGGTGCATCGCAATGGCGCACCGGCCGGACCGAGCGAGTTGATGAACGGCATGCTACAGGATCTCGCCCTGCCGCCGGGCAACGGCCACGCTTACATCATCGGCGAAACCAGCAATGTTCGCCGTCAGCGCCATACCCTTTTGGCCCGCGGGCTCGCCCGCGATCAGATCTCATCGGAAGGCTATTGGCGTCCGGGGCGGATCGGCGGACACGACCACGTGGACGACTGAGCTCCCGAAGGCCGAAGGAAGATCGATAACCGGAGAATTGGAGTGATGATGACTTTCTCTGCCCGCTGCCCCCGTCCCCTGGCAGCCCTTGTCGCCGGGGCACTCGCCCTCGCCCCCTTGACGATCGGCGCCCATGTGCAGGACCTGACAATCCAACATGCCAAGGGTGCGACGACCGTTCCCGCAAAGCTCAAGAAGGTTGTCGCCTTCGACATGGCCTCGCTCGACACGTTGAATGCCCTGGGCGTGGAGGTCTCCGGCGTCCCGACCTCACGGTTCCCGGAGTATCTGGCGAAGTACGGCTCGGACAAATACGAGAAGGTCGGCACCCTGTTCGAGCCGGATTACGAGGCCGTCAACGGGGCCGACCCGGACCTGATCATCGTGGGTGGCCGCTCCAGCGCGAAATATGCCGATCTGGCGAAGATTGCCCCGACCATCGACCTGACTGTCGACCCGAAGGACTTTCTCGGCAGCGTGAAGCGCAACGTCCAGCTTCTCGGCAAGATCTTCGACAAGCAGGCTGAAGCCGAGTCCCAATTGGCGAAGCTCGAGAAGTCCATGGCCGACCTGCGCCAGGATGCGGCCAAGGCTGGCAAGGGCCTGCTAGTGCTGACGACAGGTGGCAAGATGAGCGCCTATGGACCGGGCTCGCGCTTCGGCGTGCTGCACGGCGAGTTCGGAATCGTACCCGCGGTCGAGGGGCTGGCGACCACCAACCACGGTCAGGCCGTGACGGCGGAATTTATCCTCAAGACCAATCCGGACTGGCTGTTCGTGATCGACCGGGACGTGGTCACCGGCCAGGGCAACGGCGCGGCTAAGAAGGTGCTGGAGAACGAGCTTGTGGCCCAGACCACGGCCTGGACGAAGGGCCAGGTCGTGTATCTCGATCCGGTCAACTGGTATCTCGTCGGCGGCGGGCTCACGGCTCTGCAAGCGAGCGTCGACCAGATTGCCAAGGCCGTGATGAAGAAGTAAGCCGCTTTTCCGGATACGGACCGACTGCGGGTCGCTCCCTGAGCGATCCGCTTTTGCATGTGGAACCCCGGGCCGGGCCAAGGCCCGCCTGAAGCCCCGAGCGAACGTGAGACTCCTCCTTCCTGCCCTGGCAGCCGTGATGATCCTGGCTCTGATCAGCCTGCTGATCGGCGCGAGCGATCTGTCCTTCGCCGCCCTCCTCTCTCCTCAGGAGGGAGAGCGCGCCGTCCAGATCCTCGTGGTGTCCCGCATTCCCAGAACCGTTGCCCTCATCCTGGCCGGCACGGCCATGGCGGTGGCCGGGCTGATCATGCAGATGCTGACCCAGAACCGGTTCGTCGAGCCATCCACGGCGGGCACGGTCGAGGCGGCGAGTCTCGGCCTTCTTATCGTCACGCTCTTCGCCCCCGACTTCCCGGTGATCGGGAAGATGCTGGTGGCCGCAGCCTTTGCGCTCGCCGGAACGGCCCTGTTCCTGCGGATCCTCCGCCTCGTACCCCTGCGCTCCGTCCTGACCGTGCCGCTGGTCGGCATCATGCTCGGCGGCATCATCAGCGCGATCACCACGTTCTTCGCCTACCGGTTCGACCTCATGCAGTCCCTGAATGCCTGGACGACCGGGGACTTTTCCGGCGTTCTGCGCGGCCGCTACGAGTTGTTGTGGGTGACTTTTGTCCTTACCCTTCTGGCCTATGCGGCCGCCGACCGGCTCACCCTGGCCGGGATGGGACGGGATTTCGCCACGAACCTCGGCCTGCGTTACCGCAGCATCGTGTCCTTCGGCCTGATCATCGTGTCCATGGTCACGGCGACCGTCGTCGTCACGGTCGGCATGATGCCGTTTCTCGGCCTGATCGTGCCGAACGTGGTCAGCATGATGATCGGCGACAACATGCGACGCGCCCTGCCCTGGGTCGCCGTGATGGGCGCGGTTCTCGTGCTGGCCTGCGACGTGGTCGGCCGCGTGGTGTATTACCCCTACGAGGTTCCGATCGGCACGATCATGGGAATCGTCGGCAGTACCCTCTTCCTGGTCCTTCTGCTCAAGGGGCGAGAGCGCCTTGCGTAAGAAAGACCTGCGACCGATCCGCGTGCTCCTGATCCTCGCTGCCGTCGCGGCGGCGGTGATCGTGCTGTTCATGACGCTGAACGCCAAAGGACGGTGGGATTTCATCCTCCCGTTCCGCGGCATGAAGGTCCTGTCCATGGTCCTTGTCGCCTATGCCATCGCGGTTTCGACCGTGCTGTTCCAGACGGTGAGCCACAACCGGATTCTGACGCCCTCGATTATGGGCTTCGACGCCTCTACGTCCTGATCCAGACCGGCCTGATCTTCACCCTGGGATCAGCCGGACTGACCGCCCTGGACCCGCGCCTGCTGTTCGGGATCGAGGTCGCCGCGATGGTGGCGTTCTCCAGCCTTCTCTACCGCTGGCTGTTCTCCGGCAGCAGCCGCAGCCTTCATCTCCTCCTTCTCGTCGGCATCGTCTTCGGCGTGCTGTTTCGCAGCCTGTCCGGCTTCATGCAGCGGATCATCGATCCCAACGAGTTCGTCGTGCTGCAGGACCGGCTGTTCGCGAACTTCAACAGCGTCGATGGCAACCTGCTGACTGTTTCCTCTGCAGCAGTTGCTGCCGTATCCGTCATCGGCTGGCGGCTCATGCACACCTACGACGTGCTGGCTCTGGGCCGCGAAACCGCCGTCAACTTAGGCGTCGACCACAACCGGGTGACGAGTGTCGTGCTCATGCTGGTTGCGGTCCTCGTCTCCGTATCCACGGCTCTCGTCGGACCCGTCACCTTCTTCGGGCTTCTCGTCGCCAATCTGGCGTATCAGATTGCCGGAACCCACAAGCACCGCTTCATCCTGCCTGTCGCGAGCCTGCTCGCGATCATCTGCATCGTCGGCGGACAGCTCGTGCTCGAGCGGATCTTCGCCTTCGACACGGCGCTCAGCATCGTCGTCGAATTCGTGGGCGGAATCGTCTTCCTTGCCCTCCTGATCAGAGGAACGGCCCGTTGATCGAGATCTCCAAAGTCAGCAAGGCCTATGGCGACGCCATCGTCGTGCGCGACGTGTCGCTGCAGCTTCCCCGGCGCGGCGTCACCTCCATCATCGGCCCCAACGGCGCCGGCAAGTCGACGCTTCTGTCGATGATCAGCCGCCTTCTGCCCATGAGTGCCGGCACGGTGACGGTCGACGGACTCGATGTCACGCAGACGCCGTCCGACATTCTTGCCAGACGGTTGTCCATTCTCCGGCAGGACAATCGGGTATCGTCCCGTCTGACCGTTCGGGATCTGGTCGAGTTCGGGCGCTGTCCCTATTCAAAGGGACGCCTCACGACGGAAGACCGCGCCCACGCCGCCAGGGCAATCGGGTATCTGGATCTCGAGCCTTTGGCCGACCGCTTTCTCGACCAATTGTCAGGCGGCCAGCGCCAGCGGGCCTACGTCGCCATGGTGCTGTGCCAGGACACCGACTACGTCCTCTTCGACGAGCCTTTGAACAATCTCGACATGAAGCACGCGGTCGGCATGATGAAACTGCTGCGCCGAGCCGCCGACGATTTGGGCAAGACGATCGTGCTCGTCCTGCATGACATCAACTTTGCGTCCTGCTACTCGGATTATCTGGTCGCCATGCGCGACGGTGCCGTCGTCCATCATGGCACCCCGGCCGAGATCATGACCGGTCCTGTTATTCGCGCCGTCTACGACATGGACGTCGAGATCCAGGACGTCCGCGGCCACAGAATTTCGAACTATTATCTCTGAGCCCCAGAACCGTCACCAGCGCTTGTGCATGCAGCGCCTCGGTTTCGTGTACACTGCGCATTCGGGCGATACGCGCGATCCCCGAAGAGGAGCGCGCAACAAGCCGAAAGTGGAGGACCCGTCCGCATGCCCAACCGTCTGATCGCAGACCGCGACCGCTTCGCGAAACTCCATCCCGAACAGCGGATCGCCGTCGGCGGCCGCGAGTGGGGATACGTGCAGGCAGGCGATCGTGGTCCGGCGCTGCTGCTCATCCCCGGCACGCTTGGCCGCGCCGACATCTTCTGGCAGCAGATCGAGGCGCTGAAGGGCCGCGCCCGCATCGTCGCCGTCACTTATCCCAGGAGCGGCGGCGTGATCGAGTGGGCAAGCGATCTCGCAGAATTGTGCGGCAGGCTCGATCTTGGGCGCGTCACCGTGCTCGGTTCGTCCCTCGGGGGATACGTGGCACAGTACTTCGCCGCGACCTACCCGGATCTCACCGAGAGGCTCATCGCGGCCAACACGCTGCATTCCGTCGCCAACGTTGCGACCCGCCCGCCCTATTCCTCGGACCTCGACAACGCCCCGATCGAGGAGATCCGCGCGGGGTTCGGCCGCGGTCTCGGCGCTTGGCGCGAGGCGCATCCTGAACAGGCGGAGGTAATCGACCTTCTGATGGCGGAAGCGGCCGGGCGCATTCCCGCGCCGGAGCTCCGCACGCGGCTGAATGCGCTGAAGCGCGGGCCCGAATTGCCGCCGCTCGATCTGCCCCGGGAACGGATTGCGACGATTGAGGGCGCCGACGACCCGCTGATCCCGCCGCAGATGCGCGACGCAGTGCGTGCCCGGCTGAACCCGTCAGTGGCTTATCGCTTCGAATGGGGTGGACACTTTCCCTATGTCGTGCGACCGGATCTCTATGTGGCGCTGCTCGAAGAGCAGCTCGGCCTGCCCGTCGCGGGCGACGGCTGGGGCAAAGGGGAAATGCGCGCGCGATGATCGTCCTCTCCGACAAGGAAATCCGGTCGCTCCTGCCGATGACCGACGCCATCGAAGTCGTCCAGCGAGCGATGATCGCGGTCTCTGCCAGCGCGGCCAACCTGCCGCTGCGATCGGTCGTCGACGTCGGCGCACCGAACAAGATGGGTGTCATGCCCGGCGCGCTCATGCCGGGCAATGATCAGGTCGAGGCATGCTTCGGCGTGAAGCTGGTGAGCCTGTTCCCCGGCAATCCCGATGCCGGATACTCTTCCCATCAGGGAGCGATCGTCCTGTTCGAGCCGGAGCACGGCTCGGCGATCGCCATGATGAATGCCGGGCTTTTGACCGCAGTGCGCACGGCCGCCGCGAGCGCGGTGGCGACGCGGGCGCTCGCTCGGCCGGATTGCGGCACGCTCGTGATGGTCGGGGTCGGCGAACAGGCCGAGCATCACCTCGAGGCCATGCTCTGCGTGCGGCCTTCGATCCGGGAGGTGCGGATGGTCGGGCGGCGGCGCGAGAAGGCGGATGCCTTCGCGTCCCATGCCGCTGAACGCTATCCCGGCCTCGCCGTCAGCGTGTTCGACGACGTTCGCTCCGCCGTCGAGGGAGCCGACCTCGTCTGCACCGTCACGTCCTCGCCCGAGCCTGTCCTGATGGGCGAGTGGGTGACGCCGGGCACCCATCTGAACGTGGTCGGCGCCTCGATCCCCTCGAAGCGCGAGATCGACGAGGAGATGGTGGCGCGCTCCCGGCTCTACGTCGACTACCGGCCCTCCACTTTCGCGCAGGCCGGCGAAGTCATCCATGCGCTCGAGAGCGGCCGCATCCAACGTGAGCACGTGCTGGCAGAGATCGGCGAGGTTCTTGCGGAAAAGGCGGCAGGGCGTGAGGCGGCCAGCGACATCACGCTCTACCGCTCGCTCGGCATCGCAGCGCAGGATCTCGCCTGCGCAACCCATTGCTGGCATGAGGCGAGGGCCCGAGGCCTGGGCGTCGAGGCATGGCTGGATTGAGCGGGGCGAGCGCTACCGCTGGCGATCCCACACGAGGGCCGCCAGAGGCATGACGTGATTGCGTCTCAGGGTGATGATCAGGACGCCGCAGAGCGCAATGCCTGTGCCGATCCCCATTCGCAGGTCGAAATGATCCCCCGTGATGAGAAGTCCGAGTGCCACGGTCATCAGCGGGTTCATGATCGTCAGGGGCGCGATCAGGTTGGCGGGGTATTTTCCGATGAGCCCGTAATAGATGGTGTGGGCCACCAGGGACACGATCAGGGCAGAAAACAGCAGAGCCGCCAGGAAGGCCCAGCCGGCCTCCATCGCGCGCGGGATCTGGTTGGCCTCGAGGCTCGCGGTGAGTAAGGTCAGCGGCAGAACGGAAGCAAGGCCGATCCAGGCCTGGAACCGCAGCGGCTGCACGCCCTCCATCTGCTTCATTATCACGGCCGCCAGCGAGCCCGCGGCCGCGGATCCCAGGATCAGGGCGAGGCCGCCCGAGATCGGAAAGCCGCCGGCTGGATCCCACATCACGAGCACGCCGCCCACGAAAGTCAGCGTAATGCCCAGGCCCCGCTTCCAATAGACCTTCTCTCCCAGTATCGCGACCGACAGAAGGGTCGTGATCGGCAGGCCGAGCTGCGACACGATGGCAGCGCTCGACGGGCTCGCAGTCCGGATGCCTAGGAAGAAGAGAGCAAAGCCGCCTCCCCCCATCAGGACCCGACCAGAAGGATGCGCCAGGTCGGTCGGGGCATCGGCAGGAGCCAGGGCAGTGCCAGCATGGCGACGATGCCGTAGCGGATGGCCGCATAGAACAATGGCGGGATCGCCATGTCCGAGACGACGATCTTGCTTACGACCGTATGGGCCGCCCACAGGAGGCAGACCACGAGCATTAGGGAGAAATCACGCAGAGTCATGATGATGGATAACTCGGCCCCAGCCTGCACCACAAATGCCGCGTCGGAAGGCCTGCCATGCTCCCAGGGGCCTTGGGACCGGTGCCCTTCACGTCCTTCGTCATCACCGGCCTTGTGCCGGTGATCTCGTTTGGTTGAAGCGCTGTGCTCATTGGATCGGGATGACCGGGACAAGCCCGGCCATGACATCCAGGGCTTGTGCACATAATGCTCGAGGGGCCTTGCTTCCTAAATCCAAACAGAGCCTCAAACGACATGGTCCCAGATATCGTCCTGCGGCTCGTAGCCGATGAGCCGGCGGGTGGTCTCGATATCCCATGGCATGCCTCGATTGGCCGACATGCCGTTGACCACGATCCCAGGCTGCGGCCAGGCTTCCGCATCGGCGAGAAGCGCCCGTTCCATGACGGCCGCGAAGTCCCGGTTCGAGAGCCACATGTTGCGGAACCACCGCAGATCACGCTCGGTGTCCGGGCCGGCATTCGTTTCCTCGCCGGGCAGGCCGGACGTGTTGATCGTCTCCGGCCTGTTCTCTCCCGGCTGGCACCAGCCGATCCGAACGCAGACGCTGGTCAGCCTGCCGTTCGACCGGTGCGCCTCGGAGAGGCAGGCTCGCTCGCCCATCAGCTTGGACGCCGCATAGGCAAAGCCCTGGAGCATCTCCCGGCCGTTGAACCAGCGCGTCCCCGGCCCCGGCGGCAGGGACGTCGTCAAGGCGCCGGGAGTCAGGGCATCGGCCAGGGGCGCGTCCTTGTATTGCCCCATCACGTGGTTGGATGAGGCGAACACGATCCGTTGCAGTCCGGCCCGGCCGACCGCCGCCAGCAGGGCCAGGGTCATGTCGAAGGACGCGCTGGCATCGCTCCAGGGCGCATCGGGATACGGATTCTGGGCTGCGAAATGCACCGCAGCATCGACCCCGGCCAAGGCCTCATGCCATCGCATGTCGGAGGGATCCGCAAGATCACCCGCGACCCATTGCACCCGATCCGCAGGCGTCATGGATGACGGCGTCGAGCGATCGAGTGCGACGATCCGCACGCACCAGTCCTGTGCCAGGAGATGAGCGATCAGCTTCTGGCCGAGATTGCCTCCCGCGCCCGTGACGAGGACGGAGCGGACCGGTTTCAAGGAAGTCATGATCGAACGGCCCCTCCGTGATGATGTTCGATGGGCAGTATCACCCTGCCGCCGTCGGCTGTCACCAGTTGGTCACCGAGCCGTCCCGCCTCCTCAGGTGCGGCGCCTCCCAGAACTCGAAGCTCTGCCTCGCGATCAGCTCCTCGTTGACCTCAATACCGAGACCGGGTGCATCGGGAACGACATAATGCGCGCCCTGCAGCCGCGGCTGAGCTGGGAAAAAGTCCGAGTTGTCGAAACCGAGATGCGTTTCCGCGGGGCTCGCGCGGGTTTCGAGCCAGGAAAAGTTCGGGACAGCGGCCGAGAAATGGATGGTCGCCGCCGTGCAGACAGGCCCGAGCGGGTTGTGCGGCATCATGTCGACGTAATGGGTCTCGCTCCAGGCGGCGACCTTCATCGATTCCGTCAGGCCGCCGACATTGCAGACATCGAGGCGATTGTATTGATGGATGTCGCGCTCGATATAGGGCTGAAACTGCCATTTCGACGCGAACTCCTCGCCGATGGCGAAGGGAATGTCGGTCAGGCGACGCAGCGCCTCGTAGGAACTCGGCGACTCATCGCGGATCGGCTCCTCGAGAAAGTCGAGGGTGCCGGACGGCATCTTTTGGCAGAAGCTCGCGGCCTCCGCGACGCTGAGGCGGTGGTGATAGTCGATGCCAAGGACGATATCGCCGCCAAGGGTTTCGCGGGCCTTCACGCACCACTTCGCGGTCGTCGCAATATGCTCACGCGGCTCGTAGATGTCCTTGTGCTCGTGGCCGGAGGGCGAGAGGCGCATGGCCGTCCAGCCATGCTCGACCAACATCTGCGCCTGTTCGATCATCGCCGGACCAGGCTCCGCGAAGGTGGTCGCGAAGGTCGGAATACGGTCGCGCTGCTTGCCTCCGAGGAGCTCGTACACAGGCACGCCGAGAGCCTTGCCCTTGATGTCGTGGAGCGCAATGTCGATGGCCGAGATCGCGGCCTGCAGCACACGGCCGCCCTCGAAATACTGGCTGCGGTACATCTCCTGCCACAGGGCGCCGATCTTGAAGGGATCGCGGCCGCGCAGGAATTCGGCATAATGCTCGAGCGCGCCGACGACGGCTTTCTCACGGCCGGAGAGGCCACTCTCGCCCCAGCCGAAAATGCCCTCATCCGTCTCGACCTTCACCAGAAGCTGGTTCCGGATTCCGACCTTGACGGCGTAGCTCTTGATCGCGGTGATCTTCATCTCGTCCTCGAATTACCAATGCCACAGGGTGCCGTCTTCGAGACGGTTCACCGGGAGATACGCGCGCTGATACGGGTATCTTTCCGCCAGACTTTCATCGATATCGACACCATGGCCGACGGCCTCGCCCGGATGCAGGTAGCCGTCGGACAGGCTCCAGGCACTCGGGAAGACCTCGAGGATCTGCGGCAGATAGCCGGAATATTCCTGGATGCCGAAATTGGGGACCCACAGGTCGAGGTGGAGGTTGGCGCCGAGGCAGATCGGCGACATGTCCATCGCTCCGTGGCACGCAGTGCGGACGTTGTAGACGCTCGCGAAATCCATGATGCGGCGAAGCGCCGTGACTCCGCCCGCATGCACGGTCGTCATGCGGATGTAGTCGATGAGCTGCTCCTCCATGAGAAGCCGCGCATCCCAGATGGTGTTGAACACCTCTCCGACGGCGAGCGGGGTCGTGGTGTGCTTGCGGATCAGCCGGAAGCCCTCCTGGTGCTCGGCGGCCACCGCATCCTCGAGCCAGAAGAGACGCGCGAATTCCAGATCCTTGCCGAGCCGCGCCGCTTCGATGGGCGTCAGTCGATGATGGGTATCGTGCAAAAGCTCGATGTCCCAGCCGTGGGCGTCCCGCACCGCCTTGAAGAGTTCCGGGACATAGCGCAGGTATTTCGATGTCGACCAGGTTTCCTCATGCGGGACCGCATCGTCGAGAGCATTGTTGGTCACCGATTTCGCGCCCGTGCCGTAGACGTCCGGAAGTCCGGGAATGCCGACCTGAACACGGATCGCCTTATAGCCCTGCTCCTTGCGGTGGGCAACGGCCTCGACCGCCTCGGCGATGTCGCGCCCCTGGGCATGGGTGTAGCACAGCACCTTCTCGCGGCTCGCGCCGCCGAGAAGCTGATAGAGCGGCATGTTGGCGGCCTTGGCCTTGATGTCCCAGAGCGCGGTGTCGATGCCGCCGATCGCCGCCATGGTGACCGGACCGCGCCGCCAATAAGCGCCCCTGTAGAAATACTGCCAGATGTCCTCGATCCGACTCGGGTCGCGGCCGATCAGCAGCGGTGCGAGATGGTCCCGCAGATAGGCGGCGACCGCCAGCTCCCGGCCGTTCAGCGTCGCGTCGCCGACTCCGGTCAGCCCCTCGTCGGTAAAGATCTTAACGGTGACGAAGTTGCGTCCCGGCGAGCAGACGATGATTTTGACGTCGGTGATTTTCATCGCGTTATCCGTTGGCTGAAACCGTGCGGCCGGCATCGTACCGGAACCGGTTGTGGATGCGCCGATTGTGTGGATCGGGATGGGGAATGGCGGAGAGCAGCGCCCGCGTGTAGCCGTGCGCCGGGTCGTTGACGACCTGATCGGTCTCGCCCACCTCGACGATCTTGCCGCGATACATGACCGCGACGCGGTCGCACATGTAGCGGATCACCGACATGTCATGGGAGATGAACACGTAGGAGAGGCCGAGCTCGTCCTGCAGCTTCATCATGAGGTCGAGCATCTGGGAGCGCAGCGAGACGTCGAGCGCCGAGGTCGCCTCGTCGGCGATGATGAGGCGCGGGTTCAGCGCGATGGCGCGGGCGATGCCGATGCGCTGGCGCTGGCCGCCGGAGAAGGCATGCGGATAGCGCTCCCGCCAGGCCGGCTCCAGTCCCACATGCTGCATCAGGTCGGCGACACGGTCGTTGAGCTCCCTGCCCTTCATGCCGGCGATCTTGAGCGGTTCGGCGATGATCTGGCCGACGGTCTTGCGTGGGCTGAGCGAGCCTACCGGATCCTGAAAGATCATGCGGACTTCGCTGCGGATTTTCACCAGCGCGGCCTTGTCGGCCGTGCGGATGTCGACCGTGTGGCCGTCCGGGCGGCGATAATCGATGGCGCCGGACTGCGCGTCGTAGATGCGCAGCAGGCAGCGTCCCATCGTGGTCTTGCCGGAGCCCGACTCGCCGACGATGCCGAGCGTCTCGCCCGGGCGCACGATCAGCGAAACGTCGTCGACCGCCTTGAGGCCGGATGCAAAGGTGAGCGAGAGGTTCCGGACATCGAGGAGCGGCGGGGTCCCGGTAGGAATCGCCGGCCGAGAGAGCCGCACCTCCGCCTTCTTCTCCAACCTCACGACGGAGTCGATCAGCCGGCGCGTATAGGCGTCCTGCGGCGTATGGAAGATCTGCTCGACCGATCCTCTCTCCATCACCTTGCCGCGATACATGACGAGGACCTCGTCGGCGATTTCAGCGACCACTCCCATGTCATGGGTGATGAAGAGCACGGCCATGCCATGGCTCTGCTGCAGCTTCTTGATGAGATCGAGGATTTCGGCCTGTGTCGTCACGTCGAGGGCCGTCGTCGGCTCGTCGGCGATCAGCACGGAAGGGTTGCAGGCGAGCGCCATGGCGATCATCACGCGCTGGCGCATGCCACCCGAGAACTCGAAGGTGTAGCGGTCGATGGCCGTTTCGGGGCGCGGAATCTCGACCTGCCGCAGGAGTTCGAGGACTCGCTCGCGCTGCTCGTGCTTCGGCGTGCCGAAATGGATGCGCAGCGCCTCGCCGATCTGCGTGCCGATGCGGTGGACCGGTGAGAGCGAGCTCATCGGCTCCTGGAAGATCATGGCGATCTCCTTGCCGCGCACACTGCGGATCTCCCGGCCCCGCGGGTCGAGCTTGGCGAGGTCGGTCGTCGAGCCGTCGGCACGCGTCAGAAGGACGGAGCCGCCCTCGATGCGGCCGGGCCTGTCGACGATCTGCAGGATCGACCGCGCGGTCACAGACTTGCCGGAACCGGATTCGCCGACGACGCACAGCGTCTTGCCGCGTTTTAGCTCGAACGAGACACCGTCGACCGCCTTGAAGATGCCCGTGCGGGTTGGGAAAAGGGTCTTGAGGTCCTTGACCTCGAGGATCGTGTCGCTCGTCGTGCTCATGACACCGACTCGTAGGGATCTGCGGCATCGCGGAGGCCGTCGCCGAGGAAGTTGAGGGCAAGAACCGAGATGACGATGGCGGTAGCCGGCGTGAAGAGCAGCCACGGCGCCTGGGCGACGGCGCGGATGTTCTGAGCCTCCTGCAGGAGAACGCCCCAGGAGACAATTGGCGGCTGCAGGCCGATGCCGAGGAAGGACAGCGCCGTCTCGGCCAGGATCATCGAGGGGATCGCCAGTGTCAGGGTCGCGATGATGTGGCTGATGAAGGACGGCACCAGATGGTGGAAAATGATGCCGATCTCGCTCATGCCGTCGAGGCGGGCGGCGGTGACGAAGTCCTCGTTTCTCAAGGACAGGAACTTGCCGCGCACCTCGCGCGCCAGGCTCGTCCAGCCGATCAGCGAGACGATCAGCGTGATGACGAAGTAGGTCCGAAGCGGCGGCCAGCCGACGGGGATCGCAGCCGCGAAGCCCATCCAGAGGGGAATGGTCGGGATCGAGCGCAGCAATTCGATGAAGCGCTGGATCGCAAGGTCGATCCAGCCTCCGAAAAAGCCGGAGATGCCACCGATGGTCACCCCGAGGATCAGGCTGATGAAGACGCCCACGAGGCCGATGGACAGCGAAATCTTGGCGCCGTGGACGACACGCGAGAAGATGTCGCGACCGAGGCGGTCGGCGCCGAAGATGTACATGCTGTCGCCCGGCTTCGGGTTCGTGAGGCCGAAGAGCTTGGTCTGCATCGGAATGAAGCCGAGCAGGTAATAGGGCTGCTGCGCCGGCACGAAGAAGGACACCGAGACCGGCTTCGTGGGATCGGGCATGAACTCCCGGCGCATCGACTCGGTGTTCAGGGTCATCTTGAGCTGATCGACATGCGGCTGGAACGAGCCGTCCAGCATCAGCGACAGGCCCTGGGGCGGTGCATAGGTGAAGCGCGCGTTCGTGGCATTGGGATCGAACGGCGCGATGAAATCCGCGAAGGCCGCGACGAGATACATGAACACGATCACGACGAGGCTCGCGAGCGCGATCTTGTGCTTCTTGAACTTGAGCCAGAACAGGCGCCACTGGCCGGCGACGGCCATGTCCCTGCGGTGCAGATCGAGCGACGCCGTCGTTTCGGGCGGAAGGCTGGTGATGTCTGTCATTGGAGCCGGATCCGCGGGTCGGTGATGGCGAGCAGGATGTCCGAGATCAGCGTGCCGATGATGGTGAGCACCGAGATCAGCAGGATGAGCGAGCCGGCGAGATACATGTCCTGGGCGAGCAGCGAGCGGAGCAGCAGCGGCCCCGTGGTCGGCAAGCTCATGACGACGGAAACGTTGATCTCGCCCGAGATGACGGCCGGCAAGATCCAGCCGATCGTCGAGATCAGCGGGTTGAGGGCAAGGCGCACCGGATAGCGCAGCAGGAGCTCGAATTCGGACATGCCCTTGGCCCGCGCCGTGGTGACATAGGGCTTCGAGAGTTCGTCGAGCAGGTTGGCGCGCATGATGCGCACCAGCGCGGCGAGCGATCCGAGACCGATGACGACGACCGGCAGCCAGACGTGCTGGGCGAAGTCGACGAGCTTGCCGAGGCTCCACGGCGCATCGACGTAGTCGGGCGAGAACAGCCCGCCGACGCTCTGACCGAACCAGGCGGACATGACGTACATGGCCGAGAGCGCCATCAGGAAGTCCGGCACGGCCAGAAAGAAGAAAGCCAGGAATGTCGCCGTGTAATCGGAGATCGAGTACTGGCGCACCGCCGACAGGATCCCGATCGGGATCGCGATCGCCCAGACGAAGCAGAGCGTCAGAACCGAGAGCAGCAGCGAGAAGCCGAGGCGGTTCCAGATGAGCTCCGTGACCGGCTTGCCGAGTTCGAAGGATATGCCGAAATCGCCGCGGGTCAGGATTCCCGCGATCCACTTGTAGTACTGGAAATAGATCGGCTGATCGAGGCCGTAGCGCTCGCGCATGGCGGCGACCGTGCCTGCCTCCACGGCGCCGCCCTGGCTTGCCCAGTCCGCCATCAGGGTCGTGAGATAATCTCCCGGCGGGAGCTGGATGATGATGAAGGCCACGATGGAGACGGCGAACAGTGTCGGAATCGCGAACACCATTCGCTTGACGATGTAGCGGAGCATGAACCTGACCGTTCGAGGTGATCGAAGGGGTATCCGACGGCAGCTCGCAGGCCGCCGCCGGCGCCGGAAGTGGCCCTACTTGGCCGGCTTGTCGAAATACCACTGGGTCAGCGTCGGAGCCGGGTGCCAGAGGTTGCCGGTGATCGGGATGCCGTTGACGACGTTCTTCAGGCTGTTCGAGGTCATCATGTATTTCGGCATCGGGCGCGAAATGCCGATGTTGAGGAAGTTGTCGGCCGACAGGTTGAGGAAGTCCTTCATCTTCTGGCGGCGGTCGTCGTCCGTCACGGCGGCATTGACCTTGTCATAGGCGGCCATCAGCGCCTGGATCGCCTCCGGCGGTTCCTCGCCCGTGGCATGGTTCGAATACCACTCGCTCCATTTCATCGCGAAGAAGATGTCGGCCTTCTGGAAGGGCATGTAGCAGCGGGGATCCGTATAGACTTCGGAAAGCCCGCCCACGCAGTTCCAGATATAGGCGTCCTGCTCGTTCGCCGACCACATCGTGTTGAGGCGGGCGCGGTCGGTGGTGCGCAGCTGGATGTCGACGCCGATATCCTTGGCATATTGCTGCACCATCTGCATGACGTCCGGATAGGACAGGCCGAAGACGTCGGCCACCATGAAGTTGATGGTGAAGCGCTTGCCGGTCTCGTCGAGACGGAAGCCTTCGGCATCCTTCTTCGGCATGATCTTGTCGAGGATTTCATTCGAGCGCTTGGGATCGAACTCGGTGTATTGCTTCGCTTGGCGCTCGTTGAAGAGCTCGTGCTCGGGCTGGACGGCCACCTGTGCCGGAGCGCCCTGCCCCACATAGACGAGATCGATGATCTCCTGCCGGTTGATCGCATGGCTGAGCGCGATCCGGAAATCCTTGTTCTGGAAGATCTTGCGCTTGACCGGATCGGTCGAGTTCAGATTGAGCAGGATGACCGCGTCGTTCGCCGGCAGGTCCTTGACGTCCACGAAGCGGTAATTGCCGGTCTTCTGGCCGTCGAAGAGCACCGACTTGAAGGTGGAGTTGTTGATGTGGCGGAACGCGAAGTCGAACTCGCCGGACGTCATCTTGAGAGCCATGAGCTGCGGGTCGTCGAGCTTGGCCCAGGTGATGCCGTCGATATAGGGGAGCTGGTTTCCGGCCGTGTCCACCTTCCAGTAATAGGGATTGCGCGTCGCGACCACGCGCTCGCTGTCGGCATAGGGAACGGTCAGCACCCAGGGATTGAGGGTCGGCAGCTCGAGGTTCTGCCAGAAGGGCGGCTGGAAGGTCAGCGAGACCTTGGAATTGAACAGCGCCACCCAGTCGCCGGCGGCCGGGTTGGCCTTCAGGAGCGCCGGGATGCCTTCCTTGTTGTACTTCTCGTGGAACTTGCTGAGGTAATGCTTGGGATAGATGACCGGCAGGTGGCCCTGGCCATAGGCGAGCTGCTGCAGGAAGAGCCCATAGGGCGACTCGAACTTGAACTCCACCGTCTGGTCGTCGATCTTCGTCACCTTGACCGGCTTGCCGGCCACCGTGAAGGTCGGGTTCTTGGCGGGCGAGAGCGCGTTGTTCATGAACACGTCTTCGTACCAGAACATGATGTCGTCGACTGTGAAGGGCTGACCGTCGCTCCACTTCAGGCCCTTGCGGAGCTTGAACGTATAGGTGGTCGCATCGTCGGAAGCCTTGAACTCCTCGGCGAGCGACGGCATGACCTTCTTCCACTGCGGGTCCCAGCGCACGAGCAACTCGTTGGCGATGGTGCGGGTCAGATTGTACTGGTCGCCGTTGGCGAGGATCGTCGTGCGCAGGGTGCCGCCATATTTGCCGACGCCGTCGATCATGGCTTCCACATAGGGATTGTCCGGGAGGCGGCTGGCGACGGCGGGCAGCTTGCCTGCCTTCACCTGCTCATCGAGCATCGGAGCCTGCTTGTAATCAGCCGCCCCGGCCGGCGACAGCGCCCCCAGAAGCATGGCGCCCAACAGGCCCGTCGACATGACGAGGCCCGGCAGCTTGTGCTGGTAGCCCATAGCGTTTTCTCCTCTTGGCCGGCTTTTTGCCGGTTTCCTCCCGAACAACAGCCTTTCGGCTCTCGCACTGAAAAGCTTTCAACTCGTACATTATTTGTCAATCTGAATGTATCGTTTAGGATAGTTCACCCTTGGCAAGGGCGCGCAGAGTGAATAAAGAAACATTTTTATGAGAACGATCGCCAGCATCCGACACGCTGCCCCCGAGGACGAGGACAACGGCTCCTCGGTCTACGACCGCCTGCGGGACGACATCATTCACGGGCGCGTCAAACCGAACGAGCGCCTCAAGGTGTCCGAGCTTGCAAGCCGGATGGGCACGTCCACCAACCCCGTGAGGGAAGCTCTGCAGCAGCTGCGCGGCGAAGGCTTCGTCGTCATGACGCCGAACCGCGGCGCCCGCGTCCGGCCCATCGACGAGGAGTTCGTGCGGGACATCTGCGAGATCGAAGTGCTCATCGAGCCAGCGCTGACCCGGTGGTTCGTCGGGATCGTCACCAAGGCCGAAATCGACGAGCTGGAGCGTATCCAGGCGGACATCGAGGCGCTGAACTTCGCGGACGAGATGAAACACTCCAATCTCGACCTGCAGTTCCACCAGCTCATGTACGACCGCCACTACAACCGGCACGCGGTCGACCTGTGGGTGCGCCACCGTCAAATTCTCTGGGCGATCAGCCGTCGCTTCCCGACGTCGCTCAGCCGGCAGACGAACGTGCGCGAGGAGCATCAGGAGCTGATCGCCTGCATCAAGGCGCAGGATGCCGAGGGCGCCGCACAGGTGATCGCCAGGCATGTCAGCGGCTCCGGCCGTCATATCATGGAGCGCATGCGCCTGGCCCGGCTCTCGCCGCAGCCCTAGGAGCCTGCCCCGCCACGTCATCACCGGCCTTGTGCCGGTGATCCCGATCCGTAAAGCACAGCGCCTCACAGGATCGGGATGGCCGGCACAAGACCGGCCATAACGTAAAGGTCACATCCAGTCGCCCCTGTCATCACCACCGCAGCTCCTCTCCGCAAAGATGAGAAAAGGGCAGAGTATGGCCGTTACGAAAAAGCCCAGGCTCCGGGGCGAACGGGCGGGATGCCTTCGCATCTCTCGCCTCGCCTGCTACGGGCCTGGGCTAATAGGGTCCAGACGGGCGCCTGCATCGTCAGGCAAGCGCAGGAACGGACCATGCCGGAGTACATCCGTCCTGGCACGGTCTCATCGACGCTGGCGGTGACGCCCGCCGCTGTCGAAGTCCACAACAATGTCCGCTGGGTCTGCCTGATATGGGGATCGAAGAGCGATCCGCAAGGGGTGCCGCGCACTTCTTCCAGCGCATCAGGCGACAAAAGAGGATTCGGTTTTCCGCGCCCGACGATCTGCTCCCCTGAGGCTGGATCATCAGTCTCACACCTCATCCTGAGGAGCCTGCACGGCAGGCGTCTCGAAGGAGGATCCGGAGAACACTGGAAGCGCCCTGATCCTTCGAGACGGATTGCTGACGCAATCCCCTCAGGATGAGGGCTCAGGAGTGCCTCATCTTCAAGCCGGTCTTCCAGGAAGCAAGCATTGGATCCAATGCTCAAATGGTGCGTCTGACCTGAGCATGCGTCGCTAGGACGGCATCTCGCCCAGGTTGCTCCCGCTCGGGATCACCGGACCTGTCCGCCGCTTGGCCCGGTCGGCGGCTTCCTCGGCGCATTTCTCCAGGTGGGCCGTCTTGTTGATCACCTGAAGGTTGGGCGCGCCCCAGAAGGCGAGCAGTTCGGGCCAGGGCCGCGAGCGATGCTCGGACCAGACGGCGAAGAGCGGAACGCGGTGGTCGACCTCGGCGGTCTTAAGCAGGCGGCGCCCGCTCGTTGCGCATCGCCGCTGCTGGCGCAGCTTCAGGATCCTGAGATGGTCGGGTGGTGCCGTCCAGAGCTGCCAGGCCACGACGCAGGCGGCGTGCCACGTGGCATTCCTGTTCGGCTTGTCGTCGCCCCAGAGGTCGCAATGCCAGCCCAGCCGGTAAACAGGCTGTCCGCAGACGCAGCAATGCCCCGGCCCGCGCGTGAAGGCCGCCTCCCGATAAGGTGCCGGGGGCGTGCGGAAGGACATCGGCAGACCGGCCTCCTTGTCGGAGCCGAGACGCCACTGCCATCCCGCCGGCTGTCCGCTCCTGACCGCTAGCGCCCGCGCGAGCCGGTCGGCCAGGAGCGGGCGATGCCGCCAGTAGGATTCCACCGCGCGGCGCTGGGTCGGCGGGATCAATGGCTGCCGGAGCGCGTGGGACAGAGCGCAGGCGGGAAAAAGCGCGGAGAGACGTTTCTCGAGCCGGGCGCGCGCCTTCTGGTTCTTCTCGTCTCGCCAGGTTGACATCCGGATCGGCCGCCTCGTGTGAATCGTTCTGGGGACCGGAGCGTCGGTCCCAATAGCAGATTTCACTTTTGGGATCGATTCGTTGCTCAATCCTAAAGGCGGCGCATCATCGATGCGGAAAACCGATCGGCTTTGCGCTTTCGCGTTCTCGCCCTAAGCTTGCAGGATACGAAAAGTTATCCGTTGGGAGAAAACGCCGATGAAAGCCCTTCGATGCGACGAGCCCGGCCGGCTTACCATTATCCAGCGGGATGTTCCGAGCGCCGGTCCAGGTGAGGTGCTGGTGCGCATCCGGCGGGTCGGGATCTGCGGAACCGATTATCATATTGTCCAGGGCAATCAGCCCTATCTCGAATACCCGCGGGTGATCGGCCACGAACTCGCAGGCGAGATCGCCGAGGCGCCGAGCGGCAGTTCGTTCAAGAGCGGCGATATCGTCTGCATCGAGCCCTATCTCTATTGCGGAACGTGCCGCGCCTGTCGGCAGGGAAAAACGAATTGCTGCCAGAACCTGCAGGTCCTGGGGGTGCACCGCGACGGCGGGGCCTGCGAGTACATTGCCGTGCCGGAGCGCAATGTCGTGCCGGCGACGGGCTTGGGCCTGGATGAGGCGGCGATGGTCGAGTTCCTGGCGATCGGCGCCCATGGCGTACGCCGCTCCGGGGCCGGCCCGGCGAGCCGGGTCGCCGTGGTAGGCGCCGGGCCGATCGGGATCGCGGCGGCGATTTTCGCCAAGGCCCGCGGCGCTGAGGTTTCCGTCCTCGACATGAACGCCCGGCGGCTTGCCTTCTGCCGGGACGAGATCGGCGCCGACCATGTCTTCGAGGTGTCGTCCGGCATCGACGATCGACTCAAGGCGGCCACCGACGGCGATTTCTTTGATGTCGTCATCGATGCCACCGGAAGCCCCAGGGCGATGATGACGGGCTTTTCCTATGTCAGCCACGGCGGCACCTACGTGCTCCTGTCGATCGTGCGCGCCGACATCACGTTCAGCGACCCGGAGTTCCACAAGCGCGAGACGTCCCTGCTCGGCAGCCGCAATGCCACGCGGCAGGATTTCGAGACTGTGCTCGAGGCCATACGCAGCGGCAAAGTGCCGACGGCAGCGCTGGCAAGTCACCGTGGCGGCCTTGACGACGCACCGGGACTCATACCGATGTGGTCGGCTCCCGAGGCCGGGGTGATCAAGGCGCTCGTCGAACTCTAGCCGTTCCTATTCACCAGAGTTTGTTTCGGGGCCTATTTGGTAGCGCGGGCGTGCCGATCCGCTGCGTTTCTTTCACCGCGGCAAGGTCTGGAACGTGGGGAACGCGTTGGCAGGGACGGGATGGGATGACCGGGGCGATGGCAGCCCCGGCGCTCAGGGCGAGGCCGCCCGGGGCTGGGGTGCCAGAGCGCTCGCAAGACGCCGGACGAGATCCGCTTCCGGACAGCACGAGGCAAAGGCCAGTCGGATGCGGCTGGTGGTTTCCTGCACCCGCACGGCGATCTTGAGCAGGCGCAACCGCAGCGTTGCGAACTCCGCCCGGGCGAGAT
>NZ_VOSK01000049.1 GCF_009296175.1 Microvirga tunisiensis | reverse complement strand
ACTTCGCATCTGGTACCGAGGCCCCGTCCAATGGGGATCAATCCACTTGCAGATCCCGCACCGCTTCGAAGTGCCGTCACAAGAGACGGCAGGCCAACCGGTCAAAATCACTGTGTCGAGGATCTAGTAGTTGGTGCCACGGCGGTGATCCGGCATGCTCAGCGGAGCCAGGCCAGGGTGTCGCCCTGGCTCATCGCGCTGCTCAAGCGCAAGCCGCCGAAGCTGGCAGCGGTGGCGCTGGCCAACAAGATCGCGCGGGTTGCCTGGAAGCTGATGGTATCTGGCGAGCACTACGTGGCGCGGGTTGCCCCTGTCGGATCGGGTGGTGCGACGTAGACTGCGGCCCAGCACGATGAGCCAATGGCCTGCTCTCGTGCGGAGCCGATGACGGAACTTGCAAGATGACGAGGAGATGGTGTGATCGATCGATCCAGATCCCGAGACACTCCGAATATGCCACTGGCCCTTCAAGGTCGCGTAAGTGTTTGGAACTCGGGTGGCGGAACCCATCTTGGCCAGCGTTCATGTGCGAGCGCAACAACACAGGCCGGACATATGAACGCAAGCGATCCGATCAAACTATGTCCAAATCTTCTTGCGAGGCGGGGGCCGTCCACATATGGCATGTCGACGAGACCTATATCAGGGTCAGAGGCCAGTGGCGGTATCTCTATCGCGCGATCGACAGCAACGGCGATACGGTCGAATTTTGGTTCAGCGAACGGCGGAATTTGACAGCCGCCAAGCGCTTCCTGCGTAAGGCCCTGAAGCGGCATGGCCGGCCCGAGCGGATCGTCATCGACGGCAGCCAGACCAATCGGGAAGCCATCATATCGTGTGATGCCGAGAGCCGACTGCAGGACCGTTCAAGGCGTCGGCTCAAGCCGATCAAGATCCGGCAGAGCCAGTATCTCAATAACCGTATCGAGCAGGATCACCGCGCCGTCAAACGCCGTGTGCGATCGATGCTCGGCTTCAAGTCCGCTGCCAGCGCCCGCGTGATCCTGAGTGGGATCGAGATGGTTCACATGATGCGCAAAGGACAGGCGAAGTATGCCTGTCGTTCAAACCTCTCGCTTGCCGAGCAGTTCGAGCGGCTCGCTGCATAACGCGGAGCAACGTTTGCTTCCATCTCTGCACTTCAATCAGGATTTGCGACAGAGCCAACGAAGGTGCCGGGTTTGCACTGACGCCGAAAATGGTAGCCCCAAGCCACATCAACGCCTAGAGGGCAGCAGGTAGGACCAGCGGGGTGAAGCGCCGCGTGTTGGGATGAGCAGCCGTCGTCAGCATCACAAGGATGAACAGAAACGTCACTCCTTCCTCGGCGTGAATGGCAGCCCACTCCGCACGAATCCGAGAGATTAGTTCTCGGACTTGCGTCGATGTCGTTCCGCTCGCCAGTGTATGTACGAAGCATCCCTTCGGGCCATCTAGTATGCGTTACGTTCAATCTGGTGATCGCTCTGCGAGAGCGAGGGAGGCGCCTCTCGGAACTATTTGCAGTTCCTTAGGGACATTTGTCGCTGTTGTAAAACTCGCAGGGTTCATTGCTCCCTTCACGGAAGAAAGCCGCTTCTTCAGCAGGTCGTGTGTAAGTTCGAGGGCACGTACCAATCTCTCGACCTGACCGGCTCCACTCGTGGCGAGATCTGTGCTGGTGATCCTTCTCCAGCTGACGCAGATCTCGTGCACGGTTCTTGCTCCTACATTCGCGGAGGCGCTCTGCAGGCCATGAGCCTCGAGGCGGAACCTATGCGAGTCACCCGCGGCTGCTGCGCTCCGCAACTCGACGATAAGACGTTCCGCGTCCGAGAAGAATTCCTCCACGAGGTTGAGAACGAATACTCTCCCTCCTAGTTGCTCCAACTCCGCAAGCAAGGATTCGTCAATGACGGAAGAATGTGCATCCGGCGGACTGCCGACAGCCGGGACAGTCTCGGCTGACGCTGAGGCGGGGGAGGAGCCCGCATGCTCGTCGATCGCTTTGAGCAACGCTGCAGGCTGAACCGGCTTGGTTAGGCAGGCATCCATCCCCGCGGCATGGGTTCCGGCGACGATCTCCGGCGTCGCGTCGGCCGTGAGGGCGATGATCGGGATGCGGGTGCCCTGGGGCTCCGTGAACCGGAACAACTTGGCAGCTTCGATACCCGTCATTACGGGCATGTTGATGTCCATGATGACGAGGTCGAATTTCTCCGCCTCTAGGACATTGAGAGCTTCCTCGCCGTTTTCGACACATCGGGCGACATGTCCACCGCGCTCCAGGATCTTCGAGATCACGAGACGGTTCGTGGCGTTGTCGTCCGCCACCAGGATCGAAAGGGGCCGGGACGCGGCTGGAAGCTCCATCCTGCCCGGTTCACTCCACAGCGATTGAGCCCAGGACGTCTGAGCGGCCGTCGCGGACACAGCGGTCCCTGCCTCGACCGCCGTGAAATCGAATGGCAGTACGCTGCTCGACACATGGGTCAGGCACGGCTCCACAAAGCTCCGGGGAGCGTTCGGGCGGATCAGAACCGGAGGGACGGGAAGGGCGGCCTTCTCGATCTCGGCCGCCAGAGCCTCGGCGGGCAGGTCGCTGCAGCAGAACAGGACGACCAGCTCGCTCCGGGCCTGCAGAATCCATTCCTTCGCCTCAAGAAGGTTCCGAGCGACGGGGCAGTCGCCCCCGCCAAGCCGGGGCGCGAGGGCCTGTGCAAGGCCCGGATCGGCGCAAACTAGGAGGGATTGGAACGGAGGAGGCTGCTGCTCGCCGGGAGCGTTGCCGCCCAATGTTTCCATCGGCAGGATGAACCAGAAGGAGCTGCCGTGCCCTTCCTGGCTGTCCACGCCGATCCGGCCACCCATGGCCTCTATCAGCTGCCGGCAGATAGCGAGGCCGAGCCCAGTTCCACCGAAGCGGTTGATGATGGTCTCGTCGGCCTGGGTGAAGCTGTCGAAGATCCGGCTCATGGTCTGCGGGGCGATGCCGATGCCCGTGTCGGACACAACGAAGCGGACGAAGCTCCTGCCGTTCTCAGTCACAGGACGGGCTGCGAGGGTGACATAGCCCCGTTCCGTGAATTTGATGGCGTTGCTGAGCAGGTTGAGCAGGATCTCCTCGAGATGATGCTTCGGCCCATGGAGTTGAAGCGGTGTCTGCGGGGCGATATGGATCGTTGCCCGAAGCCCTTTCTGCTGAGCTTGTGTGAGAACCATAGCGCGAGCGGTGGACAGCACCTCCAGCAGATCGAAGTCGATCCGTTCGATCGGCATCTTTCCCGCTTCGATGCGCGACAGGCTCAGGATGCTGTTGATCTGCCGCAGCAGGGCTTCGCCGGCGGAACCGATCGTGCGGATAATGCCGCGCTGCTCCGCGTCGAGATTAGTCTCGGCCATGAGGCCCGACAGGCCGATGATCGCGTTCAGTGGCGTTCTCAGCTCATGGCTGACGCTAGCGAGGAACAGGGTCTTCGTTCTATTGGCCGCTTCCGCCTGGGCCTTGGCGCTGGAAAGCTTCCGGATTAGCGTGCTGGCATAGAGCGGAAGCACGATCAGGCTCAGCAGTAGGGTCGCGGAGAGATAAATGTCGTCGTGCCATCTCGGCGTAGTGTAGATGACCATTGTGAAGCAGACCACCGAGACGGCCATCGCAAGATAGAGAAACCGGATGCCGAAGCGGAATCCGTTGCCGAACGTGATCCAGAGATAGAGCAGGAAAAGAACGGACGACGTCTCCCCGACGTAGTGGAGCTGCACGGAAGCCGTCGCGAGATCGCTGACGATGGCGATGATCCGCCGGATCGTCGATTGGTGCGGCCTGAGGAGAATGTGAATGGCGATGCCCGCCGAGACGAGGGCGAAGATCGTTGCGGCGATCAGCGCCTCGCGCGGGACGGAGGTGTTGATCCAAAAGGTGTAGGCCGCGATCAGGCTCAGGAAGATGAGCCTGTTGAGGCTCATCTCGTGCTCGCGATCGGGGCTATTCTTCAGCCGCGACAGGATGTCGGTGATCACGAAGCCTGGGCCTTCTTGGGGAGCGCGCCCTGGTTCCGCAGTAGGTAGCGAGGATCGTCCCTGAGCAGGGATTCGAAAATGCCGGACGGCACGGGACGGCTGAACAGATAGCCCTGAGCCTCGTTGCAGGCATGGCTGAGCAGGCATGCGAGCTGGGGATTAGTCTCGACGCCTTCAGCGATCACTTTCAACTCCAGGCTGCGGGCCAGGGAGATGATCGCTCTGACGATGGCCTCGTCGCGGCTCCCCGCCAGAAGGCTCGAGATGAACGAGCGATCGATCTTCAAGGTGTCAACGTCGAAGTTCTTGAGATAGCTGAGGGAGGAGAAGCCCACGCCGAAATCGTCTATGGCGACCCTCACCCCGAGCTCCTTTAGGCTGCGCAGAACCTGCCTGGTGCGCTCTACGTCCTTGAGAAGGCTGCCCTCGGTGAGCTCGAGTTCGAGGAATCCGGGATCCAGGCCAGTTTCCTCGAGGGTGTTCTCGACAACCTGGACGATGTCCTGTCGGAGAAACTGCAGGGGTGATAGGTTGACCGAGATCCTGAGCGGAGCGAGCCCGAGGCTCTGCCACGCAGCGGCCTGCCTACAAGCCTTTGCAAGAACCCAGGCGCCGATCTCGTTGATCAGTCCCGTTTCTTCTGCAATGTCGATGAACACGTTAGGCGACGTGAGGCCGAATTCGGGCCTTCGCCAGCGCAGGAGAGCCTCTGCTCCCGCGATGGCTCCCGTCGCGAGATCGATCTGAGGCTGGTAGTAGAGTTCGAACTGCTCCTGAGCGATCGCTTTGCGGAGGTCGGCCTCCAGGCTGATGTTGTTCCACGAGATGCTGTCCATCTCGGGCGAGTAGAAGCGCATCGTGTTTCTTCCCTCGGCCTTTGCCTGGTACATGGCGAGGTCCGCGTATCGGAGCAGCTTGTCGGCATTCCCGCAGTCCCGCGGCGCCAGGGTGATGCCGATCGTGCAGCCTATCCTGAGTTCGGTCTCTTCAAGGAGGAACGGCGCAGAGAGGGAATCGATAATCCTGCGCGCCAGGCTCTCCGCGTCCTCCGGCGCTGCGATATCTGCCTGCACGACGACGAACTCGTCGCCGGACATTCGCGCGACGAGATCGGTGCTCGAAACTACCCCGAGAAGGCGGCCTGCCACCAACTGGAGTATGCGGTCGCCTCCGGCATGGCCGAGCGCATCGTTGACCGCCTTGAACCGGTCGAGATCTATCAAGAGGATCGCGAAACACGCACCCTCGCTGGATATCTCTTGCTGGATCCAGTCGTTGAGCATTCTCCGGTTGGGAAGGTCGGTCAGGGTGTCGTGCAGCGCGATGTGCCGCAATGTGCTTTCCGCCTGTTTGCGTTCCGTGATGTCGATCGACGTGGTCAGGACGCTCGTCTCCGCACCGGCAAGGGCGGGCATCGAAGTCTTGGTGGTCAGGAAGGCCCTTTCGGCGCCGGAGATGTCGACAATGCTCTCCTCGAAGCTCACGGCGCTTCGCTGGCTCTTCAGAATGGATCTGTGAACCTGATGACTGAAGTCCAGCTTGTTGCTGCGCAGAACGTCGCTGAGCAGCTTTCCCGTCAGGGCCTCTGGCGTGGAGCTGACGAAATCGGCGAAATGGGCGTTCACGAAGACGATGCGGCTGTTCTTGTCGGTGGCACTGATCAGGGCAGGGACGGTGTCGATCACCTGGGCCAGGGCTTCCCGGCTGCTGCGAACGAGCTCCTCCTGCGAGCGCTCGCTTATGCGCAGCTGCTGCTCGAGGGCTTGGGCGCGGCCTTTGATCTGCTGCTGCTGGCGCTGCAGCTTGAGGAGATTGCGTGCGCGGGTGACGAACTCATAATGATCGACGGGCGACCGGAGAAAGTCGGTTGCACCCGCCTCCAGGGCGCGAAGCCGGAAGGCCCTGTCGTCGTAAGCAGTGATGACGATGATCGGGACATCGACTCCGTTGGCGCTCCCTCTTGCATGCCTGGTGAATTCCGCTCCGTCCATGCCGGGCATCCGAAAGTCGGTCACGATCAGGTCGGCGGCGTTGCCCTGGAGCCATTCGAGAGCCTCGATCGGCGCGGCAAAGGCATGCACTTCTACGCCATCCTCGATCGTCTGAGCGAGCCGGGAATAGATATTGCGGTTGGTGCTTTTGTCGTCGAGGATCAGAATGACTGCCATATGTTGCCCCCGGCATCCTTCGGACTGCTCGTGCAGCCGCTCCTCGGAATCTGCTGAACCTGGTCAGTGAACCCGGGCTGCCGACCTTTTTCTTCGATGCCATTTCGCGGATCGCGGTATGTCCTAGCGCGTGCCGTTTATCTTTCTCGATAATCCATTCGTATCTACTGCCTGTTCGCGGTCTTGCATTTCAGAATATCTGAAATGTGCTTAGGGTCAGGATACTATTCATACCGCAAGAACGTAGAGAATGTATGCTGCTTTGGTTGGAGTTGGTATCGGATTGGTTAATGCAATGTCTTTTAGTTCAATTTGATGACCTCTATATTGTAATAAAGGATCATTTTATTCTGGCCATGACATGATGATGTTAACCACGCGTGAAGACAAATCTTCCTAGGGGCTATCAACGACACTGTTAGGAGATCATTATCCTTAAGGAATGTCGCCTCCTCAAGGGGTGCCGCTCGGCAGCGGGATGAAGCCCGCTGCGTTAAAATTCTCTATGACGGAGAACAGAATGTTATCCCCGCTGGCCAAGGTCGATGGCCGTTCCTATGCTGACGAGCAACTCTTTGTAGATCGGGACATCCCGACGCCTGCCGCTCCCGCACCGAAGCCCGTGGCCGAGCCGGCCCGGTCCAGCCCGACCAACCTCCTGCTGCCGCATATCGACGTGAAACTCGACTTCGATCAGAAGATCTACTGGGCCGCCATGCGGCCGAGCCGGCACCCGATGATCACGATGGAGCTTCTGCAGGACATGATGTGCGTGCAGGAATCCGTGCGGGCGATCATGGAGGAGGGAAACCGCGAGCAGCGTCAGCACCTCGAATACTTTGTTGCCGGATCCCAGACGCCGGGCGTGTACAATTTCGGCGGAAACTTGGCGTATTTCGCGGATTGCATCCAGCGCGAGGATTCTGCAGGCCTGCGGAAATACGCCTATGCCTGCATCGATGTGGTGTATGGAAATTCAGTGGCGTTCCAACCCCCCCTGATCACGATTGCCCTCGTGCAGGGCGATGCGTTGGGTGGTGGGTTCGAATGCGCCCTGTCCTTCGACGTGCTCGTCGCCGAGAAAAGCGCGAAGATGGGCCTGCCCGAGGTCCTGTTCAACCTGTTCCCCGGCATGGGAGCCTACAGCTTCCTCTCGAGGAAGATCGGAACGGCTGCGGCCGAGAAGATGATCATGAGCGGGAAGGTCTACACCGCCGATGAACTGCATCAGCTCGGGGTTGTCGATGTGCTTGCCGAGGACGGCCAGGGAGAGAATGCAGTCATGGATTACATCGCCCGCAACCGGCGCAAGCACAATGCTCACAGGGCGATCTACCGCTCAAGGAGGCGCATCGACCCAGTCACGTATGAAGAACTGCGGGACATCGTCGACGTTTGGGTCGAAGCCGCCATGAATCTCGATGAGCAGGACCTGCGTAAGATGATGCGACTCGTCACCGCGCAAGAGCGACGCTCGGACAAACATGAATAGGCGTCAGCATGCCGCTCGCGGGCGAGGGGAGGATCCTTGTTCTTGAGGGAGCGCTTCACCTCACGGCTGCCGGCGAGAGGGCGCAGTCGGTCGAAGGCGCGTTTGCGAAACTCGTAGAGGCCGGTTCTGGGAGTGTTTGCAAGGACGTATCATCACGAGGAATATATTCCTTTAGCCCACAGTTTTCTGAGACACCCTGTAAGCGGACGGGATTCGCAGAAGGGTGATGACGATGACAGAGACGATGAAGGATGCGGCCAGTCCGGGCCGCGGTGGGCGCATGTCGCGCCAGCGCAAGCGTGAGGCGGTTCTGCGGCTGCTGCGCGGTGAGGATCTGGACACGGTCTCGCGCTCGCTGGGTGTGACGGCCGCCACGCTGAGCGGCTGGCGCGAGGCTTTCCTGGCTGCCGGCGAGGCCAGCCTGGCCACTCGTCCGGCCACCGGCGAGGTGCTGGAGACCGAGCGGCTCAAGGCGCGGCTCGGCGCGATGCTGCTGGAACGGGAACTGCTGGAGGCCAAGATTGCCCCTGGAGAGCGGCCGTCCTTTAGCCCAGAGGAGGTCGAGGCGATGAGCCGGGCCCTCTCGCCGAGCAGCGGCCAGCCTTATGGCCTGGCCTGCGTCTGCCGGATCTGGCGGGTGGCCCGCGCAAGCGTCTACCGCCATCGCAAACCGCAGCCGGACCGGCAGCGCCGCGGCCCGGTCGGACCGCTTCCGATCTGGAACTCACCACCGAGATCCGCGCCGTCCTGGCGGCGAGCCCGTTCCATGGCGAGGGTCATCGGAAAGTCTGGGCTCGTCTGCGCGTGAAGGGCATCCGCACCTCGCTCCGCCGCGTGTTGCGGCTGATGCGCGAGCACGACCTGCTGGCGCCGTCCCGCACGGGTCGGCCGCGTGGACCCCGCAACCACGACGGCACGATCATTCCGGAGACCATCGACACCATGTGGGACACCGACATGACCACCGCTTGGACCGGCGAAGGACCCGCCGCCGTGTTCGTGGCGGTGGATCATCACAGTGCCGAGTGCGTCGGCATTCACGCCAGCCGCCAGGGCACCCGCTTCGAGGCCTCGGAGCCGCTGCGCCAAGGCGTGCGCGAGCATTTTGGCGGCATTGCCCAGGAGATTGCTTCAGGCCTGTCGGTCCGGCACGATCACGGGAGTCAGTACATGTCACGGGCGTTCCAGGATGAGTTGCGCTTTCTCGCGATCGAGAGTTCGCCTGCTTTCGTGCGAGCTCCGGAAGGGAATGGCTGTGCGGAACGATTCATCCGCACGCTCAAGGAGAACATGCTGTGGGTGCACTACTTCGAGACCATCGAGGAGATGCGGCAGGCGCTGCTGGCCTTTCGGGAGAGCTACAATTCCACTTGGCTGATTGCCCGGCACGGCTTCCAGAGCCCGGCTGCCGTTCGGCATAAGCAGCTTCCATCCGCGGCACTTGCCGCGTAGGCTTCAATCCGGTGTCTCAAAAACCGCGGGCGATACACCTGAAAGCCGCAGGCGAGCTCGGGTACATTCCGAACCGGGCTGCGCAGCAACTAAGAAAAGCCAGTCGAGAGTCGGTGGCCGTGATCACGGCCAGCACGTCGAACTCCTACTATCTCGATCTCATGGCAGGCATCCAGCACGCTCTCAAGCCAGCCAATTGGACGGTCGTGGTCGCAGATGTCGCGGTAGACGGCGTATACGAGTCACTCCTCGAGGATCGAATCGTTCGCAGGTTGATCGAATCCCGTACAGCTGGGGTTATTTCGACACTGACTCTGAAGCCGGAAAACACGAAGCTCTTTGCCAACTGGGATATTCCCGTCGTGTTCGTGGATTCCTCTCCCCCTGCCAATGCGGCGAACTTTCCGAGCGTGACAACCGACAACTACAACGCCAGTCTGCTCGTTGGGCAACATCTCGCCGAACATGGATACAAGGATTGGACCTTCCTTGTGTACCCGACCAAATGGTCTACCCGGTTTGACCGCGAGCGTGGGATACGTGACGCTGCCCGTCTTCATAACGCACGTGTCGATGTGATTGAATGCGACAATGATAGTGAAGCCGCATATGAGGCACTGGGCGTTCACTTGAGCAAATCCAAGCCGGTTCCACAGGTCCTCATTGCAGGTAACAACCCCTTGCTGCTTGGGGCCCTCAAGCTCCTGCGACATGTGAATGCGGAATAAACTGAAAGATACTGTCAGGCTAACCGAAGGGTGGGAGTCCTGTTGCACCTATGCAGAATTCCTTACCCAGGCTATGTCGGCGAGAGTGTTGAGAGAGGTTCATAGTGAAGACAGGTAAGAAGGAAGCGGATCAACGCGGCCCTACTGAAGGCCGCTAACAAGTGAGGGACGGATACATGAGCAGGGCCGTCTCCTCTTGCCTGATGCTGGCCTTGCTGGTTCCGGCGGTAGCGGGCTGTGCCACATCGGGTATTCCTGTTCAATCGAGCATTTCCAGTTGCGAGGCGGGCGATCAGTCGATGGTTCGCGACACGCTCTACTTTGGCCATAACCGCCCCAACGGGGGAAGAGTCCGCGAGGCCGAGTGGCGGCAGTTCCTGAATGAAGTCATCACGCCACGCTTTCCGGATGGGCTAACGGTGGTGAAGGCAACCGGGCAATGGCGGAATGCAAGCGGCCACATCGAGCAAGAAGCGTCCCAAGTCGTGACCATACTCCATGCCGGTGACCCCACGGCACGAGGGAAGATCTCAGAGGTCATGGCCGAGTACCAACAGCGCTTTGACCAGGAGGCCGTCCTGCGCGAGCGTACCGCGACCTGCGCACGCTTCTGATCCGCCAAAGCGGCTGAAGTCCTGGAGCACCGCGGCTATCAGATCCGCCTTGGCCCAAGTGGCTCGGAATGGATGGCTTTGGTGGCGATAACCAAACAGCGCCCGACCCTAACCATGGCTTCGGATCGTGAGGCTGTCCTCGTTTAGGCCACGAGTGGATTGATCGACAGCTGGTCCCTGATAAGAACTCGGGATGACCTACGGCCTGATCCAACTCGCGCCCAGGGCCTATGATCTATTCCTGCATGGAGAGGTTGTGGGCAGTGTGGTGCGCAACAGTTCATACCAGCCTTACACCTGGACAGCGGAGCTGCTTGAGGATGTACCTCCTGCTCGGAGGCCAGCACCCTTCACGACGGCGGAAAGCGGCCGCATCATTCCCGTCGACGCCATCGCGTAAGGCTCGAAATCGCCGTTGCTTGAACAGGCCAGGGCAGCTCCGTCACGTGCTCCGTTCGCCCTGGCTGACACCGGCTCCGCGCTGTGAGCCAACACTCACAAGCCCGGCAGGCTTTCCTAGAGGCAGCGATTGACTTCTGCCGATCCGAGAAAGCCAAGATCCTGAAGCCTTCCCACAAGATCCAAGGCCGCAAGCGCACCCTGCGGGAGATTGCGGATGAATTGGCCAGTACCGGCTTCATGACAGGCACTGGCAAGCCCTATGCGGCAGCCGCTGTTACCAGGATGATCAAGGCTTAAAAAGCATCCGGCGCTGGCGCAAACTCGTCCCAACGGGCTTTCAGATGGCGATCAGCGTGGACGCCGCACAGACCCTGTGTATGTGGGTTGTTGCAACGACCGTTGCTGCAATTCCTGTTGCTTGAGTGCCTCGAACGCCGCCTTGTTGGCACGTCCTTCCTCCATGAGCCGCTGAATGTGACCATCGCGCATCATCTCGTAGGACATCTCGGTGAATTGAGGGACGAAAGTGTCGGTACTGCCACGATCTGCAAAGGCAGCCGCAGGAGTTAGTGCCACGCCAAGCGTAAGAGCAAGGATCGGTGAGCTTTTCATGAGAGGCCTCCTTTGCCGCAATCAAGGACAAGGACCGACATCAACCTCGGCTTTATGCCTGCCGATGTCGGTACGCTGGCACACGTGTCTGCATTGGGTTTCACTGCGCCAGTATTTGTTGATGATATTCTTGATGCAGAAGGATTTCTGTGATGATCAGCACAGACAAGACGATCAATGCGTGCGGCACAAGGGCGGCTTGCGCCAGCTAGCTAAATTTCAACCAGTCTTCTGCGAAATGTGAACCACATCACAGCTTAGTCTGCTGCAATCGGGATATCATGAAGCACGAGGAGCGATATCAGGCTGTATTAGGAACATGGATCATGCAGTTTCGAGGGAAAACCCGAGCCGAGGCAAAGCGGATCCGGTCCGAGGCCGAGGCATTCTTCGCAGAAGGACATTCGACGTCCTGGATGATCTGCAAGGCAGGCTTTCACCTTCTTCTCGACATCAGCGTCCTGTCAGCTGTGATGTCGCTGGCGCATCTGAACTAAAGATTGTCAAGGGCGCTCTGGAGGGGTGATGGAAGGGGCGATCAATCAGTCAGACACCGCCACCATGACCGGCATTCGACAGGAGCCGTCTGCTTTGGTTTAGCCATTCGCCTTTACTCAGCGCTTGCTTTCGCGGGGCGCAGCCTCTGTCTGTGCCACGCGGACACGGCGGGCCGGCGCCTGTGGCGGAGTTGGCGGTTTACGCGCAACCAAGCCAGCTTTGAGAACTCCAGTCTGCGGCTGACGACCTGCAGATGAGACGGCTCGAAGCGGAGCGCGAGCTGTGACTGGCGTTGGCTGAACCAAGACCTTCTCTTGGGCAAGGCGAGCGATCTCATTCTGAGCAAAATCCGACGACATGCTGGAATCTGGAACTTTGGTGACTAAGCTCTGGGCTTTGTCCCGTTCGGGCAGTGTTGGCCTCTGACCTGCTGGAAATGCGGCCGCCGGTGCCGATGACTGACGCTCAGCTTCCACGGTCAACCCGCGTGATCCAGAAAACAGGCTCCATCCCGCGACAGTGCCCACTACCAAGACCATGGCGGCGGCTTGGTACCGGCGCAGGAGAGTTCGCGTGAAGGCCTGAAACATCGAAGCTCCTGGAGCAGTAAGACCATGGCTGGAGGACAACCGTCTGGATCAGAACGGTCAGCTTGTGGCGCTCCCGAGAGTGGCGCCTGTGTGCCTCAGAATAGATCTATCATGGTAGTTGAACCGTTAAGATGCGATGGCGGAATAGGTGCGCTGAAGTGTCAAGCTCGTTTAGGTCGAACGTCCCGATGCCGCAAGACTTCTTGTCAAAACCATAGTTCAGCGTAATTTCTGTCGCGTTAACTTGGCAGTGCCTGAACAAGCGGCCGGATTGCAATACCGACTTTCTGTTCGCGACCGTTGGTTGAGCGGCAATGGCATCGTCGAGGAAACTCAATAAAGGACGTGATTAAGGGCCTGCGAATACACAACCTCGTCTAAATATCCTAGAAGTTGACCCGGTCGCCGCCTTTTAGTGTCAGCATCTCACGGGCATCATCAGGAGTGGCGATTTCTAAGCCGAGCCCCTCGATGATCTGGCGCGCCAGCCTAACCTGCTGAGCATTGGATTCCGCAAGCTTGCCGGGCCCGATCCAGAGGGAGTCCTCAAGCCCAACCCGGACGTTGCCGCCCATGGAGGCCGCCTGGGCGGCGATTGCGAGCTGGCTTCTACCCGCGCCGAGCACCGACCATTGATAATTATCCCCAAACAGCCGGTCGGCTGTGCGCTTCATGTGCGCGACATCCTCCGGGTGAGGCCCAATGCCGCCGAGAAGACCAAAAACGCTCTGAACGAAAAGAGGTGGCTTGATGATGCCGCGATCCACGAAGTGGGCGAGAGTATAAAGATGCCCGATATCATAGCATTCGATCTCGAACCGTGTGCCGTTCTCCGAGCAGGTGGTTAGGATGTACTCGATATCCGCGAAGGTGTTGCGGAAGATCCGGTCCCTGGAGCCTTCGAGGTAGGGGAGTTCCCAATCATACTTGAAGTCCCTGAAGCGGTTCAGCATAGGGTAGAGGCCAAAATTCATCGACCCCATGTTCAGCGAGGCGACCTCTGGCTTGTAATGGGCCGCCGGCCTGACGCGCTCCTCGACCAGCATGGTGGGCGCGCCGCCCGTCGTGATGTTGATGACGCAGTTCGACCGTTGCTTAATGACCTGCAGGAAAGGCGCGAACGCTTCGGGGGACTGATCTGGCTTGCCGTTTTGCGGGTCCCGCGCATGCAGATGCACAATTGCCGCGCCGGCCTCGGCTGCGCCGATAGCTGCTTCGGCAATTTCCTCAGGGGTGATCGGCAGGTGGGGGGACATCGACGGCGTATGGATCGCACCTGTGACGGCGCAGGTAATGATGACTTTGCGGGCCATGGACTCATTCTCTCGTAAAATCAGGCTTCGGGTTGGGATTTCTTGTGCGCCCTCAGGGCAGCCAAGCGCTTGTCCCGCCAAACGGAACGGCACGCGAGCGTGTCTGCGCTGGGCGCTCCACCCCAGGCTTCCAGGATGCGGCTCACGTTGCCCTCATCCCAGACATCGGGCCTCGCTGGGTCTGCACTGAGGCTGCGGTAGAATCCGGTATAGCGTTTGCAGTAATCGGCGATACCGCCAGGCGCGTTGAGCTCGATGGTCTCGAACGGGCCGATAAAAGACCAGCGCAGGCCAAGGCCGTCCTTCAAGGTCTTATCGAGATCCTGGGGACTGACCACGCCCTCGCCGGCCAGTCGGAAGGCCTCAGCCAGAAGCGCGCCCTGCAAACGGTTGAGAACGAAGCCCTCGACCTCTCGGTTCACAATGATCGGAACCTGCTCGATGCTCTCGTAGATTCTGCGGGCCCGCTCGATAATTTCGGGCTCGGACCAGGGAGCGCCGCAGAGTTCGACGAGCGGCACCAGATGAGGAGGATTGACCGGATGCGCGACCAGACAGCGGGCGCGACCAGGCAGCGATTCCGTAAACCGCGATGCGACGATCGCCGAGGTCGACGAGGCCAGAATAGCGTGATCTGGGCACAGCCGGTCGAGTTCAGCAAAAATCGCAAGCTTCGTACTAACGCTTTCGGGACCATTCTCCTGAACGATGTCCACGCCGCTGACCGCATCCGCAAGGGAGTGTACAAACGCGACACGCTCCATCGCGAGCGCCGGGTCCGCTATAAGGCCGTGGACAGCCAGTTCTTCAAGCCCCTCGCGGATGAGGGGGGGCGCGCTCTCAAGAGCTCGGGGCTCCGGGTCCGTGACACGTACCTGCCAGCCCGCCCGGGCGAACACGATCGCCCAGGATCGGCCAATCAGCCCGGCGCCAATGATCGCAACACTTGCCATTCAAGCCTCCCCTTCTTGACCTAAAGCCACAACACCTTGCGGCGAAGCGCGAGATCATCGCGCAGATCCTTTGATAGGCCCTTATGAATGACCCGTCCTCGTTCCAGAGCCACCGTCCGATCGGACAGAGCGAGCGCAAGATCGAGGTGGTGGTCCACGATGATGATCGAGACTTCGTGCCGAAGCTTGTCAAAGCTCTCGAAGAGCTGCTCGACAATGGTCGGCGCAAGACCTTCGAAGGGCTCGTCCAAGAGGAGCACCTTCACGTCGCCCGAGAGCGCGCGGGCGACCGCCACCATCTGCTGTTCACCTCCAGAAAGAAAATCGGCCGGGGTGTCGATCCGCTCGCGGATACGGGGAAAGTACTCGAAGATCCTGTCGAGATTCCACCGCACGCCATGCCCGGTCTCACGCTTGAGCCTACCGAGTTCGAGGTTCTGGCCCACGGTCATCCCGGCGAAGAGCCCGCGCCCCTGCGGCACGTAGCCGATGCCGAGGCGGGCAATCTCATGAGACGGGCGTCCTGCAATCTCATGACCGTCGAGGGTGATCGAGCCTGAGGCCGGTCGTGAAATGCCCGTCAGGGTCTTGAGGAGCGTCGACTTTCCTGCCCCGTTACGGCCCAACAGCGCCACGATCTCGTGCTGGTGAACGTCGAATGACACATCGACCAGCACGTGACTCTTGCCGTAGAAGGTATTGATGTGGCTGGCGGTTAGCAGCATGGCGGGTTCAACGGCGCTTTCCCTGGGCTTTGCCGCAACTGTCGCCGCTCCCGAGCCGATATAGATTTCCTGCACCCTCGGGCTCAAGCGCGCATCCTCGACGGTTCCGTCCACGAGGACCTGCCCTTCGTTCATCACTGTGATGGCGTCCGCGATCTGGAACACGCGGTCGATATCGTGCTCCACAAGCAGCATCGGCACGTCCGAAGAGATGCGCTTGATGATGTCGCCGATGCGTTGGCGCTCAGCAGCGGCGAGCCCTGCGAGAGGCTCGTCCAGCAGCAGAACCCTCGGCTTCGTAGCGAGCGCGAGTCCCATATCGAGGAGGCGCTGTCCGCCATATGAGAGTTCACCCGCCTCGGCGTGCTCAATGCCGGCCACGCCCAGATAACGGACCACTGCAGAAGTTTCCGTTTCGATCTGGTCGATCAATCGGGCGTGCGTCCAAGGATCGAAGCGCCGTGGATGGCGGGCCTGCACCGCCAGCCGCAGGTTTTCCTCCACGCTCAGGGCAGGAAAGAGGTTCGTGATCTGGAAGGAGCGCCCGATACCCGCATGGGTGATTGCTTCTGGGGAGAGACTGGCAATCGACTGGCCCTTGAGGAGGATGTTGCCTTCGTCCGGCGTATAGAACCCGGAAATCAGGTTGAAGGCCGTGGTTTTCCCTGCCCCATTGGGACCAATCAGGGCATGGAGCGATCGGTCGCGCACGGCGATGTTGACGCCCTGGACCGCCTTGAGCGCGCCAAAACTCTTGGCGATGCCACGCGCCTCAAGGATGACACCGTCCATATGGTCCGGTGGCCTCAAGAAGGACGGCAGCGGCTCATCGGTGAGCGTCCGCCCGGCCATGGCTGCCTCTTCCGTCACTTTAGGCCGGAAGGGAGCCATGATCCTCTGGGCCACTCCCACCAATCCTGTCGGCGAAAGCATGATGAAGCCCACGAAGAGGATGCCAAAATAGAACAGCCAATGTGGGGTCCAGATCGACAGGAATTCGCGGAAGAGGATATAGAAGAGGGCGCCGAGTGCCGGTCCGAGAAAGCTGCGCATCCCGCCGATCACCACCATCGCGATCAGTTCACCCGAGAAAGCCACCGACAAAGGCTCGGCCGATGCGAAGCGGTGGTTGAACACGGATAGGACACCCGCAAGCCCAACGACGGTTGCCGAGACCACGAACCCGACAAGCTTGTAGCGATTAGTCGGGTAGCCCAGAAACCGCGCGCGCTGCTCGTTTTCGCGGATCGCCACGAGGACGCTACCAATAGGCGAGTTGTGAAAGCGCACCAGCAGGAAGCAGACCACCAAACCGACGGTAGCGACGACCCAGTAATACGTCCAGTCCGAACCCAGGTTGAGGCCGAGCGTGTTGGCTCGCACCACTCCGCCAAGGCCGCTTTCACCCCCTGTCAGCGCCGTCCAACGATACGCGATAGCGAAGAGCATGGCCGTCAGGGCAAGCGTCAGCAGAGAAAAATAGACACCGCGCCGGCGCAGGATGAGGGCGCCGAGCAGAAACGATGCCGCGCCGATGAACACGATCGCAAAAAGCGCCGGCAGGATGACGCCACCCGGGAACCAGTTGAGTTGGCTCAGCGCCGCGGCATAGGCCCCCAGCCCGAACCATGCGCCGTGGCCGAAGGAGACAAGACCCGTATAGCCGACCAGAACGTTGAGGCCTAAACATGCAATGGCAAACAGCACCACGTCGATGGACGAGCGGAGGGGCAGGCCAAGAGGATCGAGGACGAACGGCAGCACTGCGAGCGCCAGTGCCGCAATCAGGAGAGGCCAATATTCCTTGCGCATAGAGCCTACTCGAATTTCTGGATGCGTTCGCCGAGCAATCCGCGCGGACGCAGGAGCAGCACGAGCGCCATCAGCAGGTACATCGACGCCTCACCGGCTGGCGGGAAGAAGTAGATGGTGAGCCCGCGGACAACACCCACGAGCGCGGCTGCTGCGATCACACCCCAGAAGGAGCCGAGTCCTCCAATGACGACTACCACGAACGCTGCAGTCAAGATCTCAGCCCCCATAGCTGGATGCACGCCCGAGATCGGCGCGAGCAGGACGCCCGCAAGGCCCGCAAGTCCAAGTCCGAGCGCCACCACGGCTGTCATGTAGGGTTGAAGCGAGATGCCAAGAGCCCCCACCATGTCCGGGTTTTGCACGCCTGCGCGCACGACGCGGCCGAAGGCAGTGCGGTAGACCAGGAACCAAGTGGCGGTGACGGCCGCGAGCGCCACGCCGAAGATGATGAGGCGATAGCGCGGATAGATGAAATCGCCGACAAACACCTGTCCCCGCAACGCGGGCGGGATGGAGAAGGGCAGGGGAGCTGCGCCAAAGGTCATCCGCAGGCTCTGCTCGATGATCATTGCAAGACCAAAGGTCAGAAGCAGACTCAAGATCGGGTCTGCCCGGTAGAACTTCTGAAAGAAGAACCGTTCGATCAGCACGCCTAGCAGGGCAACGAGCAGCGGCGATGCAAAGAACGCTCCGCCGAAGCCGATCCAAGGCGCCAGCGACACCGCGAGATAGGCACCGATTGCGTAGAAAGCCCCATGGGCAAGATTCACGATGCCGCCAAGCGAGAAGATGAGCGATAGACCGAGGGCAATGAGCAGGTAATATGCGCCGACCAGAAGACCGTTCAGCACCTGCTCAAGGAGAAAGATGATCGCCAAGCAAGGCTCCTTTTCCGGCCATGGGGCATCCTGCGAGAGGAGCCGGGACAAGAGCAAAACGGAATGTCATGCTCCTGATAAGGTTGGAAACGGCACTTGGCCGTCCCGTCTCGCCATTGAGCGACCCGTTAGGCCGGCATCTTGCACGCACCGTCCTGCGGTGGCGCAAGAACCTCAAGGCTGTCGCTCGGCCCAGGGACAGAGCCCAGCGGGTCGTAGATATCCCACTGGTCCTTCATTTTGTCGGCATCCTTCGCCCGCACAGCGTACATCTCCTGGACCATCTGGTTGTCGTAGGCGCGGAAGTAGCCTTCGCGGCTCTTTAGAATGTCGAACTTCGCGCCCTTGCGCAGATGCTCCGCAAGCTTCTGCGGATCGACGGATTTCAGCTCGGCGAAGGACTGAGCGACGATCTTGAGGGAGTTGTAATCGCCCCAGGATTGGTTCTCGGGGGGCTTGCCGTATTTCTTGGTGAAGGCCTCAACGTATTTTTTCGACGACGGCGAGTCCACCAGGTGGTGCCAGACCAGAGGCCAGATGCCGGAGAAGTTGCCCTTGCCTGCGCCCCAGGCGACCGCCGTGTCGAAGCCGAAGCCGGTGATCGGGAACTGCAGGCCGTACTCGGCATATTGCTTGATGAAGTTCGTGATCTGGTTGCCGGCGAGGTTCGACGCGACCACGTCGGGCCTCGCCTGGCGGATCTTCAAGAGATAGGGACTGAAGTCAGTGGCGTCGGTCGGAACTAGCTCCTCGCCGACGAACTCACCGCCGTTCTCAGTCACGAACTTCTTGGCCACCCGGAAGAGATCATGACCAAAGGCGTAATCGGCGGTCAGGGAATACCACTTCTTACCTTTGATCATGTTCTCGCTCTTCAGGTAGTTGCCCACAGCCAGTACCATCATCGAGTTCGCGGCCTCGATATGAAACATGAATGGGTTGCAGCTCGCGCCGCGCAACGCATCCGAGTTGGCGCCCGTGTTGATGAACACGGTCTTGGTTCGGTTGGCAACCTGACCGATAGCAAGCGCCGAGGCGGACGAAATCTCGCCGATAATCATCGCAACCTTGTCGCGCTCGATCAGGCGTTCGGCCTTGGCCGAGGCGGTCTGCGGATTGACTGAATCCTCAATCACGAGCTCGATCGGACGGCCGAGGACGCCGCCGGCTGCGTTGATCTCCTCGGCCGCGAGCCTCACGCCCATCTGGGCGAATTCTCCGAGCGGACCGAGGAACCCAGTGACCGGCGTGAGATGGCCAATCCGGATCACATCGGATTGAGCTTTGACGATGGCGGGCATTCCGATGCCTACGAGGGCAGTGGCGCTGGCAGCTCCCTTGAGGAGCGTACGGCGGGTCAAATCTAAAGATTGTTCCATTGGCGTTTCCTTCTCCAGGTAAAGCCGTCGCAGTTACTTGCCGCGATCTGTGATCACAGTTAGATTGTCTTAAGATGAGCAACTTGTCGAGCCCCCGAATTACCAAGACGCCAGCGGCGATCACCCAGATCGGCCGACTTGAACGGGTTACCCTAGGTGAGCGCGTCCACGCCGAATTGCGTGAGCTCCTGATGAGCGGTGAACTCGCTCCTGGGCAAAAGATGTCACTTCGCAGCGTCGCGGAAACGCTTGGCGTATCGATCATGCCAGTGCGCGAAGCGGTCGCCCGTCTGGTGTCGGACCAGTCCCTTGAGGTATTGCCCAATCGCGCGGTCCGCGTGCCATTGATGAGCCGCGTGCGCTTTCGCGAACTAACGGCCGTCAGGCTGGCCATCGAGGGCTTTGCCACTGAGGAGGCAGCGCGCAACCGTTCGGACGCTGACATCTTCGTCATGCGGCGTTTCGAACAGGCCTTTCTGGACCAGGCTCGCAGCCCGGACCCGCAGGCCGACCAAGCTGTACGGGCCAACAAGGAATTCCACTTCGCTATCTACAGGGCCACAGGTCTTCCTACTCTGGTTGGCATCGTCGAGGGCCTATGGCTGAAGATCGGGCCGGTGCTCAATTTCGACCTCAAAATATCACCGGATCGACTTCGTACAGGCGGCGCGGCAGAGCAGCATCGACGCCTCTTGGCGGCCGTAGAGGCCGGGGACGGGGCGACTGCTCGCAAGGCGCTGACGGACGATATTGAGGGAGCCGCCAGTTTCATCGAGAGCACCGGGCGCCTGATGGATTAGCCAATGCCAGACTCTGGAATGCCACCTAATCACATCGGCCGCCAAGTTTGCCGGCTTCAATAAAAAGTCATAACGACGGAGACGATTACTATGGATCTCGACATTGGCGGGCTGCGTGTTTTGGTAACGGCCGGTGTGGCTGGCATCGGGCTCGAGATTGCCCGCACCTTTCTCCGCGAAGGGGCGCGGGTGCACGCCTGTGACATGGACCGCGACGCCCTCGAGGCTATCCCTTCATCCGATCCGAAGCTGACAACGTCCTATGGGGACGTGGCCGACCGGGCTGATATGACCCGGGTCTTCGAGGATGCTCTGGGGACTCTGGGCGGGCTCGACGTTCTCATCAATAACGCCGGCATCGCGGGGCCAACCGGGCGGGTGGAGGAGATCAATCCCGAGGATTGGGACCGCTGCCTGGACGTGTGCATCACCGGGCAGTTCAACTGCACTCGTTTGGCAGTTCCTCACTTAAGAAAGAGCCAGAATGCGTCGATCATCAACGTTTCGTCCGCCGCAGGACGGTTCGGCTTTCCGCTGCGCTCCCCCTACGCGGCGGCCAAGTGGGCCGTGATCGGCTTTACGAAATCTCTCTCCCGCGAACTTGGACAGGACGGTATTCGGGTGAACGCGATCCTGCCTGGGATCGTGGCTGGCGATCGGCAACGCCGCGTGCTGGAGGCCAAGGCGCAGCAGCATGGCGTTCCCTTTGAGGAAATGGAGCAAAAGGCGCTCGCGAATGCATCGCTGAAGGAATACGTGACGGCCCAGCAACTTGCCGACCAGATCGTCTTCCTGTGCTCACCTCGTGGTCGAACCATCTCCGGTCAGGCGATTGCCATCGACGCCGACCTTCAGATGCTGACCTAGAGTTTGTCAAGTCGCTGAGAATAGCTACGAGAGAAGCTAGCAAACCCGATGTGCGGGTTTTAGGCTGCAATCAGCTTTGCGAAGGCCAGCGACGAGAGACCACTGCGTTGACACGGCAGCAGCGCCATCGTGTGGCTAACGAGTTTGCGACGACGCGAGCGCATCATGAAGTGCTTCAAGTCGGCTGGGCGGGCCCAGCGTTTTCTCTCGGTTCATGATCAGGTGGCAAACCTCTTCTGCCATCCGTCCAACATTAATGCTGCCGAGCATCACACGTTGTGAACCCAAGCCTCCAGGACATGGGCGGCGTTGTCACGTTAACTGCCGCCATGCGCGCTGAGGCCGATTTGGTCGCCGGACAGGCTCACGCAGCAATGTTGGCCACAGATTTCATTCCGCCATGGCGTTGAGGCGGTGGAGATGGGTGGCAGGAGCGGAGCGCCGGGAGCGGGGTGGAACGAAAAGATTGCGGACGGCCGAGAAGACACTGATGAACCGCTGCAGGTGCCTGGGCGACCGAAAGCCTTGCATCACCCGCTCTCGTCGCCGGAATGGCAGATGCGAATTCTCGGCCCGGTTATTCAGCCCCTTATGCGAGCGATGCTCAACCGTCGGCATGATCTGACGCTGGGCGGCAGCATAGGTGCCCAGCTTGTCCGTGATCATCCGCCGAGGGGGACAACCCTGCTTCTTCAACAGACGCTTCAGCAAGCGCTTGGCCGCTTTGGTGTTACGGCGGGCTTGGACGACCTCATCGAGGACATAGCCGTCCTGATCCACTGCCCGCCACAGCCAGTTCTTCTTGCCGGCAATCGTGATCACGACTTCGTCGAGATGCCAAATGTCGTACCGGCTCGGTCTCTTGCGTTTGAGGCGGCGGGCGTAATCCGGTCCAAACTTCAGAGCCCATCGCCGAACAGTCTCATATGAGACAAGAATGCCGCGCTCGAGCAGCATCTCCTCAGTCAGTTGCAGGCTCAATGGGAACCTGAAGTAGAGCCAGACCGCGTGGGCAATGATCTGAGGTGGGAAGCGGTGGCGTTTGTAGCTGACGGGCCTGGTCATACCCGCGCTCTTAAGCCAGAAGCTGCTGCCCAAAAGTTACCGCGGCATCCCCCACCTGCTTGCTGCATAAGGGTTTTACGATCCACCTGCTGCTTTCTCATCCCTATTCCCGAGTTGCGATAGAACCCAATGCAGCGGAGGTGCCGGGCGCTGTCGCCGGCATGGATCTTGCGCTGGCGACCGGACGGGGAGAGGCACTGCTGGTGGAATGGCCCATGACGGCTGCTCCCTTGGTTGCTGATGAGCAGGTCGTGCAGATTGGTGAACGCGAGGGCCGCAATGCTGATTTCAGTTGGACGGACATCAATGACACGGCCATCACACGGCTCAACGTGTTCACCGCGCGCGATCTTGGTCCAACTGAGGTGATCGCACGGACATTGGCGGTTCTTGGAAAGCTGCCGGCTTGGCCTTTCTGGATTCATCTTGATGTCGACGTACTCGATCAGGCCGTGATGCCAGCCGTCGACAGCCCAGGAAGTCCTGGCATCGACGAAACGGATCTAATCGATCTTCTGCGTACACTCATGCAGCAGAAACTCCGTGCTGGCATGACGGTGACGATCTACGACCCCGACCTGGATCCGCAAGGCAAATGTGCCGCCCGGATCGTCACCCTTTTGCGAAAGGTGTTCGAGCCCTAGAACGCGACGGTTTGCTCCACGATTCCGGCATCAGCGGCCTTTGGGACGGGGCATAGCAGACAGTCCTTTGGCTCAACTTGGATCTGGGTACGCCCGGTCGAGAAAGTTGCGGATGAGCGCCACCATCTCGTCAAGGTTGGTCTCCAGCAGCCAGTGGCCGCCGTCCAGCAGGTGGAATTCGGCATCGGGTAGGTCGCGAAGATAAGCGCGGGCCGATTTTTCAGGCATGTAATGGTCTTGTGGGCCCCAAGCGATCAGCGTCGGGGGGCGGTGCTCGCTGAGGTACTTCCGAAAGTGCGGAAACCAGCCGCGGTTCTCTTTTAAGCTTGCTATGAGGCTGACGGCGATCTCCTTGCGCTTGGGCGTCATCAACGACCAGTGCAGCTTCCACAAATCGGGAGGGATCTTGGCGGCCAGTTCGGGCCTGACGTCATTCAGGAACTCTTCCTTAAACGTCACCTCATTAATTGCCTCAGCCAGTTTCCCTCGCATCTCGGAAGCTGGAAGTGTCCAGGTCGTCTCGATGTCGGCATATTTCGGCCCCAGCGCATCCTCGTAAGGGATGTCGGCATTCTGCAGGATGAGCGCCACCACGCGCTCGGGTGCCTTGATCGCCAGCCGGGCGCCAATCGGAGATCCGAAATCGTGCAGATAGAGGGCGAAGCGGTTGATGCCTAACTCTTTCACGAAGCTGTCGAGAAAGTCGGCGTAACCGTTGAAGCTGTAGTCGAAGTCATCGGGCGTTTCGCTATAGCCGGCGCCGGAGTAGTCCGGCCCGATCAGTCGCCAGTGGTCGGCCAATCTTGGCATGAGATTGCGGAACTCGTAGGACGAGCAGGGATAACCGTGTGGGAGCAGAACAACGGGTGCGCTTTCCGATCCCGCCTCGCGGTAAAAAGTGTCGATATTGCCTATCTTGATCCGACGGTGTTGGACGCGAGTATCCATAATTACTTCCTTGTTCTCTTCTCCAACTCGAACACCCCGGGCGACTTAGGTGTGTGCTGCCCACTTCGCCACGGGCTGATTTGCGGCGACGGCCTCAATATCTTGCGATGGCCGCTGTACGTGAGCGAATGCCGACGAGGATACTCATCGTGGCCAGCAATAATAACGCGCTGCTGGCGGCAAAGACCCCTGTTGCCCCGCTCACATCGAAAATTCCCCCTCCAGCGGCAGCACCAATCGCAATCGCCAGCTGAATGGCCGCAACCAGCAGGCCGCCTGCGCTCTCCGCCTGGTCAGGAACGGTTCGGGTCAGCCAAGTCGACCAAGCCACCGGTACGGCACCGAAGGCAGCCCCCCAAAGTCCCACCATGATAGCGACGGGAATGGGGCTGCTACCTGTTTGGTGGCGGAACGTTGTTGGGATCGGGTGCGTTACGCCATTGAGGAGTACACTTGGCGCTTTGACGGCCTGCGACGCCGAGCTTCTCACCGCAGGAGGACGTGATGCACTCCCTTCATCCGCAAGCCCGCACCACCCCCGCTGTCCGCCAGGAGATCGCCCGCTCGAGAGAGCCCACCGGCGTGCTGGCCCAGCGCTTCAGCGTGAGCACCGAGACCATCCGCAAGTGGCGCAAGCGCGGAGCCCAGGACTGCCAGGACCATAGCAGCCGGCCGCACAAGCTGCCCTGGAAAGCCACGGACGAGGAGCGCGCCATCGTCTGTGCCCTGCGCCAGGCCACCGGCTTTCCGCTCGATGACCTCACGTTTGTGGTCAGCCATTTCCTGCCGCATCTCAACCGCGATGCCGTCTACCGCATCCTCAAGGCCGAGGGTCTGGGACGATTGCCCCCGGCGCAGCAGCGCCAGCGCCGGAGCGGCACGTTCAAGGATTACGATCTCGGCTTCGTGCACATCGACATCAAGCACCTGCCCAAGCTGCAGACCGCCAACGGCGAGCGCCGCAAGCGCTATTTGTATGTGGCCATCGACCGCTGCTCACGGTGGGTGCATCTGGCCGTCAAGGACGATGAGCTGGCCACCAGCGCGGTCGCCTTCCTGAAAGAGGCGGTCCGCGCGTTTCCCTTCAAGATCACGCACGTGCTCACCGACAGAGGATCCTGCTTTACCGCCGATGGCTTTGAAGAGGCCTGCCGCCAGCTGAAGCTGGAGCACCGCAGGACCAAGCCGTATACACCGCAAACCAATGGTCTCGTGGAGCGCTTCAACGGGCGGGTGCAGCGCGAGGTGCTCGGCATCACGATCTATAGCCATCGGGATCTCGAGACGCTGCTCAAGGGCTTCAATCAGGCTTACAACAGGAGACGTCAGCGCGTGCTGAAGGGGCGAGCACCGGATGAGGTGGTGCGCAGCCGCCTGGCCGCCGAGCCGAAGCTCGCCAACCGCCGCTACAAGCCACCCGATGCAGACGCGTTGCCGCCAGCCCTCCAGGTCATCGCTCATGCCAAGGAGGTCTCGCATCCAGACAGCTACCCAAAGCAACCAGGCCCAGCCCAAGAACACCCATCAGCAGCGGCATAATTGTCAGGGTCAACCGCAGACTGCGCCCGAGCAGTACTCCGGCCAGCAGTGTACCGACGAAGTTGGCGCTCCCAAATCCGAGTAGAATAGCTGATACGGTGTTGATCCCCACCCCCGTGACGGTCTCAAGAAACGGACGGATGTAGGTGAAGAAGGCAAAGTGCCCACTGAAGATCAGCATCGCGGCGATCATGCCAACCGCCACGCCAGGACGCGCCACCACATCGATGAGCGTGCGCAGACCTGTCAGACCGGTGGGTGCCATGCGCGGGAGAGACATGAATTGGACGATTAGCGTCACAGCACCCAAGGCCGCGACAATCACGAACACGCTGCGCCACCCGATGATGTCACCCAGAAAGCTGCCGACAGGTGCCGCAAGAACCGTTGCCGCCGAGACGCCGCTGAAGATCATTGACAGGGCTCGGGGTACATGCACCTCCGGCACAAGCCGCATCGTCACCGCAGCCGACATGGTCCAGAATCCACCAATCGCGATGCCCAGCAACACACGGCCCAGCAGGAGGAGGGGCAGGTCAACCGCGAAAGCCACCAGCAGATTTGAGGCAATCAGCAGGACCGAGAAAGCTAGGAGCACGATACGGCGATCAATCCGGCTCGTGGCGGCGGAGATGAGGAGACTTGTCATCATGCCAACAACCGCTGTTGCGGTCACAGCCTGCCCAGCTATTCCTTCAGTGAAGCCCAGATCCGCTGCCATCGGTGTCAAGAGGCTGGCAGGCAGGAACTCAGCCGTCACCAGGCCAAAGACGCCCAGCGTCATAGCAAACACAGCGCCCCAAGCAGGCTGATCCTGCGTCTGAGGTGCCCCCTCGGCTTCACACATTTCAATCATCTGATCGTCCTTTTGTGATCCAATACGAAGGCCTGATGGCTCGTGCTGAGACGCATGGTGATTGCGGTCACTCACACGGTGAGAAGCACAAGCGAAGGACCCGGCGCCTCCGAAAGGAGGTCCGCACCGTAGTCGCCAAACTGTTCTGGATTGTTCTGCGATAGGGTCAGGCTGCGAAGCCGCCGTCCACCGCCAGTGTCGCACCGCTGACGAAGCTCGCTGCCGGGCTAACTAGGTAAGCGACAGCGCTGGCAATCTCATCCGCCGAACCGTACCGGCCCAGAGCGATCTTGGTCCTCTGCCTGGCAGCTCGTTCGCTGGTGGCGGGGTTCATATCGGTGTCAGTCGGCCCAGGATGCACAAGGTTGACGGTGATGTCTCGAGGGGCGAAATCATGGGCACGGCCACGTGTCATGCCGACCAGAGCAGCCTTGGAGAGCGTATAGGCTGTCGTGCCGGGCCCGGCGCTGCGCTGCGCTCGGCGAGACAACTGCCGATGCTGACGATCCGGCCACCCTCCGACATGACCTGTGCAGCGGCGGTCGCGGCGAAGAAGACACCGCGGACGTTGACGGCCATCAGGCGATCAAAAGCATCAACGGTGACGTCCTCAGGAGGACCGCTCACCATGATCCCGGCATTGGCCACGAGAATGTCAAGACGGCCGAAGTCGGCCACAACCTGACGAACCACATCCTGGATAGCGTCGGTGTCTCCCGCATCCGCAGCATAGGCCTTAGCCCGCCCACCGGCCTCGAAGACCTGAGTGACAGCCTGATCCGCTGAGCCGGGCGTTAGTCGTATAGGTAAAGGCAACCTCAATGCCGTCAGCTGCGAAGCGCCGGACGATTGCCGCGCCTATGCCCCTGCTGCCACCGGTCACCAATGCGACGCGTTTGCTGTTCGAAGTCATGCTCGACTCATTTATGTGTTGATCGACACAGAAATGGTGAGCGAGTTGCGGAAGGCTGTCAATCGATTTATATAATGATCAGCACAGAAAAGGAGAGCTGATGTCGTCCCGAGGCCGTCCGCGCGCGTTTGACCGCACCGTAGCCCTCAAGCGGGGCATGGAGGTGTTCTGGCAGCATGGCTTTGAGGGCTCGTCCATGACCGATCTCACCACCGCAATGGGCATCAGCTCGCCAAGCCTCTATGCTGCCTTCAGGTCAAAAGAGGCTCTCTATCTGGAGGCGGTGTGCCACTTCAGTGAGACAGCGGCAGCAGGGACCTTCCGCGCTCTCATGGAGGCCCCAACCTTGCGGGAGGGGCTGGCGGGCATGCTGAACGCCTCCATCGGATGCTCGACGCAACAGGGGCGGCCCCAGGGCTGCATGATTGCGCTGGGTGCCACCCATTGCGCTCCTGAAAATGACGGGATCCGGCAGGAACTGAAGGAGATGCGCCGCACCTTGCAGGATACCCTGCGGCTGAAGTTCGAGGCTGCGATTGCTGATGGTCTGTTGCCGCCGGATGCGGATGCCGCTTCGCTTGCAGCCTACTACGCCACGGTGGTGCATGGAATTTCGATCCAGGCGCGGGATGGTGCCACCCGCGAGGAGCTGACGGCGGTTGTGGCCCATGCACTGGCCGCGTTTGATCGCATCACACGTGTGAACGATCCTGCTGGTCTCGCATAGCCGACAGCCATTCCAAGCGGACTGTCACCTGTCATCGAGGGTAGCTGAGTGCTGTGGCGTTAGACAGCTGGTGGGTTCAATCGCGCGAAGCCCTCCTGGCGGCGGTAAGGGAAGTACGGGTAGGGTGCCGTGACAGAACTGACCGTATCCAGCCGCGCCAGTTGGTCGGGCGTGAGTGTCCAGCCGATAGCACCTAGGTTCTGGCGCAACTGCTCCTCGTTGCGGGCACCGATAATGACCGAAGACACCGTCGGCCGTTGCAGCAGCCAGTTGATGGCGATTTGAGGTACAGACTTGCCAGTCTCTTCCCCAATCCCATCAAGGACGTCTACGATACGGAACAGTTGGTCATCGTCGACTGGAGGACCAAAGCCTGCGGTCTCGTGCAGCCGGCTGCCCTGCGGCAGCGGCTGTCCCCGCCGGATCATCCCGGTCAGCCGTCCCCAGCCGAGCGGGCTCCACACCAAGGCTCCAACGCCCTGATCCAGCCCAAGCGGCATGAGTTCCCACTCGTAGTCGCGCCCGACCAGTGAGTAATAGACTTGGTGGGCAACATAGCGTGACCAACCATGCCTGTCGGCAGCAGCCAGCGACTTCATTACCTGCCAGCCTGAGAAGTTGGAAACGCCGACATACCTGACCTTTCCAGCCCGGATGAGACCGTCGAGGGTCGCCAGCAGCTCCTCGACAGGGGTGCCTGCGTCGAAGGCGTGTAGTTGAAGGAGGTCGATATAGTCAGTGCCAAGTCGGCGCAGAGCAGCCTCGCATGCCCTGATCAGGTAAGAGCGGGAGGAGCCTGCCTCATTCGGTCCTTCCCCCATCGGCAGGCTGGTCTTGGTCGAGATCAAGATCTTGTCCCGGCGGCCTTTGATCGCTTGGCCTAGAACCTCTTCGGATGCTCCATTCGAGTATACGTCGGCTGTATCGAACAGCGTGACACCGGCCCCCAGGCAGATGTCGACCAGCCGACGCGCCGCCTGCGCATCCGTTTGTCCCCACGCACCGAAGAGGGGGCCCTGGCCGCCGAAGGTTCCAGCCCCGAAGCTTAGGGCCGGAACTTGCAAGCCGGAGGCTCCTAAACGTCTGTACTCCATGTCGATCTCCTGTTCCGCACTGCGAGGGTGTGTTGTCGGGAGAAGACATGAGCTATTCACCATTGTTTGCGTAGGCGGTTCCCTCTACTATCATTGATAAGCAATACTTTGAGATGGGCCCTGATGAACCGCTTCGCGGCAATGGCCACCTTCGTGCGGGTGGCGGAACGGGGCAGCCTATCGGCGGCTGCTCGTGAACTCGGCCTGACGCAGCCGGCTGTGAGCCAGCAGATTGCAGGTCTTGAGCGTCATCTCCGGACCCGCCTGCTCAACCGCAGCACGCGCAAGCTGACGCTGACGGCAAGCGGGGAGACGTACCTTGCGCGCTCTCGGCAGATCCTGGACGAGGTGGCCGAGGTCGAGGACGACCTCCTCAGTCTCTCGAGCGAGCTCAAGGGCAGTCTGCGCGTGCAGGCACCCAGCGGACTGGGACAGAGGTATCTTGCCCCGCTCATTGTGGAGTTCCATCGCCAACATCCGGGTCTCATGGTCGAACTGATCCTCGACGACCATCTGGCCGATCTGATTGAGGAGGGCGTGGACGTGGCGTTGCGTCTCGAAACACTCGCCTCCTCAGGGCTCATCGCGCGGAAGCTTGGATCGGTATCGCGGATCCTCGTCGCTTCACCGGGCTATGTCGCGGCCCATGGGAGTCCGACAACGCCGGACGAACTCGCCCGGCACGACCATGTCCGCTTCAGCTGGACGGCTGCGGGCGAGCATCTGACCCTGATCGGCCCTCAGGGTCCGGTCGCGGTCGATGTCAAATCAAGCTTCCGGGCAAATAACTCGTTCGTTCTTATGGAAGCGCTGCGAGCAGGGCTCGGCGTTGGCGGAGTGCAACTGCCGCTGGTTCAGGACCTGCTCGAGAGCGGTGAGCTAGTGCGGGTTATGGAAGACTACGCCTATTCGCCGATGGACCTGCATGCGGTCTATTCGTCAGGGCGGTTTGTCCCCCGCAAAGTTCGCGCTCTTTTGGACCATGTTGTTGCGGGTATGGTCCAGGTACCTGGACTGGAGCCGTCACCGCGTTTTACCGAGGGCGATCGTGAGCCGAATGCCCATTACGTTGCCTTCAGACAAGGTTCTGCGCATCAGTTGTATTTGCTACGGAACCCCGCATCGCCACATTCGTCAAGCGCATGAACTAAGCATTCCCGCACTTCGCTGTTCAGTATTGGGGGCACGGATGCCAAGCAACGGCTTGAGCTGGGTGTAGAGGACTGCCATCTCGACATCCTCGTCGTTCAGCTTCCGATCGACACACACTGCCTTCTCGTCAGCAGTCTCAGCTTCGGAGCAGTCGAAACTGGCAGCCGCAGCAGGCTGCCATCCGGCAGTCATCAACAGGGCAACAAGACTCGTGAGGGGAGGGCGTTCCTGATCATTGGATTCCTCGAAAACCTGACTGCTCAGCAAACCCCTCCAGCCGACCGAGGCTCCTAGTCCCAGAGAGTTGTTGTGAAGCAGCGTTAACAGAGGGTTAGGGGCTTGAGGCATGCCCGAGAAGATCTTCAACCGAAGCTCGCTGGACCGGTATCTGCCGATCTGGCGCGGCGCACCCGCTCGGCATCACTGCCCTGTTGTTATAGTGAGCCGGCCGCCTAAGGGATTTCTGCTAATCTCAGATTGAGAGCGACGCCCGCTACCGCCGGACATAATCCCGTCCTCAAGTGGATCGAAGCTGGTCAGGCGGCTGTAGTCACTTCCGGCACCATTCCCGCCCGCCAGCCCTGTGCCGATCGGGTCCATTCCGGTGATCTCGACCCGCGTGTTCTCGGGTCCTTCTACCATCACGAGATCAAACAGAATGCTTGCATGCCTGGGCGCCAGCCGCACGCAGCCATGCGAGGCTGGGGCCCCGAGGTGGTTCGTGGCACGGCTGCCGTGAATGGCATGGCCCGCATCGGTGAAGAAGATCGCGTGCGGCATGGGTGCGTTGTCCCACTCCCGGGAGTAATGCACCCGGGCCAGCCGTGAAGGCGTGAATGTGCCGGCCGGTGTGGAGTAATCGACCGTGCCCGTCGAGACCGCCCAGGCATAGCGCTGCTCTCCATTGACGGACACGGTCATGCGCTGTGTCGTCTTGTCGATCACGATCGACACCTCGGCGACGGCTGGTTCGGCTAGGACGATGCCGCCGAGCAGTGCAATCATGGATGAGATGGCTCTAACCATCGATCAGCCTCCGGGTATTGTTCAGGCCTGGGTTGAAGCGCTGCACAAGGATGACTGCTGAGAACGGCTAAGGTTCCAATCGCCTGAAGGTTGGCATTGTGAGCCAGCAGCCACTCACAGCCTATCAGGATTCCTTGAGCTGCTCCTGCGCCTGCGTCTTGACAATCACATTGGGCGGCATTGGCTCGGATCCGCTCTCAATCAGATCCTGCAAGTCACCCTGCGCTACAGCCTCTGCTGTCCTCGTCGGAGTAGACTTCTGAATGCCGTAGGTCTGCGACTCAGGCTCAGTCGGATCGGTAGCCATTCTCTCGTTCCGGACTTCAGAGACAGTCTCTGGGGAAACGAGACTAAGGCTCGCAGCGTGCTCGGCCATCGCCACGCTGTCGGCTGCCAGCACCAGGCTGCTGCCAGCACCAGCTACAACCTTGGCGAGGTCCTCAATCTCTCTGGTCCTCTTGGGATCCCGTGAGACATTGCGAATGTAGACCGCCAGCACCCGCCCGGGATGCTCCTCAACAATTTGACGGTAGATCTCGGGATCGTGCTGATCGCTGTCGCCGATGAGAATGAAGGGCAGCTCACCATAAAGCGCCAGCATGTTGTGGATCAGCTCGCGCTTGTGGTCCTCGGCCTTGCGCGGCAGCGGACTTGTCCAGGAGACGCCCCATTCGCGTAGGAACAGGATTGGGCCAACTGGGATGCCATGCTTATCGAAGAACTCCTCCAGCACCTCGTAGATGCCCCAGGGTGCGCGTGAGACATAAAGCATGGGGTTCTGTTGGTCGCCGGAGGCGCCAGCGTGCAGGGCCCGGTACAACGCCCCGACCCCTGGGAAAGCCACCCGGCTCTGCGCGTCCTCGACGAACAGGCGCCACAGCATCCTGAGCTTGTTGGCGACACCGGTGTACATGACCGTGTCATCGATGTCGCTGATAACTACATACCGGCAACTGGCGGGTGGGATGAAGATCTGAGCCTGCGCCTGAACCGCCTGGGGCTGCTGCAGCATCAGTCCCATGGTGTGCCACGAACGGCCGGGCGGGGGCGGCAGGGCAGGGGAGAGATGGATCCGGAAATAGCCGTCCTTATCGGTGGTGAAGGTCTCTTCAGCACCATAGAACCGGGCTGTCACGACAGCATTGGGGATCGTGCGGCGGGCAATGCGCCGACCGATATTGCGTAAGTTAGTCAGGAGGTCTCCCCGTCCGGTCTCCAAGTGCGGGCTCGATTGCCGGAACACCCGACCAATTAGGAAAACCTCAGAGCGGGATCCATATCCGCGGTAGGGATGGATGACCACGCCTCTTTCGCCTTGCGCCTCCTGCACGGGTCGGGCAGCGATGCCGAGCATCCGGATCACTGCGCCCAGCCATTTCCTCACTGCGCCGGTGAGGCCCATTGCGTTCACCCTGCATCCTTGTCTGGTCTTCCAATGAGGTGGGTCGTGGAAAAGATCCTGGAAGTCCTGCTCAGTTGAGCCATTATACTTTTGCACCAGTTGCGGCAGGCCAGGCTTGGTCCACTACGATAGCGAAGAACGTCTGACTTTTAATCAGAGGGTCCTGGGTTCGAGTCCCAGCGCGCTCACCAACAAGATCAAAGGGTTACCGGCATTTTCCGTAACATTGGCAAAAGTCCGGGCTGAGCTGGCGGGTCGGGGTTCCGGCGCAGCGACAATTCTGATTCAATCCCCTGCATGTCACCGGCCCCGGATCTTGATGGCCTGTCGAACGCCGATCTGAAGCGGTTGGTGCTGGAGCTGTTGGG
>NZ_VOSK01000498.1 GCF_009296175.1 Microvirga tunisiensis | reverse complement strand
GCAAGGGACCATCACGCTGCGCAACGGACAGGCTCCGCGCGCTGGCCCCTTGCTCCTGTCGCGCCAGAAGGCGTATCACCTGCCGAGGCTCTAACAGCGGCTGGATGAAACTTCAGTGGCAGGTCAGGCCTGCCCTTCGCCTTGTGGAGCCGGGCAGCGGTGCGGGAGCTCATCGAGCGACACTGTGGGGTCGGGCTGGCGGTGCGCACGATGAGCACCTATCTGGCGCGCTGGGGCTTCACGGCCCAGAAGCCGCTCCGACGGGCATACGAGCAGTCGCCGAAGGCCGTGCGGCGCTGGCTGCGGCGGGAGTATCCAGCCCTTGTGGCGCGAGCCAGAGAGGAGAAGGGCACGATCTTCTGGGGCGATGAGACCGGTTTGCGCTCCGATGATGTGCGCGGCCACAGCTCCGCCCCGCGGGGCCGGACGCCTGTCGTGCGCCCCTGTCACAAGCGCGCGGGGCTGGGCTTGATCTCGGCTCTGACCAACAAGGGCGAGCTGCGCTGGATGGTGCTCGATGGCGCCGTCAAGGCCCCGAGCCTGATCCGCTTTCTCGGCCAGCTGATCCAGGATGCCAACGGCAAGGTATTTCTGATCTGGGACAACCTGCCGGTCCATCGGGCCAAGGCGGTGCAGGACTGGTTGGCCGAGCGCACGGAGCAGATCGAGGTCTTCTACCTGCCATCTTATAGCCCTGAGTTGAACCCGGACGAGGGCCTGAACGCCGACCTGAAGCACGCTGTGACGCGCAAGCCGCCGGCCCGCAGCAAGCCCGAACTTAAGCGCGCCATCATCAGCCACATGCGCCGGCTCGCCAAGTTGCCCGACCGGATCCGCAGCTACTTCGGGCATCCATCTTTCCGTTATGCCGCGTAGTTCAAGATCGCCCAAGCCGGATTAATAACTGAACACGCATCGAAAGTCGTCGAAACCTACGACCCGGTCTCATCACAAGCTCTATGGATTGGCGCCCACAGGAGAGGCGGCAGATCTTTTCGTCCAATGATACATAATAGCCGCGAAGTAACGGCCCTAGTTCAAAGCCTGAAAATAGCCGATGATTCCGGTCACCCAATCACGACTATCGATTGCACCCGTCTGCGGAAAACGGTGAAGATGCATCGTTATCGCCGATACGGCGGGCACCTGGGCCGATTCGCCTCCGATAATTCCCAGTCGATAGCGGTTCGCCACTATGCGAATTTAGACGCGACACGGGAAGACCATGCAAACGCGGTCGTCGATGCTCAGAACCGCCTATTTCTGAGCGCAATGGAGCCAGTTGTCTTACCTGACCTCGATGAAACGAAATGCTCAGACTCAGCGGAGCCAACCGATGGCTCCGTCGACTCGGACACTTGGTTAGCAAGCTGTCAAGATTTTTGGGACAGTCCATTTGGGCAAGCGGATGATGGTGGATGTCGCAGTCCGTTTACACTTTGTCTACCCTGTCGAAATGCGGTCTTCACGGCTAAAAAACTACCAGCAATCTTGGCTTATCTCACTTGGCTGAATGACAGGCGGGTAATCATTTTACCGCAACAGTGGGAAGCACTTCACGGAAGTGACTATGCCAGAATCAAACTTCAAATCCTCCCAAAGTTCCAACCGGAAATGGTTGCAGATGCGAAGTCCTCACTCGAAGAAAATCGAGGAGCACTCTTCTATATCCCTCTACATGAGCGGAGAACCTGAATGCCGTCTGCTCCCACGCTTGAACGTAAGTTTTCACCAGATTGGGCAATAGACCGGAACCAACTCGCAATCCCAAACAAATTTGTTATTCCGGATCACGTTCAACGCAACACTAGTCGAGTTGGTGATGATGTATGGGACCTACGATGCACGATCGCGCGGGTAAATTCTTTTGAGCATAGAGCGCGGTTTGACTTTAGGACCATAGATAGCGAGGGCGAACGGGAGTTTATCAGAGAATATCTGTACCTTTGTTTGAATTTCGACCATCTAGGATCCTGTCGCTGGCAGTTGCAAGGTTTGACTCCAGATGCGGCCTGCTCAAATTCACCTATGATACGTTACTTCTTGCGGTGCGTTCACAATACCGGCCGCACGCTCTACGACATTAATCAGAATTGGCTCGATCAATGGCTTCAAGAGCATCGCCACCTATCCGCGAGTTCGCTCGTTCATCGCATAAGCATGATTAGGCGGCTCTTTACCTACGAGCCGGAGATGTCCTTCCAATCACTCCAAATCGCACCTTGGGGCATGAGGTCCGCAACGAAAATCGCTGGCTACCGACTAAACACAGAAAATAAGACTAACCGAGTGCCGGAAGCAATCTATGCTCCGACGCTGCGTTGGGCGATGTTCATGGTTGAGCGTGGTGTTGACGACCTTGTTCGCTTTCGCAACAACGTCAAAAGTACGGGAGTCAACGCAAGCTCACTTCCACCTGGCGCTACCGTCAAAAGCGCCTTGGACGCTTATCTTTCGAGACTCCGTCAACAGCATCGCAAAGTCCCATTGGTCGAAGGCGGTGGACCATCTCGGTCTGCGATCGCTCGCGAAACCGGTATAAGCTGGAGTTCGTTGAAATCGGTTCACTGTGAAGGTGTAATAGATGATGCCATCCAAGAGCTCGGTGGGGAACTGGAAGGGCAATCCTTCGGTTGGAGCAATCTTCCCGACACTGTGATCCCATGGAGATCTAGCACTACAACGAAGGAGGCTTTCTTCCTCTTGGGTCAAGCTTTGGGCGCCTGCTATCTTGTCGTCGGACTGCTATCCGGGATGAGAGATAGTGAGGTTACGGCCCTTAGGCGAGGATGTGTTAAGATCGTCAAAAACGCCCACGGCCAGGTTCATAGGTACGAGATTGAAGGGTACATATTCAAAGGCTCGAGAAAAAAGGGTTTCTCACGGCAGAAGCATACTTGGATTACTATCAAGCCAGTTGCTGATGCGATTATAGCGGCAGAGAAGATTCAAGACCACCTTTGCGGGGTGAGAAACGTTCCGTTGGGTGAGGAAGAAAGGGATCTTATATTCGCTCGGCCAGCCCTACGTGAGGGCAATAGCGCCGCGATGAAGGGTGGCCAATCAAATACGTTTATCAATAGCTTTGCCAACGCTTGTACAGAACAGCTGGAAGAGGTCTGCGCCAGGGCAACTGATGCGCAGATTGGCCAAATCCGAGCATTGTACAGTATTCCGCCTACAACTCAGGGAACCCAATGGCGGTGGCAGTCACGACAGCTCCGGCGAACATTAGCTTGGTTTATAGCAAACCAACCCTTCGGAGTGATAGCGGGTATGTTGCAGTATGGGCAGGCAAGTGAGCTGATGTTCGAGGGCTATGCCGGCACTTCGGCTTCCGGATTTCGCGATGAGATTGAGCAAGAAAGGCAACGTGCCCGCCTTACCGATATAGTTGCGCTCTATGAGGGCTGGCTAGATGGAGAAAGACTCGGTGGCCCGATGGGTGCCAAATTATCGAGTGAATTCGATAGAATTTGTGAAGAGTTAGGAGAGCTCCCAGTAATAGGGGCAAAACCGTTGGCGATCACGCTAAGGAGCAGCGGTCGCTGACCAGATCTGCCAGGCGCGGGACGGCTGGCGCATCAGCAATTCCCAGTCTATCGCCAAGATAGCTCCAGAATGACACT